>NZ_JBIDDG010000007.1:0-304332 GCF_043205005.1 Micromonospora sp. NPDC047620 | reverse complement strand
CGAAGCGTAGAGAACTCCGATGATCAATGGCCCCGTGCCTGTCACTACCCCGGGCTCCCGTCTGCCCAGATCCCAGACCTACTGCCGGTCGCTCTTAGAGGCCCCTCCTCGGCCGCCGCCGCGACACGTGCCGGCCGACCTGAGGCAGGTTCTGCGTCTCGGAGTACAACGCGGCGTTGATCGCGCCTAACGCCACCCCCGGGGCGCGCTGCACCCGATCGGAATCCCTCGTCACTCGAGCGATCAGCGCCAACCGGCACCGCAGGTCGAACATCTCCCGCCGCGAGCACTGCAACGCAGTCTCCAGCCCCTTCACCCGCTCACGCAGCCACTCCAACTCGGTCAACTGCTCCACCTGCCGCTCCCTCCGATCGGGCCGAGGTGGGACCACCCATCCGGGTCCGGGTCCGTATCGGGCAGCCACCACGGATTCACTCTGGGCCACCCGAAGGGGCTGCGCAAGTAGGTAGACCCAATTCGGCACTGCCGAATCGGCCTACGGTCGCTCCGTGGGTGAAGTCCCGGGTCCGCTGGTCGGCCCGCACGAGCTGCAGGAGCTGCTCGGCGTGAGCCGGACCCGGATGCGCCAGCTCGTGCGCTACCCAACCTTTCCCGAGCCGTTCCAGCGCCTGCATGGGATGACCGTCTGGTTGCGTGCCGACGTCGAGGCGTGGATCGCCGAGCACCGCCCACCTCGGGTCACCGACGGCGACGAAGCCGAGTAGCAACCAACCCGCCTCGGAAGCCCCCCGGCGGCCCGGGACGACCGCGCCCCTCCTGAGACCCGCCGGAGCCGTGCAAGGCCGGCGGGAGCCACCGGAGATCCACGAGCGACCCCACCGGAGGATCGGGGCGTCGGTGGCAGACGCCAGACTGAGGGGATGGAAGCTAGCACTCCCTTGTGGGTGCCGATCGTCGTGGCTGCGGTCGGCGTCGGTGGCACCGTGACCGCAGCTTGGCTCACTCAGCGCGCAAGCAAGAAGAGGGAGGACGAGCGGTGGCGAAGGGAACGAGAGATCGACGAGATCCGCTGGCAGCGCGAGAGGGCGGATCGGCTTCGCGAACTGCGGATAAAGCTCTATGTAGACCTGGCCGAGTACTCGCAGAACTTCGAGGCAACCCTGGGTGCGGTAACTGACGAGCTTGGAATCACCAAATCCAGAGGGCCAGATGATCTAATCCATCACGAAAAGCTCACCGCTCAGGTCAAGCTCCTAGGGCCGAAATCCGTGCAGGATGCGTGGTACCAGTTGCGCCATTCGGAGGAGAACCTGTATTGGGAGCTGTACGAGGGCAGTCCGAACCACACTCCTCAGGGCCAGCCCTACTTGGATGCTGACAGCCAGTTCATCATTGGCATAAATCGAAACCTGGCCGAGTTGCACTCCCGCCTCCGCGCCGCAATGGCTGACCCCGATCTATCAGACTGATGCCGATCCTGTCGAAAGTCATGGGCCACTCGAACTCTAAGATCACCGAGGGGCGGTACGCCCACCTATCCCCGGAGAGACACGGCGAGGTCATGAAGATGATCGGCGAGCGGCTCGGGAGCGCCACCGGGTGATGTGTCCCCTAGCACGTCCCTAGCAAGAACGGACATAGAGGCCCTGCCGCGACCAGCGGCAGGGCCTCTGGCTTCGTACGGCGCGCCACAAGACACTCCCGGAAACCGCATCTGGCGTGTCACGATTCAAGGCACGGTGCCCGGGGCGGTGCCGAGGGGGCTCAGGCGACCGCGCCGCGGGCGCGTGATGAGGAGGATGTCCGGTGTCAGCGGGTGGGGCCCGCCGGGGACGGCGGGACAACGGGCTCGACGCGAGCGAGTACGCCGTCGCCGGCGACGTGGATCCGCGCGTCGGCGAGCACCTGCTCGACGTCCTCGCCGCCGGCGGGATCGCGGCCTACCTGCAGCCCTCGGCCGACCTGAACCCGGTCACCCGCACCACCACCGTCCCCGCCCGCCCCGTCGACCGGCTCTACGTCGACCGGTCGCACCTGACCACCGCGCGGGACTACCTGACCCAGCTCGCCGACGAGACGGCCACCGACCGGGGCCGCGACGCGGAGCCGGACATCGACGCCGAGTGGGCCCGGATCGTCGCCGGCTTCCACACCACGCCCGCGCCGGGCGACAACCCGTGGCCCGCCGCGGAGGACGTGGACGACCCGCCGGGGCCCGCCACGGGCCCGGTGACCCTCGCCGCGCCGGACGAGCCCGCAGGGCCGACCGCCACCGACGTGCGCCGGCTGCCGTACGCCGCGGACGTCTCGGGCATCTCCGTCGGCCGGGGCCGCCAGGACGAGCCCTCGCTGCTGGACGGGCTGGACACCTTCGGCGCGGAGCTGCCCGACGACGAGGCGGACGACGAGCGCTACACCCCGCCGCCGCCCCCGCCCCTGCCGCGCTTCTCCAAGTACACGGTGGTCGGCGTCCTGGCGATCGTGGTCGGCTTCGTGCTGTTCCTGTTCCCGTCGATCTTCCCGGTGGCCGACCCCTCGGTCGTCAACCTGTTCGGCTTCACCGGCATCCTCGCCGGCTTCGTCGCGTTGATCTGGCGGCTGCGCCCCGGCGGCGACGAGGACCACGACCCGGACGACGGCGCGGTCGTCTGACCGCCCCGGCGGGGCGGGCACCGCGCCCGCATCCCGGGACGACCGCCGCCCACGCCGCGATCGTGACAGTGGTGTAACTTACTGTCAGTAGGAATACCGCTGTCCGTCACTTCCCTCGCTGACTGCCCGGTTGTTCCTCCCTTGTGGCGGTCACTCCTCTGCGGATCGGAATGCCCGATATGCGACAGAGTTCCCTCGTGGTGGTCGCCAACCGCCTGCCCATCGACGACGGCGCGGCGCCGGACGGCGCGTGCGAGTGGCGCCGCAGCCCCGGCGGCCTGGTCAGCGCCCTGCATCCCCTGCTGCGCCACACCCCGGCAACCTGGGTGGGCTGGGCCGGCGGCACCGGGCCGGCACCCGCCGTGCCCGACGTGGACGGCGTCCGGATGCACGCCGTGCCACTCAGCGGCGACGAGCTACGCGACCACTACGAGGGCTTCGCCAACGCCACCCTGTGGCCGCTCTACCACGACTCCGTGGAGCAACCGGAGCATCACCGGCGCTGGTGGGAGGCGTACCAGCGGGTCAACCAGCGGTTCGCCGAGTCGACCGCCCAGGTGGCCGAGCCCGGCGCGATGGTCTGGGTGCAGGACTACCACCTCCAACTGGTGCCCGGCCTGCTCCGGGCGCTCCGGCCGGACCTGCGGATCGGCTTCTTCCTGCACGTGCCGTTCCCGCCGCCCGAGCTGTTCATGCAGCTCCCCCGCCGCGCCGAACTGCTGCGCGGCATGCTCGGCGCCGACCTGGTCGGCTTCCAGCGGGCCCAGGCCGCGCACAACTTCGCCCAACTGGTGGCCAAGGTGCTCCAGTTCCCCGCCACCGACCGTCGGATCGCCGTCGACGACCGGGTGGTCCGGATCGGCGCGTTCCCCGTCTCCATCGACACCGTCGAGATGGCCGCGCTCGCCGCCCGGCCCGACGTGGCCGACCGGGCCCGCCGGCTGCGCCACGATCTCGGCAGCCCCGAGCAGGTGATCCTCAGCGTCGACCGGATGGACTACACCAAGGGCATCGAGCAACGGCTCAAGGCGTACAGCGAGCTGCTCGCCGCCGGGCACGTCAAGGTGCGCGACACCGTGCTCGTGCAGGTGGCGGTGCCGAGCCGGGAACGGGTCGGGCAGTACCAGATCCTCCGCGAACGGGTGGAACGCGAGGTCGGGCGGATCAACGGCGAGTTCGGCCGGGTCGGCGAGCCGGCGATCCACTACCTGACCCAGCCGTTCGACCGCGCCGAGCTGGCCGCCCTCTACCGGGTCGCCGACGTGATGGCGGTGACCCCGCTGCGGGACGGGATGAACCTCGTCGCCAAGGAGTACGTGGCCGCCCGGGTCGATGACGCGGGCGCCCTGCTGCTCAGCGAGTTCGCCGGTGCCGCCGCCGAGCTGCCGCAGGCGTACCTGGTCAACCCGCACGACCTGGAGGGGCTCAAGCAGGGGCTGCTCTCGGCGCTGCGGGCGAGCCCCGACGACGTCGGCGCGCGGATGCGGGCCATGCGGGCGCACCTGCACCGGCACGACATCCGGGCCTGGGCCCGCTCCTACCTCTCGGCGCTGGACGAGAGCGGCTCGCTGCTCACCCGGCTGGGCGCCGCCGACTGACGCCGGAAGCCGGGGCCCGGAGTCAGAGCCGGCTCCGGAAGCCGGGGCCCGGGGTCAGGGGCGGCTGTCCTGGGCCGGGTCCTTCGCCAGCCAGTCCAGGATCGCGTCGACCGGCTCCCGCCACCGGGCGTCGAGCATCATGTCGTGCCCCATGCCGGGGAAGAGCAGCGGCGCCGAGCCGTACCGCCGGGCCGCCCGGGTCAGCGCCGCCGCCGGGACCACCCGGTCGTCCGGGCTGCCGAGCACCAGCACCGGCGGGTCGCCCACCGCGGGCTCCGCGGCCCGCCCGGTCAGCAGCTGCCACTGGGCCCGTCGGCTCGCCCGCCCCAGCCGGGCCGCGTACCGCCGGGCCTCGGCCTCGGGCAGCTCCCGGCTGAACAGCTGGCGGCGGTGCAGGCGCAGCGGCCCGCCGAACACCGCCGGCAGCGTGCCGAGCGGATTGCGGCGCAGCGCGGCGCCGAACGTCGCCCAGCCGCCGAGCACCGGCGCGACCAGCACGCCGGCCCGGGCCGGGTAGCGGGCCAGCGCGTGCGCGACCACCAGGGCCCCGGCGCCGTGCCCCACCAGCACCGCCTGGCGCGGCAGGCCCGCCGCCGCCTGCGCCACGTCGTGGGCGTACGCCCGCAGCGTCGCCTCCGGCGCCGGGCCGCTGCCGCCGTGCCCACGCAGGCTCAGCGCGTACGCCGGGAAGCCCCGGGACGCGGCGTGGCCCAGCCAGTGCTCGGCGAACGCCCACGCGCCGTGCCCGAAGCCCGGCACGAACAGCAGCGGCGGTCGCCCCTGCTCCAGCTCGGGGGCCACGCCGAGCACCTCACGCCGGACCGGGCGGACCGGGTGCGCCCACTCCCGCCCCCGCATGATCCGCACCTGCTGACTCACCGTTCTGGCCTTTCGTTCGCGACTGCGGGGCTCCGCTGCGCTGCACTCCTCGCGCTCACCGGGCCTCCAGGTCTCGCAGCGCGCGTTGGAGGGCGCGCAGGTAGTCGGCGTGACCGACTTCGAACCAGTGCCGGCTGCTGTCCTTGACGGGCCCCGCGTAGCGTTCCCCCGCCTTCGCCGTCACCCGGGCGGCGAAGGCCGCCGCCCGGTCGGGACGGGTCAGGCGCAGCCGCAGCAGCCGGGCGAAGAGCACCGTCTGCCAGTGCGACAACGGGAAGACACCCGAGTCCGGCTGCACCAGCCCGGCGACGGCGAGCGTGGGGTGGCCGGGGGCGAAGGCGTTGAGCCAGAGCGTGGGCCGGCCCGTCCCCGCGTCGTCGCCGAGCACCTTGGGGTCGAGAAACTCGAAGCGCGGCAGGTAGCCGGTGGCGAAGACGACCAGCTCCGGGTCGATCTCCCGGCCGTCGGACAGCTCCACGGCGTACGGGTGGAAGCGGGCGACGTCCGGCACCGGGGATATCCCCCCGTGGCCCACGTAGTAGACGAGCTGGCTGTTGGCGATCGGGTGCGTCTCGTACACCCGGTGGTCGGGCTTCGGCAGGCCGAACCGGGTCAGGTCGCCCACGGTCAGCCGCAGCGTCCGGTGGTAGAGCCACTGCCGCACCCGCAGCGGCACCCGCAGCGCCAGCAGCGCGTCGTTGACCTGGTCCGCCGGCCGGCCGAGGACGTACTTAGGGGCGTACCAGTAGCCTCGGCGGGTGGAGTGCCAGCAGCGCGACGCCTGCTGGGCGGCCTCGACGGCGATGTCGCAGCCGGTGTTGCCGGCGCCGACCACGAGCACCCGCTTGCCGCGCAGCTGCGCCGGGTCCTTGTAGGACGAGGCGTGCATGACCTCGCCCCGGAACTCCTCCAACCCCTCGTAGTGGGGCAGCTTCGGCGACCAGTTGTGCCCGTTGGCGACCACCACCGCCGCGTAGCGGGAAGTGCGCTCCGGACCGTAGCCGCCCGTGCTGCGGGTGGTCACGTCCCAGCGGTCGCCCTCGGCCGGCTCCACCCGGACGACCTCGGTGCCGAACCAGACGTGCGCCCGCAGGTCGAAGTGGTCGGCGTACCGCTCCAGATACGACAGGAGCTGGCTGTGGTGCGGGTAGTCGGGCCAGTCGTCGGGCATCGGGAAGTCGGGGAACTGGGTGAACGGCCGGGACGAGATCAGGTGCGTGCTCGCGTACACCGGGCTGCGGTCGTGCCGCCAGTTCCAGGCCCCGCCGACGCCGGTCTCCCGCTCGTAGCAGTCGACGCCGAACCCGTGTTCCTTCAGGTTCTTGACGGCGACGAGCCCGCTGGCCCCCGCGCCGATGACGCAGACGGTGTCGCCCCGGTCGGAGACCGGCCGGCCGTCGCGGGTCAGGGCGAGCGTGCTCGCCTCCGGGTCGGGCCGGCCGTGATCGGTGGAGGTGGACACCGGGATCTCCTTTGTGCGGCACGAGGGCCGGGGTCGCGCAGCATCCTCTCCACAACGGAGCGGGATGTCCAGCCCCGGGCGCGGACGACGGTCAGCCGACCCCGGGCAGCAGCAGGTCAACGAGGACCGGGAAGTGGTCGCTGGCCCGGCGGGTCTGCGGGGTGTCGACCACGTCGTAGTCGACCACCGTGACGCGCGGGTCGACGAAGAGGGCGTCGATCCGCCGCCGGGGGCTCGCGCACGAGTAGGTGAGCCGGTCGGCCCGGTCCGTCGCCACGGCGGCGTCGGTCAGCCCGCCCGCCACGGTGGCCCACGCCGGCCCGTCCGGCCCCTCGTTCAGGTCGGCCGCGGCGATCACCGGCGTGGTGGCGGCGTCGAGGTCGCGTTTGAACAGCGCGGCCTGCCCGGGCCGCTCGGCCGGGTCGGTGGACAGGTGCGAGCCGGCCACGGTGAACCGGGCGCCACCGGCGACCACGCACTCGGCGTACGCGGCGCCGCGCAGGTGCCGGCCGGGGGTGAGCGGGAAGCGTCGGCACCGGGTGTCCAGTACCCGCACCCGCAGGTTGGTCAGCAGCAGGTTGCCCAGCGCGGGCAGCCCGCCGGCGGCCACCACCAGGCCGAACGACTCGGCCAGCGCGGCCGACTTCTGCCGCCACCGGAACCGGCGCGGCCCCTCCTGCACGACCACCACGTCCGGCCGGGCGGCGCGGACCACCGCCGCCAGCGCGGCCGTGTCGTCCCGCTGACCGTGGATGTTGTACGACACGACGCGCAGCGGCACGCCCGGGCTCTGCGTCACTGCCCGCCTCAGATCCGGCGGGCCAGGTCGGCGGCGCCGATGACGCCGGCGGTGTTGCCCAGCTCGGCCGGGCGGATCTCGGCCACCGGAAGCCGGCTGCGCTGGGCGAGCGCGTCGGTGAACGACCGGCGGGTCGGGCCGAGCAGCAGGTCACCGGCGTCGATCACGCCGCCGCCGACGACGAGGACCTGCGGGTCGAGGATCTGCGCCATGTCGGCGAGGCTGGTGCCGAGCCAGCGCCCGACCTGCGCGAACGCCTCGGTGGCGACCGGGTCGCCGCCCTGCGCCGCAGCGGTCACCATGCGCCCGGTGATCGCCTCGGCGTCGCCGCCGGACAGCTCCAGCAGGGCCACGGCGCGGTGCGGCTCCTGCTGGGCTGCCGCGCGGGCGAACCGCACCAGGGCGCTGCCGCTCGCGTACTGCTCGATGCAGCCGAGCCGGCCGCAGCCGCACTGGTGGCCGTCCGGCACGGTGAGCATGTGGCCCAGCTCGGCGGCGATGCCGTTGGCGCCGCGCAGCAGTTCCCCGCCGAGCACGATGCCGCCGCCGACGCCGGTGCCGATGGTGAACATGACCATCGAGTCGTCGGCGTCCCGGGCCGCGCCGTGGCGGAACTCCGCCCAGGCCGCGACGTTGGCGTCGTTCTCCACGATCACCGGCAGCCCGGTCGCGGCGCTGACGTAGTCCCGCAGCGGCTCGTCGCGCCAGGCGAGGTTCGGGGCGAACAGCACGGTGGAACGGCCGGCGTCGATCCAGCCTGCCGCGCCGATGCCGACCGCCTCGATCGACCGCCCGACGGCCAACTCGGTGACCAGTTCGATGATGACGTCCCGGGTCTTGGCGACGTCGTCGGCGGGGGTGTCCCGTCGGGCCTGCACGAGGACCTTGCCGGCGGCGTCCACGACACCACCGGCCACCTTCGTGCCACCGACGTCGACTCCGATGGTCAGCGTCACCGCTGCCACTCCCCTCTGCTGTGCTGCCCGCGCCCGCGCCGCCGGACGACCGGCGCGTGGTCGGGATGTGCGATGGTCAGGCCGCGTCGCCTGGTGGGTGCTCGCCTGCGTCGCCGGGTGCCCGCGACGCGGGCACCACGGGACGGTCGGCGGACGTCCGCACGGTCGCCGCGACGGCCGGCCCGGCGGCGTCGACGGGCGGTGCGGCGGCCGGGACGGCCACGTCCTCCGCCCGGGTGGCGGCGGACCAGACGTCCCGCTCCGCTGCCGGCTGAGAATCATGCCCGCTACGGGTGGCCTCGCGCCAGACGTGGTCGTCCGCGCCATCCGGTTCGGCGGTCGGCGCCGCTGCGGCGGCCGGCTCGGCGGGGGGCTCCGGCGGGGCGAACGCGCGCAGCAGGCTGGCCACGCCGGCGGCCAGGTCGCCGGCGCCGGTGGCGAGGCGCTCGGCGAATTCCGGACTCGGATCGCGCAACGCGGCGATGCCCCGACAGACCGGGCAGACGCAGCATTCCGGCCCGCCGGTGGCGAAGCCGGCCCCGGATCCCCCGGTCGGCTCACCCGGGGCGGCGCTGTGACCGAGGACACCCGACACGATCCCACCGAGCGGACCCCACGGGCCCGTCCCGGAGCCGGACGTCGCGAGGCGCGCGCCGGCCAGCAGCGTGGCGACCAGCCGTTCCGCCTCTTCCCGGGCCGAACCCGGATCCGTTGCACCCATGGTCGGCTCCTCTACCCTGCCGCCGGACGCGTCACTGCGCCGCACCGGGTGCTTCTACCCGGCGCTTGAGCTGCTTCAACGCGGTATCCATGATCATTTTCTCGGCCTTGCGGCGGAACATCCCGAGCATCCCGACCGAGAGCTCGACCTCAAGGGTGTAGGTCACCGTCGTCGTGCCGTCCGGGTTGCCCACCAGGTCGTACGAGCCGCGCTGGGACTTCTGCATCTTCGAGGGCGCCACCAGGTGCCACTCGATCCGGGAGAGGTCCTCGGCGTACTCGTAGGCCAGCACGTACTCGTCGGCCATCACCCCGGCGTCGATGACGAACCGGACCTGGCTGGCGTAGCCGTCCTCGTACTCCTCGATCACCTCCGCCCGCCGCACCGCTTCGGTCCACTCGGGGTAGCTCGGGAAGTCGCAGACGACCGCCGCCACCCGTTCCGGTGGCGCGCCGACGACGATCGACTGGGTGGAGGAGTCCGCCATGGGGGGAGGCTACCCGGCGCCGGCCGCGCGTACGCCGCGCCGCCCCCGCACGTACCGAAGGCGTGTCCCGCGCCGGCGCGGGGAGCACCGGAGCAACCTGCCTATTCTGCCAGCCCGCCGAGGCGGGTAGGTTTCGACAGAGCCGACCCGTGGTGCGGCCGGCACGGCCAGTGAGCACGAGGAGTGCAGGTGCGCGAGTTCTCCGTCCCGCCGATCGTCACCGTCGGCGACGCAGCCAACCTCACCGATCCGGTCTGGGACAACGCCGAGGTCGCCCCGGACGCGGTCCAGTTCGTCCGCCCGAGCGCGACGGCGGACGGCGGGACGGCCTGGGCCGACGTCACCTGCCGGCAGTTCCGCGACGAGGTCGTCGCGGCGGCCCGGGGCCTGGTCGCCGCCGGCGTCCAGCCCGGCGACCGGGTCGGCCTGATGAGCCGCACCCGCTACGAGTGGACCCTGCTGGACTACGCGATCTGGGCGGCCGGCGCGGTCACCGTGCCGATCTACGAGACCTCCAGCGCCGAGCAGGCCGCGTGGATCCTCGCCGACTCCGGCGCGGTGGCATGCGTGGTGGAGAGCAACGCCCACGCCACCCTGGTCGCGGGCCTGCGGGACCGGCTGCCCGAGCTGCGGCACGTCTGGCAGATCGACCTGGGCGCGGTGGACGACCTGGTCCGCTCCGGCGCGTCGGTCGACCCGGCCGAGATCGACCGGCGGCGCGCCGCCGTGCGCGCCGACGACCTCGCCACCGTCATCTACACCAGCGGCACCACCGGCCGCCCCAAGGGCTGCGTCCTCACCCACCGGAACATGTACGCCGACATCGCCAACGCGGTGCCGGTGCTGCAGAACCTCTTCGGGCCCGACGCGTCGACGCTGCTCTTCCTCCCGCTGGCGCACGCCTTCGCCCGGCTGATCCAGATCGGCGTGGTCCAGGCGCGGGCCACCATGCGGCACTGCGCGGACACCAGGAACCTGGTCGCCGAGCTGCAGGACTTCCGGCCCACCTTCGTGCTCTCGGTGCCACGGGTGTTCGAGAAGGTCTACAACGGGGCCAAGCAGAAGGCCGAGGCGGACGGCAAGGGCAGGATCTTCGCCCGCGCCGAGCAGGTCGCCATCGCGTACAGCGAGGCACTGGAGACCGCCGGCGGCCCCGGCCTGGCGCTGCGCGTGCAGCACGCGCTCTTCGACAGGCTGGTCTACCGCAAGCTGCGGGCGGCGCTCGGCGGCCGGTGCCGCGACGCCATCTCCGGCGGCGCCCCGCTCGGCGCCCGGCTGGGCCACTTCTTCCGCGGCATCGGCGTCAGCGTCTGCGAGGGGTACGGCCTGACCGAGACCTCCCCCGCCGCGGCCGCGAACCTGCCCGACGCCACCCGGATCGGCTCGGTCGGCCGGCCGCTGCCGGGCGTGACGATCCGGATCGACGACGACGGGGAGGTCCTGATCTCCGGCGACCTGGTCTTCCGCGGCTACTGGCGCAACGAGGAGGCGACCGCCGAGGTGCTCAGTCCGGACGGCTGGTTCCGCACCGGCGACCTGGGCCACCTCGACGCCGACGGCTTCCTGAACATCACCGGCCGGAAGAAGGAGATCATCGTGACGGCCGGCGGCAAGAACGTCGCCCCGGCCGTGCTGGAGGACCAGGTGCGGGCGCACCCGCTGGTCAGCCAGTGCCTGGTGGTCGGCGACCGGCAGCCGTTCATCGCCGCCCTGGTCACCCTCGACGAGGAGGCGCTGCCGCGGTGGCTGTCCTCCGCGGGGCTGCCGGCGGACACCCCGGTCGAGAAGCTGCGCGAACACGAGGGGCTGCGGGCGGAGATCCAGGGCGCGATCGACACCGCCAACCAGGCGGTCTCCAAGGCCGAGGAGATCAAGGTGTTCCGGATCCTGCCCCGCGACTTCACCGAGGCGACCGGCGAGCTGACGCCGTCGCTGAAGGTCAAGCGCCAGGTCGTGCACAAGTCGTACGCGGCGGAGATCGCCGACATCTACCGGCGCTGACTACCATCCGTCACGTGCCCGCCTCGACGCCCACCCGGCCCCAGCCGCATCCCCTCGCCACCGCGGCGCGCGTGGTCATGCTGGCGCTCGTCGCCGTCCTGACCCTCTTCGCCACGCGCGACGTCACCCAACTCTGGTGGGTGGCGCTGCTCGCCGCCGCCGGGCTGCCCGCGCTGCTGGCGCCCGAGCACCGGCTGGTCGGCCCGCTCAGCAGGGTGGCCGAGGTGGTGGTGCTGGGGCTGGCCGCGAGCCAGGTCGCCGCCGTCGCGACCATCGGGGGGAACGTCGGCGGGCTGGGCGCCTCCGCGGTGCTGCCCTACCTGGCGGTCCCGGTGACCGTCACCGCGCTGCGCCGCCGGTTCGCCGAGGGCGCCGCCCTGCTGGCGGTCACCGCGGCGACCCTGCTGGTCGCCGGCGCGCTCACCGGGGTCGACGGCGGCCGGCAGATCGGCCAGCTCGGCTACCTCGCGGTCTGCGCCCAGTGGCTGATCCTGGCCGGGCTCGGTCTCCACGCGGCCAGCACCCTGCACCGGCTGATGCAGGTCCGCAACGACGGCAAACCACAGCCGTACGCCGAGGCGACCCGGCTGCTCACCCAGCTGCGCACGGTGGCGCGGCAGCTGCCCGGGGCCACCCTCGACCCGGGCGGCATCTCCGAGCACCTGCTCGAGGAGCTGCGCGCGGTGGCGCGGGCGGACCGGGCGGCGGTGCTGTCGGCCAGCGGCGGCGGCCGGCTCGTGGTGCTCGCCCAGGTGGGCGTGGACCGGGTGGACTGGGAGACGACGCTGGACGCGGATTCGGCGATCGCCGACGCGTGGGCCAGCCAGCAGCCGCACACCGCCGCCCGCTCGCAGGCCCGGTCGCACCGGGGCGGCGAGGTCTCCGCGCTGATCGTGCCACTGGTGGCCGGGGTGCGCACGGTCGGCCTGGTGGTGCTGGAGGCGGACGCGGCGCAGGCGTACCCGGCCGGGGTGGTGGCCCGGGTGACCGGGCTGACCCGCCCGGCCGCGCTCCGGCTGGAGGCGGCGCTGCTCTTCGACGAGGTCCGCTCGCTGGCCACCAACGAGGAGCGGCAGCGGCTGGCCCGGGAGATCCACGACGGGGTGGCACAGGAGCTGGTGATGGTCGGCTACGGCATCGACAACGCCCTGGCCACCGTGCACGACGACGCCGAGGAGACCGCCGAGAGCCTGCGCGCGCTGCGCCACGAGGTGACCCGGGTGATCACCGAGCTGCGGCTGAGCCTGTTCGAGCTGCGCAGCGAGGTCGACCGGCACGGCGGGCTGGCCGCCGCGATCGCCGAGTACGCCCGCACGGTCGGCGCCTCCGGCGGGCTGCGGGTCCACCTGTCCCTGGACGAGTCCACCGCCCGGCTGCCGGCCGCCACCGAGGCCGAGTTGCTGCGCATCGCCCAGGAGGCGGTCACCAACGCGCGCAAGCACGCCGGAGCCGCGAATCTGTGGGTCACCTGCGAGGTCGACCCCCCGTACGCCCAGATCGAAGTGTCGGATGACGGTCAGGGGATTGCTGACCAGCGCTCGGACGGGCACTACGGTCTTGCGATCATGGCCGAGAGAGCGGAACGTATCCGGGGCCGGTTGGAGATCAGGCCGCGGCAGCCGAGCGGCACGACCGTCGCGGTGGTGCTCGGCTCGTCGCCCCGGCGCGATAACGTGCGCGGTAGCGTAGCGGCAGCAGAAGGGGAGTAACCCGAGGATGACCACAAGTCCGACACCGGCGACCCGTACCAAGGTCCTCCTTGTCGACGATCACGACCTGATCCGCAAGGGCCTGCGGCACGCGTTCGAGCGTGACCGGCAGTTCGAGGTCGTCGGCGAGGCCGCCACGGCGGCGGAGGGCGTACGCCAGGCCGGTGCGCTGCAGCCGGATGTGGTGATCATGGACCTGCGGCTGCCCGACGGCAGCGGCCTGGAGGCCACCCGGGCGCTGCGCAAGTCGAGCGCCTCGATGGGCATCGTCGTGCTCACCATGTACGCCGGCGACGACCAGCTCTTCGGCGCTCTGGAGGCCGGGGCGAGCGCCTTCGTGCCCAAGACCGCGCCGGCCGACGAGGTCGTCGCCGCCGCCCGGCACGCCGCCTCCTCGCCCAGCGCCTTCACCGCCGCCGACCTGGCCGAGGCGATGAAGCGCCGGCTGGCCCCGTCCGGGCCGCAGCTGTCCCCCCGCGAGGGCCAGGTGCTGCGGCTGCTCGCCGACGGGATGAGCGTGGCGGGCATCGCCAAGCAGCTCTTCGTCAGCGAGTCCACCGCCAAGACCCACATCTCGAAGCTCTACGAGAAGCTGGGCGCGGCCAACCGGGCGCAGGCGCTGATGACCGCGCTGCGGCTGGGCCTGCTCGAGGCTCCGGACGCCCCGAAGTTCTGACGGTTCCCTCCGGGGAGCCCGGTGACGCACCACCGACAGGCCCGCGCCCGCTGGCGCGGGCCTGTCGACGCATCGACCGACGTCGTCACCTTGCGGGGCGGCGCGCTATGGTCTCCCCGCCGGGCAACCGGCAGAATACCGGCGCGGGCAACGGCGTCCGCACCGCCGACACAAGGGGTGAGCGCATGCAGCGGCCGGACTGGGCACCCGACGAGATCGACATCGAGCGCCCCAGCGTGGCCCGCATGTACGACTACTACCTCGGCGGCTCGCACAACTTCGCGGTGGACCGGGCGGCGGCCCAGGCGATGGTGGCCGCCGTGCCGGAGGCGCCGCTGATGGCGCAGGCCAACCGGGCCTTTCTGCGCCGGGCGGTGCAGTTCCTCCTCGACGCCGGCGTCCGGCAGTTCCTGGACATCGGCTCGGGCATCCCCACCGTCGGCAACGTGCACGAGATCGCCCAGCGCGAGGTCCCCGACGCCCGGGTCGTCTACGTCGACGTGGACCCGGTGGCGGTGGCGCACAGCCGGGAGATCCTCGACGGCAACGACCGCGCCGCGGTGGTGCAGGAGGACCTGCGTCATGCCGAGCGCATCGTCGCCCACCCCGAGGTCCGCCGGCTGCTCGACTTCGACCGGCCGATCGCCGTGATGATCGTGGCGGTGCTGCACTTCGTGTCCGACGACGACCGGCCGGCCGAGCTGCTGCGAACGCTGCGCCAGGCGCTGGCGCCGGGCAGCTACCTGGTGCTCTCGCAGGCCAGCGCCGACGGCCGCGCCGACGAGGAGCGGGCCGACGCCGAGCGCGTCTACCGGCGCACCGACAATCCCCTGTGGATCCGCAGCCGGGGCGAGCTGACCGCCTTGTTCGACGGCTTCGAGCTGGTCGAGCCCGGCGTGGTCTGGGTGCCGCAGTGGCGCCCGGAGTCCGTCGACAGCGCCGAGGACGCCGAGCGGGCGGCCTTCATCGGCGGCGTCGGGCGGCTCGATGGGTGAGCCGCCCGGGGCCGCGGCCCTCGCCGTGCCGCCCGGGACGACCGTGCGGCATCCGTCGCGCCCGGGAGCGTTCGCCCGGGCATGGGCCAAGGCCGTCTCCGGCACCAGTTACCTGCCGATGACCCAGGCGCAGCTGGAGGCGCTGCTGCAACGCCTCACCGACCACCTCGCGGCGGCGCTGCTGTCCGACCCGTTCGACCTGCGGGTCGGGCACCGCATCGGCACGGAACTGGTGGCCGCGCACATCGCGTCGCCCGAGGCGCTGGGGCGTACGGTCGAGGTCGTCCAGCTCCGGCTGGCCCGCGACCTCGGGCTGGTCGGCGAGGAGGTCGGGGACCGGCTGGCCCGGCTGCTGGCCGCGGTGTCCATCGGGTACTCCCGGGCGCTGCGGGACCGGACGCTGGACGAGCAGGAGTCGATCCGGCGGGCCGCGATGACCGCCCGGGCGCAGGCGGAGCGGGCGCTGCGCGCCAGTGAGGCCCGCTTCCGCCACCAGGCGACCCACGATCCGCTGACCGACCTGCCCAACCGCGCGCTGTTCACGGAGCGCCTGAGCGCCGCGATCGACTCCCCCGCCCCGGGCGGGGAGCGCGTCGGGGTCTGCTTCCTGGACCTGGACCGGTTCAAGGTGGTCAACGACTCGCACGGGCACCAGGTCGGCGACGGGCTGCTGGCCACCGTTGCCGACCGGCTCCGCCGGGCCATCGGCGGGCACCTGGTGGCCCGGCTCGGCGGCGACGAGTTCGTCGTCCTGGTCGAGCGCACCACCGGCACCGACGACGTCGTCGCCGTGGCGGAGGCGGCGCTGGCCGCGGTGCGCGAGCCGGTGCTGGTGGACGGGCACGAGCTGTGCGTGTCGGCGAGCATCGGCATCGTGGAGCGGCAGGTCGCCGGCACCTCCCCCGGTGACCTCATGCGGGCGGCCGACAGCACCCTGCACTGGGCGAAGGCCGCCGGCGGCGCCCGCTGGGCGCTCTACGACGCCGACCGCGACCGCCGGGAACTGGCCCGGTACGCGCTCTCCGCGGCCATCCCGGCCGCCCTGGAGCGGGGCGAGTTCTACCTCGACTACCAGCCGCTGACCTCGCTGCGTGACGGCCGGGTGGTCGGCGTGGAGGCACTGGTGCGCTGGCGTCACCCGGAGTTGGGCGTCCTGCGACCGGACAGCTTCATCGGCCTGGCCGAGGAGACGGGGCTCATCGTCCCGCTCGGCGGGTGGGTGCTGGCCGAGGCGTGCCGGCAGGCGGGTAGCTGGTCCGCCGGAGTCGCGACGGCCCCGTTCGTCAGCGTCAACCTGGCGGTACGGCAGGTCCGCCGCCCCGGCCTGGTCCAGGAGGTCCGCGGACTGCTGCGGCGCACCGGCCTGCCGCCGGAGCGGCTTCAGCTGGAGATCACCGAGAGCACCATGATGAGCACCGCCGAGGAGCCCGTCCGGGCGCTGCGGGTGCTGGCCGACCTCGGTGTCCGGATCGCCATCGACGACTTCGGCACCGGCTACTGCAACCTGGCGTACCTGCGGGACCTGCCGGTGACCGAGCTGAAGGTGGCCGGCCAGTTCGTGGCCGGGCTGCGCGCGCCGGAGAGCCGGGCCGACGAGCGGATCCTCGCCTCGCTCGTGTCCCTGGCGCACGCGCTGGACCTGACCGTCACCGCCGAGGGCGTGGAGACCGCCGGGCAGGCGGAGCGGCTGCGGGCGATCGGCTGCGACGCCGCCCAGGGCTGGCACTTCGGCCGCCCGGACTCGGCCGAGCGCCTCCTCGAACGCCTCCGCTGACCGCCGGCCACCCCACCGGCGACACCCATTCCGGCCGCTGTCGACCTGCCCCACCCGGGCGGGGCAACCGGGCAGGGCGCCTGCAGGCGGGGCGTCAGCCGGCCAGCAGGGCCGCCATCCGCCGCGCCTGGGTCTCCCAGCGCCACTCCCGCTCCACCCATGCGCGACCGGCCGCACCGAACTGGCGGGCCAGGTCCCGGTCGGCGAGCAGCGTGGCCACCCGGTCGGCGAGCTGGGCGACGTCCCGGCCGCGCACCACGAACCCGGTCTCGCCCTCGCGTACGGCGTCCGGCGCGCCGCCGGAGTCGCCGGCCACCACCGGCAGGCCGGTCGCGGAGGCCTCCAGGTAGACGATTCCGAGCCCCTCGACGTCCAGCCCCCGGTTGCGGGTGCGGCACGGCATCGCGTAGACGTCGCCGGCGGCGTAGTGGGCGGGCAGTTCGGCGGACGGTACCGAGCCGGTGAAGACCACGTCCCGCTCGACCCCCGCCTGGCGGGCCAACTTCTCCAGCGTGGCCCGGTAGGGCCCACCGCCGACCACCAGCAGCGCGGCGTCGGGCACCCGCCGGCGGATCTCGGGCATCGCCCGGATCAGCATGTCCTGGCCCTTGCGCGGCACCAGCCGGGAGACGCAGACCACCACCGGGCGGTCGGCCAGGCCGAGCCGACGCCGCACCGGTTCGCCGTCGACGGACGGGTGGTAGGTGTCCACGTCCACCCCGGGCGCAAGCCGGTGCAGCTCGGTCACCCCGTGCAGCGCCCGCTCCAGCCGCACCCTGGTGTACTCGCCCAGGTAGGTGGTCACGTCCACGCCGCGACCGATCCGGCGCAGCGCGGCCCGGGCACCCGGCAGCGCGGCCCAGCCGACCTCGTGGCCGTGGGTCTGCGCCACCGCCCGGCGGATGCCCGCCCGGCGCCGCAGGCCGGCGGCGAGCAGCCCGAGGGGGGCCGCCGCGCCGAACCACACGGTGTCGCAGTCGTACGCCCGGGCCAGCCGGGCGGCCCGGCGGGCCACCAGCGGGGTGGGCAGCAGCACGCCGGTGCGCTCCCGGACCACCTCGAAGGGCTGGTCGGCGTCGAACTTCTCCGCGCCGCGCCAGGTCGAGGCGTAGACGACCACCGAGCCGGCGGGCTGGCGCACCGCGAGGTTGTGCACGAAGGACTGGATGCCGCCCGGGCGGGGCGGGAAGTCGTTGGTGATCAGCAGCGTACGGCTCATCGGCCGGCCTCCCTGGCGTGGGCGCGGGCGGCGGCCATCCGCTCGACCGTGGACGGGTGCGTGGCGGAGTAGAGGTATTCCCAGCGCGGCGGATCGGGGTCGGCCAGGTTGATCCCGGCGAGCCGGCGCTGCATCGCCTCGAAGGCGGCCGGGTCGCCGGTCAGGGCCAGCGCGTGCGCGTCGGCGCGTGCCTCCACCCGCCGCGACATCAGCGCCTGCACCGGGGTGGAGACCAGCCCGGCGACCGTCACCAGGGCGATCAGCAGGGGGAACGCGCGCGGTTGGGCGACCGAGTCGACGCCGGCCAGCCGCAGCAGCGGGCCGGAGGACCCGATCAGGTAGAGCGCGACCACCGCGGCGGCGGCGCCCAGCGCCCCGGTCAGCGTGCCGACCGCCACGTCGCGGTCCTTGGCGTGCCCCAGCTCGTGCGCCACGACGGCGGTCACCTCGGCCGGCGTCGCCTCGCGCAGCAGCGTGTCGTAGACGACCACCCGCCGGGTCGGCCCGAGGCCCGAGACGTACGCGTTCACCGCCCGGGTGCGCCGCGAGGCGTCGGCGACCAGCACGTCGCGCACGGGGACGCCGTCGCGGGCCGCCATCGTCATCAGCTCGGTGCGCAGCGGGCCCTGCTCCATCGGGGTGAACCTGTTGAACACCGGTTCGACCAGCACCGGCAGCACGAAGGAGAGCAGCACCACCAGGGTCGCCGCGCCGGCCGCGCCGAACGCCCACCACCAGCGCGGCGACAGCCGGATGACGGTGTAGAAGCCGAGCAGCGCCACCGCGCCGATGACGGCGCTGACCGCGTACGACTTGAGCAGGTCGACGGTCCAGCCACTCCAGCCGTTGGTGGCGAGCCCGTAGCGGGTGAGCACGCTCTGGCGCCAGGCGGCGAACGGGAGGGTGACCAGGTCGGCGACGAGCACCACGGCGAGCCCGCCGAGCACGGCCTGGGCGATCCAGTGGCCGCCGAAGGGACGGCCGGCCAGCTCGACCAGCCGGCTGCCCAGCGGGGTGAGGCCGAGCGCCAGGGCGACCAGCAGGCCGACGGCCAGCGCGGTCCAGCCGGCGGGGCGCAGCGCGGAGCGGAACTCCCGGCTGCGGGCCACCTGGTCGGCGGGGAGGTCACCCAGCGCGGCCAACTGGTCGGCCCGCGGCGCGGGCGGGCGCTGCCACGGGATCAGCACCGCGGCGGTCACCACCAGGGCCACGGTCAGGCCGACCAGGGTCAGCACCGCCCAGCCGCGCGGGCTCACCGGGGCCCACCCGGCACCGCGCGGCGGCCCGCCGGCGGCACCTGGATGCGCCGCCACTGCCCCTTGACGGTGGCGGCGATCGCCCGCGATCGTCGTGGGCTTGCGGCGCCGCCGATCGCGGCGGGGCTGCCGCCACCGCGCCGTACCCGCGTCATGCGCCGCTCCCTCCCGCCGTGAGCGCCCATCCTATTGCCCGCGTCGGCGGCGTTTGCCCCGGCCGGACCCGCACCCCGCCGCCGGCTGCCCTCTTGGCGGCTCGCCGGGGTCGGGCCTGGCTGTCGCAGCGTCGGCGGCCGGTCGGGGCACCCGGGGCCGGCGCGGGTCAGCGGGACGGGTCCCGGTTGAACAGCTTCTTCGCCCAGAGATAGCCGACCAGCGCGATGAGTACCAGCCCTTCACCCCCATCATCGAGACCCTGCGCGGGCTGTTTACCGGTGGGCCGGCGGGGACGAACGCCGCTCTCGCGGCGGCCTGGTGCGCCGCTCGGGGCACCCGGGGTCTCGGTCGCGGATCGGAGTCCCGGCGCGGAACTCCGACCGTGGAGGCCATCAACGCCGGCCGGCCGCGCTGCGCCCGCGGCCGGCCCGGTCACGCGACCTGGTGCCGCCCGGTGGGCCGGCGGGCCGCCCGGGGTGCGGACAGCACCTCCACCTCGAACCCGGCCCGGGCGAACACCTCGACCGCCCGGGCCTCGGCGCCGCCCAGCCCGGCGGCCGGGGACGAATCGTCGAGCAGGGCGGTGACCAGGCAGTCGGAGCAGCCGCTCCCCCGGATCCCGCACCCCGCACAGTCGATGATCATCACGCCTCCTGGTGCGCTGCGGCGACGGGGCGCGGCGTCACCGTCGCCACCCGAACACCGTCGGTCACCACGACGCTAGGCGCGGGGTACGACAGAAAGGGACAACGGGGTCGCGGACGGCCGGAATGCGATCAAGCACCCCGATCAGGACCGGGCGAGCCGGCGCAGCAGCGAGTCGGCCCCGAGCGGGTACGCGCCGTGCCGGCGTACGCCGTCGGCGACCTCGCGGTCGGAGGAGACCACCACCACCGGCCGGCCCGGCGGCTCGGCGCGGACCAGGCGCCGGATCAGCTCGTCGGCGGTCTCGCCCTTGCGGGAGAAGAGCACCCGGACCCCGCGCGGCGACGGGGGCAACCCGTGCATCCGTTCCGCGCCGTCGAAGACCACGGTGACCTCGTCGCCGGTCTGCGCGGCGATCCCGCCCAGGCCGGTGATCAGCCGCTTGCGCTGCTGCTCCAGCGACATCTCGCCGAAGCCGCGCTTGGTGACGTTGTAGCCGTCGACGACGAGGTGTGCCCGGGGCAGCGCCAGCAACTGGTCGAGGCGGGCCGGGTCGTCGGTGTCGCGGGCGCGGGTGGCGGCGCCGGCCGCCGGGGCGGCGGTCTGGTCGGCGAAGGCGTCGGCGACGAAGTCGGCGGGCAGCTTGTCGACCGGGTCCAGCGCCAGCTCGCGACGCAGCCCGACGGCCGCCTGCCCGATGGTCTCCAGCAGCAGCCACAGTCGGGCGTCGTCCACCGACCGGGCCTCCTTGGCGCTGGCCCGGGCGACCCCGGCCGCCGCCTCCGCCTCGGCCAGCCGGGCCCGGACCCGGCGCAGCTCGGCGTCGGCGTCCGCCGTTGCCCGGGCGGCCCGGCCGCGCTCGGTGGCCAGCAACTCGTTGGCCTTGCGCTCACGGGCCTGCGTCTCGCGCAGCGACCGGCCCAGCTGCCGGCTCTCCTCGCGCAGCTGCCCGAGCTCCTCGCGCACCCGGGCCAGCTCGTCGCGGAGCTTCTCCGCCTCCACCCGGGCCACCGCCCGGTCGTGCTCGGCGCGGGTGGCCCGCTGCTCGGCCTCGCGGACCAGCTCGGCGACGACTGCGCTGTCGGCCTCCGCGCGCACCGCCGCGCCGCTGGCCTCGATCAGCTCCCGCCACCCCCGGGGCCGGGCCAGGTAGGCCAGCGCGGCCACCTCGACCGGGTCGGCGGCGGCGGGCGCGGTGCCCTCGAGCACCGCCGCACCCAGGTCGCCGGTGTCGGCGAGCACCCGGGCGGTGATCCGCTGCCGGAACAGCGGATCACCGGTGAGCTGGGCGGCGATCGCCGGGGCGCCGAGCCGGGCCCGGCGGTTGGGGGCGAACTTGGCGACCCGACGCAGCGGCACCGGCACCTCGTCGGCGGGCAGCCCGGGCAGCACGGCGGCGGTGAGCGCCACGATCCGCTGGCGGACCGGCTCGGGCAGCACGGGCTCCGGCTCGGGCGTGGACCCGTCGTCCGCGGATCCCTCGGGCGTGAAGCCGTCGTCCGCCGGCCCCTCGGGCGTGGATCCCTCAAGCGTGGACCCGCCGTTTGCCGGGCCGTCGGCGACGACCCCCTCGGCCGCCTCGCGACCGGGCTCGGCACCGGCCGCCTCAGGCCCCGGCTCGATCGCCGCGGGCAGACCGCCCCCGTCGGGGCCGACCCCACCGGCGTCGCGCACGGCGTCGACCGGCCCCTCCTGCGGGAGGCGGTCGTCGTGCGGCTCGGTGAGGGGCATGTGGCAAGTCTCCCACCGCGACCGGGCCCACCGCCCGGTGAGTGAGCCGATCTCTCATCCTAGACCGGTGGTGGCGGCTGGTGCCGGTGGGACGGGAGTGTCGGACCGGGACGCTAGCGTGCCGCCGATGGCAGAGACGGAGTACGTCCAGGAGCCGCTGGCCGGCTTCGACCCGGGCGCGGGCGGGATCGATCCCGCGCTGCCGCTGTACGCGACGACGTTCGTGGTGGTCGACCTGGAGACCACCGGCGGCGCGCCGGACGGGGGCGGGATCACCGAGATCGGCGCGGTGAAGGTGCGCGGCGGCGAGGAGCTGGGCGTGCTGGCCACCCTGGTCAACCCGGGCGTGCCCATCCCACCGTTCATCACGGTGCTCACCGGCATCACGCAGGCCATGCTGGTCCCGGCCCCGCCGATCGAGCAGGTGCTGCCGAGCTTCCTCGAGTTCGTCTCCGACGCCGTGCTGGTCGCCCACAACGCCCCCTACGACATCGGCTTCCTTAAGGCCGCGTGTGCGAAGCACGGCTACCGCTGGCCCAATCCCCGGGTGCTCGACACCGCCGCGCTCGCCCGCCGGGTGCTGACCCGCGACGAGGTGCCCAACCGCAAGCTCGGCACGCTCGCGGCCTACTTCCGCACCGCCACCCAGCCGACCCACCGGGCACTCGACGACGCCAAGGCCACCGTCGACGTGCTGCACGGGTTGATCGCCCGGCTCGGCGGGCACCGGGTCGACACGATCGGCGACGCCATCGAGTTCGCCCGGGCGGTCACCCCGACCCAGCGACGCAAACGGCACCTGGCGGAGGGGCTGCCCAAGGCACCTGGGGTCTACATCTTCCGGGCCGCCGACGACCGGCCGCTCTACGTCGGCACCTCCGGCGACATCGCCACCCGGGTGCGCAGCTACTTCACCGCCGCGGAGAAGCGGGCCCGGATCTCCGAGATGCTCGCTGCGGCCGAGCGGGTGGAGGCGGTCGAGTGCGCCCACTCGCTGGAGGCGGAGGTCCGCGAGCTGCGGCTGATCGGGGCGCACGCGCCGCCGTACAACCGGCGGTCGAAGTTTCCGGAGCGGGCGGTCTGGCTCAAGCTGACCGACGGTCCCTACCCCCGGCTCTCGGTGGTCCGGGGCATCGCCCCCGGCGACGCCGGCTACCTCGGCCCGTTCAGCTCCCGCCGGGCGGCGGAGCTGGCCGCCGCCGGCTTCCACGACGCCGTGCCGCTGCGGCAGTGCACCCACCGACTCTCGCTGCGCACGGTCACGCCGGCCTGCGCGCTGGCCGAGCTGGGTCGCTGCCCGGCGCCCTGCGAGCACCGGATCACCCCGGAGGAGTACGACGCCCGCGCCGTCGCGCCGTTCCGCACCGCGACCGCCAGCGACCCGCAGCCGGTGGTCGACGCGCTGCTGGCCCGGATCGAGGTGCTCTCCCGCGACCAGCGCTACGAGGAGGCGGCGGTGGTGCGTTCGCGGCTGGCCGCGGTGCTGCGGGCGACGGTGCGGATGCAGCGGCTGGCCGCGCTGACCGGGATCGCCGAGCTGGCCGCGGCCCGCCCGGCGGCCCGGGGCGGCTGGGAGCTGGCCCTCGTGCGGCACGGCCGGCTGGCCGGGGCGGGGGTGTCGCCGCCCGGCGTCCACCCTCGACCGACGATCGCCGCGATCCGGGCGACCGCCGAGACGGTGCCGCCCGGCCACGGCCCGGTCCCGCACGCCTCCGCGGAGGAGACCGAACGCATCCTGTCCTGGTTGGAACGGCCCGAGACCAGGCTGGTCGAGATGTCCTCCGGATGGGCTTCCCCGGTGGCTGGCGCGGCGCGCTTCCGCGACCTGTTGAGCAAGGCCGAGAGCGCCGCGTCCCACCAACTCTCGACCGAACGCTCATGACCAAGTGACCGATCGGACGACGTCGACTCGCTTAGGCTGTTAGAGAAGTGCAGTCCTGCCCGTTTCGTGGGCCTGCTCCCGGTTGCCGCGTCCCGGCGGCCGTGGGGCCGGGGTGAGGAGGTGTCCCACGTGGACGTCGACGCCGGACGCGGCGCCGCCCTGGGGGGCGCCCTTCCGACCCAACCGGGCGAGCTGCCGCTGGCCCGCCGGCTCCGGTCGCTGCTGAGCTGGCCCACCGCCGACGCCGACCCGGTCAACCACCTCGTCCGGACCCATCGGACGATCCACCCGGGCACCGAGCCCTCCGTGCTGCGTCGGGCCTACACCATCGCGGAGAACATGCACCGCGGGCAGTTCCGCAAGAGCGGCGAGCCCTACATCACGCACCCGCTGGCGGTGGCCCAGATCTGCGCCGAGATCGGCATGGACGCCACCACCCTGGTCGCCGCGCTGCTGCACGACACCGTGGAGGACACGCGCTACACGCTCCAGGCTCTCGCGGAGGACTTCGGGCGGGAGGTGGCGCACCTGGTCGACGGGGTGACCAAGTTCGACAAGGCGTTCTACGGCAAGGCCGCCGAGGCCGAGACGATCCGCAAGATGATCATCGCGGCCGGCAAGGACGTCCGGGTCCTGATCATCAAGCTGGCCGACCGGCTGCACAACATGCGCACCCTGGGCGTCCGGTCCGCCGCGTCCCGGGAGCGGATCGCCCGCAAGACGCAGGAGGTGCTGGTCCCGCTCTGCGACCGGCTGGGCATCCAGTTGCTCAAGCGGGAGCTCGACGACGTGGTGCTGCTGCACCTGGAGCCGGAGGAGCACGCCCGCATCACCCGGCACGTGCACGACCGGCCGGGCTGGGACGCGTACCTCGACGAGGTGGTCGCCCGGGCGAAGTCGGCGCTGCGCCGAAACCGGGTCGACGCCGAGGTGACCCCCCGCCCCCGGCACCTCTACTCGATCTGGAAGGACACCGTGGCCGGCGGCCACACCGCCCCCTACGACCTGCCCCGCATCGCGATCGTGGTGGACGGCCCGGCCACCGACTGCTACGCGGCGCTGGGCGCGGTCCACGGCCTGTGGCGGCCGGTCCCCGGCCGGTTCAAGGACTTCATCGCCTCCCCGAAGAACAATCTCTACCGCTCCCTGCACACCAGCGTCTGCGGGCCGAAGGACCGCACCGTGGAGGTGCTGATCCGCACCGAGGAGATGCACCGCTCGGCCGAGTACGGCGTCGCCGCCGACTTCCGCTTCCCCCGGCCGGGCGGCACGGCCGCCTGCGCGGAGCAGCTCGACTGGCTGCGCCGGGTGCTCGACTGGGAGCAGGACGCGGCCGACCCGGCACAGTTCCTCGAGTCGCTGCGCTGCGACCTCGCCGAGAGCCAGATCCAGGTCTTCGCCGACGGGCGGCAGGTCGTGCTGCCGGCCGGGGCAACCCCGGTCGACCTCGCGTACGAGCTGGGCACCGAGCGTGGTGACCACTGCCTGGCGGCGCGGATCAACGGCCGGCTGGCCCCGCTCTCCTCCGCGCTGGGGGAGGGCGACGTGGTGGAGATCTTCACCGAGACCGACGCGGCGAACGGCTTCGACGCCGACGTCGCCCCCCGCGGCCCGCGCCGGGAGTGGCTCGGCTTCGTCAAGTCGCCGCACGCGCAGATGCAGATCAGCCGGTGGTTCGCCGAGCACACCGAGCCGGGCATCTCCATCGCCGACAAGGTCCGCCTCGGCCGGGCCACCATCGGGCTGGCGCTGCGCAAGCACGACCGCGGGCTGGCCAGCGACCTGCCGCTGCTGCGGCTGTCGGAGGAACTGGGCTACCCCGACCTGGAGACGCTGCTGGTCGCGGTCTTCGACCGGGTCATCGAGCCGGACACGGTCGTACGCCAGCTCATCGACCTGGTGGACCACCGGCAGTGACCGCCCGTCGGGCCCGGGTCGTCCGAACGTTCCTCGGGGCCACTAGCCTGGAGTCATGATCCCCCGCTCGCGCGCCACCGGCCGGGCCGTCGCCTACCAGGTCTTCTATCGGCTGCCGCTGCCGGTGCGCCGCCGCCTGGTCCGGCTGGCCGTGCCGAAGTACATCGTCGGCGCGGTCACCCTCGTCCGCGACGCAGAGGCCGAGGGGGCGGGGCGGCTGCTGCTGCTGCGCCAGCCGCCCGGCCGGGGCTGGGGGCTGCCCGCCGGCCTGTTGCAGAAGGGCGAGGCGCCGGTGGTGGGAGCCGCCCGGGAGTTGTACGAGGAGTCCGGCATCCGGCTCTCCCCCCACCAGCTGAGCCCCGCCGTCCCCAACGCGATCGTGCACGCCAAGGGCTGGGTGGACGTGGTGTTCACCGCCGAGGTGCCGGCGTCGACCACCGAGCTGAAGGTCGACGGCGCCGAGGTCTTCGAGGCCGCCTGGCACCCGCTGGACGACCTGCCCAAGCTGACCTGGCCGACCGCCCGGCTGCTCGCGTACTACGACATCGGGCCGCTGGCCGGACAGTTCCCGCCCCCGGTGCCCGACACGTGGCCGTGAACGCCGACCGGGCCGACCGAGCGGCCGCCACCACCGCCCCGGCCGACCACGGCGCGGCCACCACCGCCGATCGGGCCTACGCCCCCGCCACCGTCCCGGTCGACGTCTGCGCGGTGGTGCTCGCCGCCGGCGAGGGCACCCGGCTGCGGCCGCTGACCGAGCGGCTGCCGAAGGCGCTCTGCCCGGTGGGCAACGTGCCGCTGCTGGACCGGGCGCTGGACCGGCTGGCCGGGCTCGGCCTGGTCGGGCCGGCCCGGGTCGCGGTCAACGCCTGCTACCTCGGCGCGCAGGTCGTCGCGCACGTCGGGGACCGCGCCCACCTGTCGGTCGAGCCGGGCTCGCCGCTGGGCACGGCCGGCGGGGTGGCCAACCTGCGGGACTGGATCGCCGGGCGCGGAGTGCTGGTCGGCAACGCCGACGCCTACCTCGCCGACCCAGAGCGACCCGCGGGGCCGGACATCGCCGCGCTGCTGCGCGACTGGGACGGCGACTCCGTACGCCTGCTCGGCCAGCCCGCCGCCGACCCGCAGGCGCCGGGCACCTTCGACGGCCACGTGTTCACCGGCTTCTCGCTGCTGCCGTGGCGGCTGGTGCGGGAGCTGCCGGTCGGGTTCGGCGACCTCGTCCGGGCGGTCTGGCGCCCGGCGGAGGCGGCCGGCGCGCTGACCGTCGTGCCCTATTCCGGCACGTTCTACGACACGGGCACCCCGGCCGACTACCTGGCAGCCAACCTGCACGCGGCCGGCGGCGGCAGCCTGGTGGCGCCCACGGCCACGGTGACCGGCCGCTGCCGGGCGGCGGTGGTCGGCGCCGACGCGGTCGTCCAGGGCGACGTGGAGCGTGCGGTCGTCTGGCCGGGCGCCACCGTCGGCCCCGGCGAGCGCCTGCGCGACGCGATCCGCGCGGGCGCCACCCTCACCGTCCCCGCCACACCCCCGTCCCGGGGCCCGGGGAACCTCTAGCATGGGCGACGACGCCGACGAACGGAGAAATGTCCCGTGATCACCGCGATCGTGCTGATCGACTGCGCCACCGACTCCATCCCCGAGGTGGCCGAGGCCCTGGCTGCCCTCCCCGGCGTCAGCGAGGTCTACTCGGTGGCCGGCCACGTCGACCTGATCGCCGTGGTCCGGGTCCGGGAGTTCGACCAGATCGCCAAGGTGATCGCCGGCAGCATCTCCAAGGTGCCGGGGGTGCTGAACACCGAGTCGCACATCGCGTTCCGGGCGTACTCCCAGCACGACCTGGAGGAGGCGTTCGCGATCGGGCTCGCGAACGCCGACTGACCACGGACGCCGGCCGGGCCGGCACGGGCGCGTGACGGCCGGTCCACCCGCTGGTGGACCGGCCGTCGTGGTACGGCGACGTCAGCTCTGCGTGGGAGCCGGCGTCTCGGTGGTGGTGCCGCCCGGAGCCGGCGACTCGGTGGTGCCGCCCGGAGCCGGGGTCCCGGTGGTGCCGCCCGGAGCCGGGGTCGTGCCGCCCGGGCTCGGCGTGGCGGTGCCGCTGGCCTGCGGAACCGGAATGCCCAGCTGCTCGGCGAGCTGGACCAGCGCGTCGTAGTGCGCCTGCAACGTCGGCAGGGCGGTCTGGGCCAGCTGGACCACCGTCTGGTCGGAGCCCTGCGAGATCTCCGTCTGGGTGGCCTGGATGGCCTGGACGTGGCCGGCCAACTCGCTGGTCACCCAGAGCCGGTCGAACTCCTCGCCGCTGGCATTGTTGAGCTGGTCGAGGACGGACTGCTGGTCCGCGGTGGGCTCGGCCGGCAACTGCACCCCGAGCTGGGACGCGGTCTGCTGCACCGTCTGGTCGAGCTGCGTGTGGTCCGTCCTGAACCGGTCACCCAGGTCCTTGACCCCCTGGTTCTGGCCCTTCTGCTGGGCCAGGTCACCCGCGGTGATCTCGAACAGATTCACCTGGTGCAGGGCCTGTAGGTACTGGGTGTCCTGCTGCGACGGCTGCACCGCGGCCTGCGCCGCCGCTGCCGGCGCGATTCCCACCAGCACCAGCGCGGCCAGCAGGCCGAGGCGTTTGATACCCAACATGCTTCCTCCCCCTCGAGACGTTGGACCGCACGGATACCCGGCTGACCGGGGTTATTCCTGCGATCCCCGCCCCGGGGGGCGACAGACGACACGCCACGCGCGGAACC
Organism: Micromonospora sp. NPDC047620; assembly: GCF_043205005.1. Taxonomy (NCBI): domain Bacteria; kingdom Bacillati; phylum Actinomycetota; class Actinomycetes; order Micromonosporales; family Micromonosporaceae; genus Micromonospora; species Micromonospora sp. NPDC047620. The sequence goes on along the minus strand of NZ_JBIDDG010000007.1, from coordinate 276,106 downwards.
GTGGGAGGGGCGGAAACGGACGTGGCGTCCACCGGAGGACTCCGGTGGACGCCACGTCGGGTGTCGCGAGGTCAGCGACGGCTCTCGCCGCTGCCGACCTGCTCCCGGTCGGGCCGCGGCTCGACCGGCGGGTGGCCCGGCGAGACCGGCGCCTCGGCCGGCTTCTCGATCGGGTAGAAGAAGCCCCGGATGGCCGGGCCGAGGGCCCCGAGCCGGTTCATCTTCTTCGGCACGACCCAGCCGGCGTACTCGAGCCCGCCGTGGCCGTCGTGGTCCCCCGCGCTGAGCGGCTGGTGCACCTCTTCGAACCGGCCGTCGGGCAGTCGCCGGATGATGCCGGTCTCGACACCGTGGGCGAGCACCTCCCGGTCGTGCTGCTGCAGACCGAGGCAGATCCGGTAGGTGAAGTAGTACGCCAGCGGCGGGAGCACCAGCAGGCCGATCCGGCCGGCCCAGGTCATCGCGTTCAGGCTGATCATGAACTTGTCGGCGATGACGTCGTTGGCGCCGGACAGGGTCAGCACGATGAAGAACGCGATGGCCATGGCGCCCGCCGCGGTGCGCGCCGGCACGTCCCGGGGCCGCTGGAGCAGGTTGTGGCTGCGGGTGTCCTTGAGGCGCCGGGCCTCCAGGAACGGGTAGAGCGTGGAGATCCCCACCAGGATGCCCGGCAGCACCACCGTCGGCCAGAACAGCGGCGGGATCACGTACCCGTCGCCGATCGGGATGTTGATCTCCCAGGCCGGCATCAGGCGGGTCGAGCCGTCGAGGAACATGACGTACCAGTCGGGCTGGCTGGCGGCCGAGACCACCCACGCCTCGTACGGGCCGAACAGCCAGATCGGGTTGATCTGGAACAGACCGCCCATCAGCGCGATCACGCCGAAGACGACCATGAAGAAGCCGCCCTGCTTGATCGCGTAGCGGGGGAACATCCGCTCGCCGACCACGTTGCCGTTGGTCCGGCCGGGGCCGGGCCACTGGGTGTGCTTCTGCTTGAAGACCAGGCCCAGGTGGACGCTGATCAGCGCGACCAGCAGACCCGGGATGAGCAACACGTGGGCGATGTAGAACCGGCTGATGATGATGGTGCCGGGGAACTCCCCGCCGAAGATCGACGAGGTGACCCAGGAGCCGATCACCGGGATGGAGAGCATGATCGCCGAGGCGATCCGCAGGCCGGTGCCGGAGAGGCCGTCGTCCGGCAGCGAGTAGCCGGTGAAGCCGGCCAGGAAGCCGACCCAGAACAGCAGCGAGCCGATGATCCAGTTCGTCTCACGCGGCTTGCGGAACGCGCCGGTGAAGAAGACCCGGAGCATGTGCACCACGATCGCGGCCATGAACAGCAGCGCCGACCAGTGGTGCATCTGCCGCATGATCAGGCCGCCGCGGACGTCGAACGAGATGTCCAGGCTGGAGGCGTACGCGGCCGACATCGGCGTGCCCCGCAGCGGGGCGTAGCTGCCGTTGTAGACCACCTCGGTCATCGCCGGCTCGAAGAAGAAGGTCAGGAAGACACCGGTCAGCAGCAGGACGATGAACGAGAAGAGCGCGATCTCGCCGAGCAGGAAGGACCAGTGGTCCGGGAAGACCTTGTTCAGCAGCCGGCGCAGCGGGGTGGCCACCTGGAAGCGGTCGTCCACTCCCCGGGCGGCGTTGCCCGGCACAGCTGCCATGTCAAACTTGCGCCGCTTCACGGCCGCTCCCAGAAGTCGGGCCCGACGGTCTCGGTGTAGTCGGACTTGGCCACGAAGTAGCCCTCGGAGTCCACCTCGATCGGCAACTGCGGCAGTCGCCGGCTGGCCGGACCGAAGATGGGCCGGGCGTTGTCGGTGATCAGGAACTGCGACTGGTGGCACGGGCAGAGCAGACGGTTGGTCTGCTGCTCGTACAGGCTCGCCGGGCAGCCGGCGTGCGTGCAGATCTTCGAGTAGGCGGCGTAGTTGCCCCACATGTAGTCGCCGTGCCCGACCCGCTCGTTGGCCCGGCGCGACTCCTGCGCGTCGCTGTCCCGCAGGTGGATCAGCAGGGTCGGCGAGTCGGCGTGCAGGTTGCTCACGCCGTGGTCGATGCCGGGGAAGACCGTGATCTGGCCGCCGGTGCTGACGTCCGCCGGGCGGACCGGACGGCCGTCCTCGCGGACCAGCCGGACCTTGCCGCCGCCCTCGGTCGGGGCGAACCCGGTGGTGAACATCTGGTTGTTCTTGTGCGGCTGGGAGATCAGGCCACCGACCAGGGGCGCGGCGACCACCGCGCCGACCGGCGCGAGACCGGCCAGCAGCGAGATGCCGAGCAGCGGCCGGCGCTTCACGCCCAACTCGTCGGCCATGTAGAGCATGGTCTGGCCGGTGATGATCCGGTCGTCCTCGCTGACGGCGCCCTCGTGCCGGTCCTGGATCGAGACCTCCTTGGGCAGCAGCTTCTTGCCCCAGGTCAGGATGCCGAAGCCGACGCCGAGCAGGGCCACGCCGAGGGTGGCGCCGAGCAGCGGGGTGTACCACGTGTCGCCGCCGCGGCCGGGAGCGTACTCCCACGGCCACCAGATGTAGACCACCAGGAAGGCGGTCGCCGCCAGCCCGGTCAGCAGGAAGAACGACGCGACGGTGCGGGTCAGCCGGCGCTCGGCCTTGCTGCCCGGGACGACCTGCGGCTCGTAGTGGACGATCTCGATGTCGTCCCGGCGCGCGCCCTCGCGGACGATGTCGAACTGGCTGAGCCCGGGGGTCGTCACGTCGAGCGGTTCCCGGCCCTGCTGGGCCTGGTGCTCGGTGTGCGTGGTCATGCCGTCACCTCGCTACGGGCGGTGCCGGACCCCGGCACCACAGCACTGAATCGGATGATCCGCCCGGTCACGACTTGCCCGCGATCCACAGGCTCGCGAAGACGAGCGCGACGATGCCGACCAGGAAGATCGCCAAGCCCTCGGTGGACGGCCCGTACCGACCGAGGTTGAAGCCACCCGGGTCCTGGTCGTGCTTCAGGGTCTCCTGGATGTAGGCGATGATGTCCGCCTTCTGCTCCGGGGTGATCTGGTTGTCGCCGAAGACCGGCATGTTCTGCGGGCCGCTCAGCATCGCGGCGTAGATCTGCCGGTCGCTGGCCGGGTGCAGGCTCGGGGCGTACTTGCCGGAGGACAGGGCGCCGCCGCCACCGCCGAAGGCGTGGCACTGCGAGCAGTTGATCCGGAACAGCTCGCCGCCGGCGGCGATGTTGCCGTCGGAGTGGAGGTCCTCGCCGTCGGGCAGGACGGGACCGCCGCCGAGCTCCTGGATGTACTGCGCGAGCTGGCGGGTCTCCTCGTCGGTGAACAGCTCCGGCTTGCGCTCCGCCTGCGCCTCCTGGCGGGCCATCGGCATCCGGCCGGAGCTGACCTGGAACTCGACCGAGGCCGCGCCGACGCCGATCAGGCTCGGCCCACGGCCCTCGACGCCCTGGGCGTTGCGACCGTGACAGGTCACACAGCTCACGTCGAACAGCGCCTTGCCTTCCGCGGCGGCGCCGGTGAGCGGGGCGTCCTGCGCCTGCACGCCGGGGGCGAAGACGGTGTAGGCGCCGCCGGCCAGCATCAGCGCGGCGAACAGCCGGACCGCGGCACCCAGCCGGCGGCGGCCCCTGCTGCGCGCCGCGGGCCGCTCGCGCAGCCGCGCGAGCAGACCGCGTCGGCGGTCGTTGTCAGAAGTCATGACCTGTGTCCTTAACCGGTTGGACCTTGTCTCAGGGGACGGAGCAGCGGCGCGGTTCGTGACGCGCCAAGATCACTGAAGCCAGTAGATCATGGCGTAGAGCCCGATCCACACGACGTCGACGAAGTGCCAGTAGTAGGACACGACGATCGCCGACGTGGCCTGCGCCGGCGTGAACCGGCCCATGGTCGTGCGGATCATGAAGATGATGAAGGCGATCAGACCGCCGGTCACGTGCAGACCGTGGAACCCGGTGGTCAGGTAGAACATCGACCCGTACCCGTCCGAGTTGATCTTGATGCCCTCGTGCACCAGCTCGCGGTACTCGTTGACCTGACCGAGCACGAAGATCAGGCCCATCACGAAGGTGATCGTGAACCAGCGCCGAAGGGCGTGGACGTCACCCTTCTCAGCGGCGAAGACACCGAGCTGGCAGGTCACCGACGACAACACCAGGATCACCGTGAAGGTGGTCGCGTACGGGATGTTGAGTACCTCGGTGTGCTTCGCCCACTGCTCCGGCGCCGCCGCGCGGATGGAGAAGTACATCGCGAACAGCGCCGCGAAGAACATGAGTTCACTGGAGAGCCACACGATCGTCCCGACGCTGACCATGTTGGGTCGGGTCAGGGAGTGGATCCGGCTCTTGTCAATGGCTGGGGCCGCAGTCACGCGGTCATTATTGCCCTTGACCGGGGCCGGCGATCAGCGGGGTGGCAAACCGGTGGCATCGGCAGCCCGATCGGGGTCGTCCGGTTCGCCTGACCTAGGCTGAAAAGCGTGCTGCACGTCGATCCGATCTTCACCGCAACCTCGGCCGCCGCGCCCACGGTGACCGCGGCCACCCCGCCGCCGTTCACCGTCACCTCCGTGTTCACCGAGACCCGGCTGGACAGTTGGTTGGCCGTCGGCCTGGTGCTGGCCGCCGGCATCTACCTCTACGGGGTGCACCGGCTCCGGCTCCGGGGCGACCGGTGGCCGGTGGCCCGGACGGTGTTCTTCCTCGGCCCCGGCCTCGGCGGGATCGCGGCGGTCACCGTCAGCGGCCTGCACGCGTACGACACGGCGCTGCTGTCGGTGCACATGGTCCAGCACATGGTGCTCTCCATGATCTCGCCGATCTTCCTCGCGCTGGGCGCGCCGGTGACGCTGGCCCTGCGCACCCTGCCGCTGCGGCCGCGCAAGCGGCTGTTGGCGATCGTGCACAGCCGGGTCGCGCGGGTCTACAGCTACCCGCTGGTGGCGTTCACCATCTTCGTGGTCAACCCGTTCGCGCTCTACTTCACCGACCTGTACCGCTACACGCTCGAGCACGCGTGGGCGCACGAGGTCGTGCACGCGCACTTCATCATGACCGGCTGCGTGTTCTTCTGGCCGCTGCTCGGCCTCGACCCGCTGCCGGGGCGCTGGCCGTACCCGGGCCGGGCGCTGCTGATGCTGCTCTCCGTGCCGTTCCACACGGTGCTCGGGCTCACCATCATGCAGAGCAGCACGCTCTTCGGCGGCGACTGGTACCCGTCGCTCGGGCTGACCTGGTCCGACCCCTGGGAGGACCAGGTGCTCGCCGGCGGCATCCTCTGGGCCGGCGGCGAGTTCGTCAGCGTCACGATGCTGGCCGTGCTGGTCGTGCAGTGGATGCGCCACGCCGAGCGGGAGGCCCGTCGGATCGACCGCGACCTGGACCGCCAGGAGGCCCGTCAGCGCGCCGCGGAGTCCGCCGCCTGACCTGCGCCGACGGTACGCCCCGGCGCCGCCGACGGGCGGACGTCACGCACCTCACACCGACGGGTAGGATCAGCGGGCAGCTACGAGGTGGGAGCCTGTCCAGCCAATGAGTGAGCGCAGCGAGCGAATCACCAAGCGCAGTGCGACGGTGCCTCATGACGGCACCGCTCACAGTCCGATCCCCGGCCGAGGCCGTGGCGACGCTGTGGGATCCACCGGCGCGGCCTGGACTCGGACCGTTCGGCGAAGCGGAGTGTCGTCATGAGTGATCGTCTTTGCACCGTCCTGCTCTACAGCGACGACCCGGAGGTCCGTGACCGGATGCGGCTCGCCGTCGGCACGCGTCCCGCGCCCGGTCTGCGGATCGAGTTCGTCGACGCGTCCACCTACGCGGAGTGCGTCCGGCTCGTCGACGACTACGAGATCGACCTGCTGCTGCTCGACGGCGAGGCGACCCCGGGCGGCGGCATCGGCATCGCCCGGCAGATCAAGGACGACCGGGACGACGCTCCCCCGACCTGCGTGGTGATCGCCCGCGCCGCCGACCGATGGCTCGCGGCCTACGCCGAGGTCGACGCCACCCTGGTGCACCCGCTCGACCCGGTGACCACCGGCACCACGGTGGCCGAGCTGCTGCGGACGCACGCCCCCGCCTGACGTCCCCCGCTCCGGCCCGTCTCGGCGCCGGACCACCCGGCGCCGGTTCCATCCCACCCGCTTCGCACGCTCGGGAGGCCCGCCATGGGCGATCGGACCTGGCCGCACCTGCTCGCCGCGCTGCTGCGCGGGGAGGAGCTCTCCACCGCCGACACCGCCTGGGCGATGGGCGAGATCATGTCCGGCGCGGCCGCCCCGGCGCAGGTCGCGGGCTTCGCCGTCGCGCTGCGCGCCAAGGGCGAGACCTCGGCCGAGCTGGCCGGCCTGGTGGAGGCGATGCTCGGCCGGGCGGTCGCGGTCGAGCTGCCCGAGGCGCTGCGGGACACCGCCCTCGACGTGGTCGGCACCGGCGGTGATCTCGCGCACACGGTCAACATCTCCACCATGGCCTCCCTGGTGGTGGCCGGCGCCGGGGTCCGGGTGGTCAAGCACGGCAACCGGGCGGCGTCCTCCTCCTGCGGCACGGCGGACGTGCTGGAGTTCCTCGGCGTGCCGCTGGACCTGGGGCCGGAGGGGGTGGCCCGGTGCGTCGCGGAGGCCGGCATCGGCTTCTGCTTCGCGGCCCGATACCACCCCGGCATGCGCCACGCCGGCCCGGTACGCCGGGAGATGGGCGTGCCCACCTTCTTCAACTTCCTCGGCCCACTGACCAACCCGGCCCGGCCGCGGGCCGCCGCGGTCGGCTGCTTCGACCTCCGGATGGCCCCGGTGATGGCGGGCGTCTTCGCCGCCCGGGGCGACTCGGCTCTGGTGATGCGCGGCGAGGACGGGCTGGACGAGTTCACCACCGCCGCGCCGACCCGCGTCTGGGCCATCCAGGCAGGCACCGTCAGGGAGGCGCTGCTGGACGCGACCGACCTCGGGGTGCCCAGGGCCACCCTGGCCGACCTGCGGGGCGGAGACGCCGCTCACAACGCCGACGTGGTGCGCCGGCTACTGGCCGGCGAGACCGGCCCGGTGCGCGACGCCGTCCTGGTCAACGCGGCGGCGGCGCTGGCCACCCAGGGTCCGCTCGACGGCGACCTCACCGAGGCGTTGCGCGTCGGGATGGACCGGGCCGCCGAGTCCGTCGACTCCGGGGCCGCCGCCCGCGTCCTGGACCGCTGGATCGAGGCCGCCCGCGCCGACTGACCGCCGGCGGCCACCCCGGCGGCGCCGGGTGGCGTGCGGAAGTTGTCGGACCCCCGTGGGAAACTACAACTGAGTAGTTTTCCACTTCCATCATGCGCTGTTCACCACAGCACATCCGTCGTGCGCCGTGCGGCGCGGCAGTTCCGCCGTGCGCCCCCGACGGGACCGGAGCGAGAGGAGACGCCCGTGTCGGAGCGCGAGCTCTACTGCGCCACCTGCGAGGGCGTTCAGCCGTTCGAGGCGCCGCCGTGCGTCGACGGCCACGGCGTCGACTGCCCCGAGCTGGCCTGCACGGGCTGCGGCGAGGCGGTGCTCGTCGCCACGTTCACCTTCCGGGCCCCGCGCCTGGCGCCGCGGCACCACCAGCCGTCGCCCCACCGCCGTGCCGCCTGACCCCTCCGCGCCGCCTGCACCATCGCCACCCGACCCGGTCCGCGCCGCCTGCACCATCGCCACCGCGCCGCCTGAGCCCCACCGCGCCGCCTGAGCCCCGCCGTGCCGCCTGACGCGGCCCGCGCCGGCCCCACCGCCCCGACCGGCGACGCGGCGCACGCCCGGCCGGTCCTCGGCCGCCCCGCACGTCGGCGATCACGGCACGAAGGCCCGCCTCCCCGAGGGGAGGCGGGCCTTCGTCACGTGCAGGGGGCCGTCGTCGGCCGCCGGCTCAGTGCTCGGCGGTGCGCCGGGTGCCGCTGTAGTACTCGAACAGCAGGCCGCAGGCCGCGAAGATGACCGCCAGCGCACCGACGCCCAGCAGCCAGAACTGCCAGAACACGAGGCCGAAGCCGGTGAGCGCGGCGGCCAGCGCCAGGCCGAACGGCCAGTAGCTGCCCGGGCTGAAGAAGCCGACCTCGCCCGCGCCGTCGGCGATCTCACCGTCCGGCCGGTCCTCCGGCCGCAGGTCGATCCGGCGCGAGACGAACCAGAAGAAGCCGCCGCACATCGCGCAGAGCAGGAAGCTCAGCAGCAGTGCGATCGTGCCGACCCACTCGACCTGGCCACCGGAGTCGGCGGCGGTCCAGCCCCCGTAGAGGGCGGTGGCGAAGAGCAGGAACCCGGCGATGACCAGGAAGATGCGCCACTCGGTCTTCATGCCAGCCCCCTCAGCTTCCCGTACCGGCCGGCGCGCTGTCCGGGTTGAAGTTGACCTCGGTGCGACGGGTCTCGAACGGCCGCGTCTTCTGCGCGTACGGCTCCTCGCCGATGGCCGTCAGGGCCTCCTGCGTGGACTTACCGTCCCGCTTAGCGGCCAGGAACTGGTCGTACTTCTCCGGCGAGACGACCCGCAGCTCGAAGTTCATGAACGCGTGGTAGCTGCCGCACAGCTCGGCACAGCGGCCGACGAAGGCGCCCTCGGTGTCGAGCTTGGAGACCTCGAACACGTTGCGGACGTTGCCCGGCATGACGTCCCGCTTGAACAGCAGCTCCGGCACCCAGAAGGAGTGGATGACGTCGCGGCTGGTCTCCTCGAACCGGATGGACCGGTCGGTCGGCAGCACCAGGATCGGGATGACCTCGCTGGTGCCGAGCACCGAGGCGACGGTGTTGGCGTCCGTGCCCTGGCCGTCGCGGTAGTTGAACTGCCAGTTCCACTTGAACGCGACCACCTCGACCGTGACGTCGGGGTTCTTGGTCGTCCGCACCACGTCGGTCTGCACGACCGCCGTGTAGTAGAAGAGCACGGAGACGATCAGGATCGGCGCGATGGTGTAGAGGAACTCCATCGGCATGTTGTAACGGGTCTGCACCGGCAGCTCGTTGCCCCGCTTGCGGTAGCGCACGATGCACCAGAAGATCAGGCCCCACACGAACACGCCGACCGCGAGCGCCGCGATGCACGAGGCGATCCACAGGTCGTACATCCGGTGGGACTCGGGCGAGATGCCGCCCTGCGGCCAGCCGAAGCCGCCGAACGCGGCGCCGACGTCGCAGCCCGTGAGCAGGACCAGCAGCGCCGCCCCGCCGAGACCGAGCCCGGCGATCCGACCAGCACCACGCCCCCGGCGCCCACCGGCTCCTGGGGAAGCGCTGTGCCGTACGGCCGACGGCCGTACCTCCGAACTCCTTGCGACCACCTGGTCCTGCCTCCCTAGCGCGCCGCGGTGTCTGTTCTGTTCTGCCGGCCTCCGCCGGAGCGGAGCGACAACACCGGCGGCAAAGGCGTCACCGACGGTCGCAGATTACTCGACCATGACGGGCTCGACCGTCTTGGGGTCACTCTCCGCCCCCATCGGGGGGATCTTGGGCGTGCCGGCGCGATAGCGTTGGCTTCCGTGAGCGCTTCCCCGGTCTACCTGGACGCGGCCACCGCCGCGCCGCTGCACCCGGTCGCCCGACAGGCGCTGCTGGCCGCCCTCGACGACGGTTGGGCCGACCCCGGCAGGCTCTACACCCAGGCCCGCCGCGCCCGCCAACTGCTCGACGCCGCCCGCGAGGCCACCGCGCAGACGCTCGGCGTGCGCGCCGACGAGCTCTCCTTCACCCCCAGCGGTACGACGGCCGCGCACGCCGCCGTGCTCGGCGGCCTGGCCGGCCGGCGGCGCGTCGGCCCGGCCCTGGTGCACTCCGCGATCGAGCACTCGGCGGTGCTGCACGCCGCCGAGCAGCACGTCGCGGCGGGCGGCACGGCGACGTCGGTGCCGGTGGACCGGCGGGGCCGGCTGGACCTGGACGGCTGGTCGGCGGCGGTGCGGGCACCGGGCGTGGCGCTGGCCGCGCTGATCGCCGCCAGCCACGAGGTCGGCACGTGCCAACCGGTCGCCGAGGCCGCGCAGGAGTGCGCCGAGGCCGGGGTGCCGCTGTTCGTGGACGCCGCCCAGGTGGTCGGCCGGGCGCCCGTGCCGGCGGGCTGGTCGGTACTGACCGCCAGCGCGCACAAGTGGGGCGGCCCGCCCGGGGTGGGGCTGCTGGTGGTACGCAAGGGCACCCGGTGGGAGTCGCCCTGGCCGGCCGACGAGCGGGAGTCCGGGCGTACGCCGGGAACGCTCAACCTGCCGGCGGTGGTCGCGGCGGCGGCGAGCCTGCGCGCGGCGGCGGCCGACGCGGCGGCCGAGGCGGCCCGGCTGGCGCCGCTGGTGGACCGGATCCGGGCCCGGGTGGCGGCGGAGGTGCCCGACGTGGAGGTGGTGGGTGATCCCGACGACCGCCTGCCGCACCTGGTGACGTTCTCCTGCCTGTACGTCGACGGCGAGGCCCTGCTGCACGCGCTGGACCGGCGCGGGTTCGCCGTCTCCTCCGGCTCCTCCTGCACCTCCTCCACGCTGCGCCCGTCGCACGTGCTGGAGGCAATGGGGGTGCTCTCGCACGGCAACGTGCGGGTCTCGCTGCACCGGGAGACGACGGAGACGGACGTGGAACGGTTCCTCGCCGAGCTGCCCGAGGTCGTGGCGCGGCTGCGCGCCGAGGCGGGGGTGGTGGGGCTGTGACGGCGCCGGCGGAAATCCTCGACTGCCGTGGTCAGCGCTGCCCGCTGCCCGTGATCGCGGTGGCCCGGCGGCTGCCCGAGCTGCCCGTCGGCACGGTGGTGCGGGTGCTGGCCGACGACCCGGCGGCGGCGGTGGACGTCCCGGCCTGGTGCCGGATGCGCGGCCACGAGTTCCTCGGCACGGTCGCCGGCCCCGACGGCCCCGCCTTCGACGTCCGCCGCCTGCACTGAGAGATGTCAGGAAGGGCACCCGGCCGACGCGGAAGGGCCCTTCCCGACACCGAGTGAGTCACGGCAACAGGTGCGGTCGGACCTCCTCGGCGGCCACGTCGCCGTACGACTCGGCCATCCGCTTGACGAACAGGTCGCGGCGGACCTCGTACTCCTGCGTGCCCACGGTCTCCAGCACCAGCGTGGCGAGCAGGGAGCCCACCTGGGCGGCCCGCTCCAGCCCGAGGCCCCAGGACAGCGCGGTGAAGAAGCCGGCCCGGAAGCCGTCGCCGACCCCGGTGGGGTCGACCGCCCGGATCTCCCGCGCGATCGGCACGTGGATCGGGTCGAAGTCGCGCCCGGCGATCTCCACGCCGTGCTTGCCCAGCGTGGTGACCCGGACCTTGACCCGGTCGAGCAGTTGCGCGTCGCTCAGCCCGGCCTTGCTCTGCAGCAGCGACTTCTCGTAGTCGTTGGTCATCAGGTAGTCGGCGCCCTCGATCAGCGCGACGACGTCCTCGCCGTCCATCCGGGCGAGCTGCTGGGAAGGGTCGGCGGCGAAGGGGTATCCCCGCTCCCGGCACTCGGCGGAGTGCCGCAGCATCGCCGCCGGGTCGTTCGCACCGACCAGGACCAGGTCCAGCCCGTCGAGGCGGCGGGCCACCGGCTCCAGCTCGATGTTGCGGGCCTCGCTCATCGCGCCGGCGTAGAACGAGGCGATCTGGCACATGTCGGTGTCCGTGGTGCAGACGAACCGGGCGGTGTGCGCCACCTCGCTGACGTGTACCGAGCCGCAGTCGACCCCGTGCCGCTCCAGCCAGGAGCGGTAGTCGGCGAAGTCCGCGCCGACCGCGCCGACCAGCACCGGGCGCAGGCCGAGCTGTCCCATGCCGAAGGCGATGTTCGCCGCCACGCCGCCGCGACGCAGCACCAGGTCGTCCACCAGGAAGGAGAGCGACACCTTGTGCAGCTGGTCGGCGATGAACTGATCGGCGAAGCGGCCGGGGAAGCTCATCAGGTGGTCGGTGGCGATCGAGCCGGTCACGGCGATCTTCATGTCAACCCTCGGGGTCGGGAGCAGGGCGCCGGTCAGCCTACCGGTCCGGCCCCCTCAGGATGACCCGTCGGTCCGGCCTCGGTCATCTTCTCGGCTGCGCTACCGGGCCCGAACGCGGCAGCGGGGCCGCCCCGAGGGGACGGCCCCGCTGGTCGCGAGCGGAGGTGGGCTCAGCTGAACGAGTCGCCGCAGGCGCAGGAGTTGCCCGCGTTGGGGTTGTCGATGGTGAAGCCCTGGGCGTCGATGCGGTCGGCGAAGTCGATGGTGGCGCCGGCCAGGTAGGGGGCGCTCATCCGGTCGACGACGACCTCGACACCGTCGAAGTCGGTGACGACGTCACCGTCGAGCGAGCGCTCGTCGAAGAAGAGCTGGTACCGCAGGCCGGAGCAGCCACCCGGCTGCACGGCGACCCGGAGCCGCAGGTCGTCGCGGCCCTCCTGCTCGATCAGGGCCTTGACCTTCTGCGCCGCGACGTCGGTGAGGACGACGGACGTGGGGGCCTTGGCCTCGGTCGACTCGGTCTGCGCTGGCGTGGTCACGTGAAATCTCCCTGCGCGGTTGGGTCCGGACGCACTGGCCAACATCTCACGTCGCCCAGCCATTCCCGGTGTGGTCCAGATCCGATGGTACGCCGCTGCGACCGGCCTCACCCGCCGCCGTGACACGGGCCGCCGCAGCCGGCGCGCCGACGGACCCGATCGGGCGGCGGGCGAGCGGCTCCCGGCCGAGCGACACCGCACGGCGCGCGCAACGCGCCCGCCGGCCAGGTCACGCCCGCGGGCCGGTCAGCGGCTCCACTGCCGGGCCAGCCGGGCGCCGAGCGCCCGCAGCCCCTCGGCCGGGCGCTCCAGCGCGGCGGCCAGCCCGCCGCGCTCCTCGCCCCCGAAGTGCTCCACCAGGCTGTACGCGTCGGTCACCCCGGCCGCGCCCGCCTCCCGCCGGCCGGTGCTCACCTGGCCGGCCAGCACCACGCAGGGCAGGCCCCGGTCCCGGGCGGCGCCGGCCACCCCGGCCACCACCTTGCCGCGCAGCGACTGGTGGTCGAACGAGCCCTCCCCGGTGACCACCAGGTCGACGGCGTCCAGGGCGGCGTCCAGCCCGATCGCCCGGGTGACCAGGCCGATGCCCGACTCGCAGTGCCCACCCAGCGCCAGGACGGCCGCGCCGAGGCCCCCGGCCGCGCCGCCGCCGGGCAGGGCGCCCAGCCGGTCGGGGCAGCCGGGCAGGTCCCGCTCCAGCACGGCGGCGAAGCGCTCCAGCGCGGCGTCGAGCAGCAGCACGTCCGCCCGGTCGGCGCCCTTCTGCGGGCCGAACACGTTACTCGCCCCGTGCAGGCCGAGCAGCGGATTGTCCACGTCGGTGGCGGCCACCAGCCGGGCGTCGCGCAGCCGGGGCGCCCCGTCGAGCGCGACCACGGCGGCCAGCGCCGCGCCGCCGTACGGCAGCGCCCGTCCCGCGTCGTCCAGCGGGGTCACGCCGAGCGCGGTGAGCATCCCCGCGCCGCCGTCGTTGGTGCCGGAGCCGCCCAGGCCGATCACCACCGTGCGGGCGCCGGCCTCCACGGCGGCGGCGACCAGCACCCCCAGGCCGTACGAGGTGGTGGTCTTCGGGTCGCGCTCGCCCGCGTCGAGCAGGTGCAGCCCGCACGCCTGGGCGCTCTCCAGCCAGGCGGTAGTCCCGCCGGCGGTGAGCAGGATCTCACCGGCCACCGGGCGGCCCAGCGGGTCGACGGTCGGCACCGGGATCCGGCGCCCGCCGAGCGCGTCGCCGAGGACGTCGAGGAAGCCCGGCCCACCGTCGGACAGCGGCCGGACGAGCAGGTCGTCGCCGGGAGCCACCTCGTGCCAGCCGGCGGCCACGGCGTCGGCGACCTCCGGGGCCGACAGGGTGCCGGCGAACTTGTCCGGGCAGAGCAGCACGCGCATGCCGAGCAGTGTGGCAGCCCACACCGGTGGAGGCTGCGCTCAGGCCACCCTGTGGGACCATGGGGTACGTGACTTCGACCTGGGTGGAACCCTCCAACACCGCAACGGCACTGCTGCTGCTCGGCCGGGGCAGCGACCCCGCCACCGAGCGTGGCGTCGAGTGTCCGGGCGACCTTCCGGCGCCCAGCGACCCGGACCTGGTGGCCCGGGCGGCGGCGGCGAAGGCGAAGCTGGGCAGCAAGGTCTTCGTGCTGGGGCACCACTACCAGCGCGACGAGGTGATCCAGTTCGCCGACGTCACTGGAGACTCTTTCAAGCTGGCCCGCGAGGCGGCGGCCCGCCCCGACGCGGAGTACATCGTCTTCTGCGGCGTGCACTTCATGGCCGAGAGCGCCGACATCCTCACGTCGGACGCGCAGAAGGTCGTCCTGCCGGACCTGGCCGCCGGCTGCTCGATGGCGGACATGGCGGTGCTGTCGCAGGTCGAGACGGCCTGGGACGTGCTGACCGATCTGGGCATCGCGGAGCAGACCGTCCCGGTCACCTACATGAACTCCTCGGCGGACATCAAGGGCTTCGTCGGCCGCAACGGCGGCGTGGTCTGCACCTCGTCGAACGCGAAGCGGGCGCTGGACTGGGCGTACCAGCAGGGCTCGAAGGTGCTCTTCCTGCCCGACCAGCACCTGGGCCGCAACACGGCCGTGCTGGAGATGGGCTTCTCGCTGGACGACTGCGTGCTCTACGACCCGCACAAGCCGAACGGCGGGCTCACCCCCGAGCAGCTGCGCGACGCGAAGATGATCCTCTGGCGGGGGCACTGCTCGGTGCACGGCCGGTTCACCCTCGACAGCGTGAACGACGTGCGGGAGCGGGTGCCGGGGGTGAACGTGCTGGTCCACCCGGAGTGCCGGCACGAGGTGGTCACCGCCGCCGACTTCGTCGGCTCGACGGAATACATCATCAAGGCCGTCGAGGCGGCCCCGGCCGGCTCGGCGTGGGCGATCGGCACCGAGCTGAACCTGGTCCGCCGGCTCGCGCTGGCCCACCCCGACAAGCAGATCATGTTCCTGGACAAGGCGGTCTGCTACTGCTCGACCATGAACCGGATCGACCTGCCCCACCTGGTCTGGGCGCTGGAGGAGCTGGTGGCCGGCCGGGTGGTCAACCAGATCACGGTCGACCCGGACACCGCGCACCACGCCCGGGTGGCGCTGGACCAGATGCTCGCCCTGCCCGGGGCCGACACCCCGCCGCCCACGGCGAGCTGATCACTCTCGGTAGCACCGATGGTACGGAAATGGGCCCGATCACCGATTAGTGCCCTCAGGGGCGATCTGACCGGGTCCATTTTCGTCACGGAGGGCTATGCTGCCGGGGCGACGACGCACGCGGCCGTTTCGACATGACCGCATTCCGGGTAGCGAAGACATCGCGAGCCCACCATCAACACGGCAGCACCGACGCGCTGGAGGTTGCGTTGACCGACGACGTCCTGGTCGTACACGGAGGTACTCCGCTGGAAGGGCGGATCCGCGTGCGCGGCGCGAAGAACCTGGTCTCGAAGGCGATGGTCGCCGCTCTGCTGGGCGACAGCCCGAGCCGACTGTTCGACGTGCCGAAGATCCGTGACGTCGAGGTGGTCCGGGGCCTGCTCGGCCTGCACGGCGTGAAGGTCACCGACGGCGAGGAGGACGGCGAGCTCGTCTTCGACCCCGCGAACGTGGAGAGCGCGAGCACGGACCAGATCAACGTGCACGCGGGCTCCAGCCGGATCCCGATCCTGTTCTGCGGGCCGCTGCTGCACCGCCTCGGCCACGCCTTCATCCCGGACCTGGGCGGCTGCCACATCGGGCCGCGCCCGATCGACTTCCACCTCCAGGCGCTGCGCGAGTTCGGGGCGACGGTCGAGAAGACCCCGGAGGGCCTGCACCTGTCGGCGCCGAACGGGCTGCACGGCACCAAGTTCTCGCTGCCGTACCCGAGCGTCGGGGCGACCGAGCAGGTGCTGCTGACGGCGGTGATGGCCGAGGGCGTCACCGAGCTGCGCAACGCGGCGGTGGAGCCGGAGATCATCGACCTGATCTGCGTCCTGCAGAAGATGGGCGCGATCATCAAGGTGCACACCGACCGGGTGATCGAGATCCAGGGCGTGCCGAAGCTGCACGGCTACACGCACCGGCCGATCCCGGACCGGATCGAGGCGGCGAGCTGGGCCGCGGCGGCGCTGGCGACCCGCGGCCACGTCGAGGTCCTCGGCGCGCAGCAGGCCGACATGATGACGTTCCTGAACATCTTCCGCTCGGTCGGCGGCGAGTACGAGGTCACCGACGCCCGGCCGCCGAAGCTGGGCGACCCCGGCCAGGAGGGCGGCATCCGGTTCTGGCACCCGGGCGGCGAGCTGAAGTCGGTGGCCCTGGAGACCGACGTGCACCCGGGCTTCATGACCGACTGGCAGCAGCCCCTGGTGGTGGCGCTCACCCAGGCCCGGGGCCTGTCCATCGTCCACGAGACGGTCTACGAGCAGCGGCTGGGCTACACCGAGGCGCTGAACTCGATGGGCGCGAACATCCAGGTCTACCGGGACTGCCTGGGCGGCACCCCGTGCCGCTTCGGCCGGCGCAACTTCAAGCACTCCGCGGTGATCGCGGGGCCGAGCAAGCTGCACGCCGCCGACCTGGTCATCCCTGACCTGCGGGCCGGTTTCAGCCACCTGATCGCCGCGCTGGCGGCCGAGGGCACCTCCCGGGTCTACGGCGTCGACCTGATCAACCGGGGCTACGAGGACTTCGAGGCGAAGCTCGCCGACCTCGGGGCGCACGTCGAGCGTCCGTAACGTCGGCCACTTCCGACGGCGCCCGGTGCACCGCGATGTGCACCGGGCGCCGTCGTTTGGCTACCCTTTCCGCGTGCCGTCGCTGTTTCGCCGCAAGTCCACCGACCTCGTCGACGAGGCCGTCACCCCGGTGACGCCCGACGAGGAGTCCTCGTCCGCCCAGCCCCGGGGCTACACCCCGAGCAAGAAGGAGCTGGGCAAGGTCACGCCGAAGCGGCCCAGCGCCGGCCGCCGACCGGCCGCGGCCACCAAGCCGCTGACCAAGGAGGAGGCGCGGGAGCGCCGGCGCCAGCTGCGCGCGGAGTCGGCGGCGGAGTTCCGCCGCGAGGGTGGGCCCCGTGACCGCGGCCCCGAGCGGCTGCTCGCCCGCAACGTGGTCGACTCCCGGCGTACGGTCGGCACCTGGTTCTTCGGCGGCGCGCTGATCGTGCTGATCGGCTCGAACGCGGCGATGCCCCCGATCGTCCGCCTGGTCTCCAACATCCTCTGGGGCGCGCTCGCCCTGGGTGTGGTGGTCGACTCGTTCCTGATCTCCCGCAAGATCCGCAAGCTGGTCCGGGAACGCTTCCCGAACACCGGGCAGCGGATGGGCTCGCTCTACCTCTACGCCATCATGCGGTCGATCACCTTCCGCCGGATGCGCGCGCCCGAGCCCCGGGTCAACATCGGCGACCCGGTCTGACCCACCGCACCGACGGCCCCTCCCGCACCGCGGGCGAGGGGCCGTTCGTCGTCAGCGGACCGGGGTGGGGCCTACGGCACGCCGAGCAGGCGGAGCAGCGCGGTGGTGCCGGCGGCGGCGAGCACCACCAGCACGAACGGCGCCCGCCGCCAGGCCAGCAGCACGCCGACCAGCACGCCCAGCGGCCGGGCCCAGCCGGCGAACCGGCCGGCCTCGGTCAGCGCGGCGGTGGCGCCCAGCGCGGCCAGCAGGGCGGCGGCGCCGACCGGCAGCAGCCGCCGGGACCACTCCGGCAGGTCGAGCCGGTCGCGCAGCAGCACCCCGGCGAGCCGGAAGCCGTACGTCCCGGCGGCCAGCGCCACGATCACGGCGATCAGCACGACCCCTCCCCCGTCCGGCCGACCGGCACGGACCCGCCCCGCGGCGGCGTCCTCTCCCCCGCACGCACCGGCTCCCCCACCCCGCCCGGCGGCTCGGCGGCGGTCCCCAGGACCGTTCCGCCGCCCGCGACCGGCACGTTCGCTGTGTGGCTGCCGCCCGCGCCCGGCGCGTTCGGCGTCCGGCTGCCGCCCGCGACCGGCACGTTCGGCGGGTGGCTGCCGCCCGCGTTCGCGGCCCGCCGACCACGGCGTACGGCGGCGACGGCCAGCACGGCCGGGCCGGCGAGTGCCAGCAGCACCGGCAGCCCGGCCGGCAGCAGCGGGGTGGCCAGCACCGCCAGCACCGCGCCGGCCAGCGCCACCCGCCGGGTGTCGCGGTCGCGCAGCGCCGGCAGCAGCAGCGCGATCAGGCCGGCCGGGAACGCGGCGTCCAGGCCGAACGCGGCGGGGTCGCCGACCACGCCGCCGGCGAGCACCCCGAGCACGGTCCCCACGTTCCAGGCCAGGAAGAGCAGGATGCCGGCGAGCCAGAACGCCCGCCGGCGCGCACCCCCGGCGGGGCGGGCCAGCGCGAAGGCGGTCGCCTCGTCGGTCATCAGGTGGCTGCCGAGCAGCCGGCGCCACAGCGGGCGGCCGATGCTGTCGGCCAGTGCCAGCCCGAACGGCAGGTGCCGGGCGTTGAGCAGCAGCCCGGCGAGGACCGCCGCGAGCGGACTCCCGGTGGCCACCAGCCCGACCGCCATGAACTGCGCACCGCCGGCGTAGACCAGCACGGACATGACGACGGCCGCCCAGCCCGGCAGGCCGGCGGCCACCGCCACCGCGCCGAACGAGGCGCCGACCGCGACCATCGCCGCCCCGATGGCGGCGACGTCGCGGACTGCCGCGCCCTCGACCGTTCGCTGTACCGTACGCATGGTCCACCATGATGAACGCGCCGCATGTGTTCGTCAAACCGAACAAACGGAACATTGGAGCGAACAATGTCCGCCGAACCGTCTCCCCCGCTGGCCACCATCGCCGTCGCGCTCCGCCGCGAGCGCGACCGCGTCGGCATCTCGCTCACCGAGCTCGCCCGCCGGGCCGGCATCGCCAAGTCCACCCTGTCCCAGCTGGAATCCGGGGTCGGCAACCCCAGCGTGGAGACCCTCTGGGCGCTCGGGGTGGCGCTCGGCGTGCCGTTCAGCCGGCTGGTCGAGCCGCCGGCGGCCACCGTCCGGGTCGTGCGGGCCGGCGACGGCCCCCGGATCCGCTCCGAGCACGCCGACCTCACCGCGACACTGCTCGCCGCCGGCACCGCCCACCTCCGCCGGGACGTCTACCTGATCGAGCTGGAGCCCGGGACGGTACGCACCGCCGAGTCGCACACCCCGCGCAGCGTCGAACACATCGTGGTGGGCGCCGGGCGGCTGCGCGTCGGGCCGGAGGGCGACCTGGTGGAACTCGGCCCGGGCGACTACGCGACCTTCCCCGGCGACACGCCGCACCGCTACGAGGCGCTGGCCCCCGGCACCTTCGCCGTCCTGGTGATGGAACACCCCTGACCGCCCGGCCCGGCCTCGCCTCCCGCGCCAGGAGCGGGCGCGGGCCTCCCGGAGTCGGGCCCAGCTCGCCCGGAGGCAGGCTCCACTCACACGGAGGGACTCAGCCACCCCGGTAGAGGCGGGCCACCACGTCCTCGATGTCCGGCTCGACGATCGAGACGTCCCGCAGCGAGCCCAGGGCGGCCAGGGCGGCCACCACCTCGGCCACGCCCGCCGACTCCAGCGCGAAGGCCAGCCGGTGCCCGCCGGCCTCCACCCGGTGCAGCGGCGCGCCGGGCAGCGCCGGCGGCTCGGGCAGCGGGGCCTCCAGGTCGGCGACGAGCAGCCGACGGGAGCCGTACCGCTCGTGCAACGCGGCGATCGACCCGTCGTGCACCACCCGACCGTGGTCGACCACCACCAGGCGACGGCAGAGCCGCTCGATGTCGGCCAGGTCGTGGGTGGTGAGCACCAGCGTGGTGTCCCCGGCCCGGCCCAGTTCGCCGAGGAAGCCACGGACCGCCTGCTTGCTCACCACGTCCAGGCCGATCGTCGGCTCGTCGAGGAAGAGCACCTCGGGGCCGTGCAGCAGGGCAGCCGTCAGCTCGCCGCGCATCCGCTGCCCGAGGGACAGTTGCCGGACCGGGGTGTCCAGGAAGGCGTCCAGGTCGAGCAGGCTCCGGCAGCGGCGCAGCCGGGCGGCGTGCGCGGCGGCCGGCACCCGGTAGACGTGCCGCAACAGCGCGAACGACTCCCGCAGCGGCAGGTCCCACCAGAGCTGCGAGCGCTGGCCGAAGACGACGCCGATGCGCAGCGCGAGCCGGGTGCGCTGGGCGACCGGGCGCAGGCCGCAGACGCGCACCTCGCCGGCGGAGGGCGTCAGCACCCCGGTGAGCATCTTGAGCGTGGTGGACTTGCCCGCGCCGTTGGGCCCGATGTAGCCGAGCGTCTCGCCCCGGGGGACCCGCAGGTCGACCCCGTCCACGGCGGTGACCCGGCGCTTCTCCCGGCGCAGCCGGCCGGCCCGCACCCGGACCGTGAACTCCTTGCGCAGCCCGTCGACCACGATGACCTCGTCGCTCACGACCCCGTACTCCGGTAGTGGCGGACGCCGGTGCGCCAGGCCGCCGCGGCCCCGGCGGCGGCGACCAGCGCGACGGCCGGCGCGGCCCAGCCGACCCAGGCCGGCAGGCCGAGCGGGTCGGCGCGGCCGAGCAGCGCCAGCGCCGGATGGTAGCTGACGAAGGCGAAGCCCAGGCCGTACGCGAACACGGCGCGGAACCAGCCGCCGAACACGGTGACCGGGTACGAGGTGAAGTCCCGGCCGCCGTAGGTGACCGAGTTGGCCAGCTCGCCCGAGTCGACCCACCAGAAGGAGACGGTGGCGGTGGCGACGAAGACCGCCCCGAAGAAGACCACGCCGGCCAGCGGGGCGACGACCACCAGCAGCGCCCGCGCCGGGGTCCACTGGACGCCGGCCGAGCCGACCGCGACGACCAGTACGGCGAGCCCGAAGATCGCCCGGGACACCTTGCGCAGCGGCAGGTCCATGAGCAGCAACTGCGGCAGCGCGCCGAGCGGGCGTACCAGCACGGCGTCGAACAGCCCCGTGCGCACGTAGCGGGGCAGCCGCTCGATGTTGCCCACCAGCAGATCGGCGGTGGCGAACGCGCAGGTCGAGAGGCCGACGATCACCAGCGTCTCGCGGAGCGTGAAGCCGCCCAGCTCCCGCGTGACGCCGAAGATCACCAGCACGGTCAGCACGTCGAAGACGGTGGACCCGACGTTGCCGAGCACGTCGACCACGAACGACGTCCGGTACGCCGTCTGCGACCGCGCCTGCGCCCCCAGCAGCGCCCGGTACGCGGCCAGCGCCCCGCCGCCGCGGCGCCGGGCGGTCGACGCCACGGCCCCGTCAGCCACCCTGCACCACCAGGCGGCGTTCGGCGCGGCGCTGCACGAGCCGGCAGGCGGCCAGGATCAGCACCGCCCAGGCGAGCTGGAGGCCGACCAGCCCGACCTGGGTGCCGGTCGGGTCCCGCTCGACGAGCACGTCGAGCGGGGTCTGGAGCAGGCTCGGGAAGGGGGTCCCCAGCCAGAGGACGTGCTGGAGCCACTCCGGCAGGAAGCGCAGCGGGAAGTAGAGCCCGGCGAGCACCCCCGAGGCGAGGGTCCAGAGGATCATCGGCCCCCGGACGTCCTGCAACCAGTACGCGGTCGCGTTGACCAGGAACCGGCAGCCGAAGCAGAGCACCACGGCGGCGACGGCGGAGAGCGCGAAGAGTGGCGGGGTGGACCAGCGTCGGGGCAGGTACACCTCGAAGAAGAGCGGCCCGACCAGCACCGGCGGGAGCAGCCGGACCAGGGCGGCGTGGCCGGCGCGGCCCAGGTCGGTGGCGAGGTGGCTGGTCACCGGGTGCACCGGCCGGAGCAGGTCGCTGGCGACGTCGCCGGTGCGGATCCGGTCCGCCAGATCCGTCCACCCCCAGAGCAGGACGACGGCGAGCAGGCCCTGACCCACCCAGACGAAACTGGCGAGCTGGGTCCGGTCGTACCCGGCCACCGTGCCGGCGGCACCGGCCGCGGCGAGGAGGACGTAGCAGCGCAGGAAGCCGAAGACCGTGTTGGTGACGACGCCCGCCACGGTCGCCTGCCGATACGTGGCGTAACGTCGGAAGCCTGATCCGGTTATAGCCCTAAATGTCCGGAACCATAGGATAACGTTTGGGGTGGTGGGCGGTGCCACAGTGGCGGTGAGCGAGCCCACGCCGCTACCCTCCTTCCGCAGCCACGCCATGCCGGGACGGGCGACTCTACCGGCACGTGGGGGCGCCCAGCGCGACAATTTTGCAACGAGGTGACATCGCCGTGAGCGAGCGGACGCGAGCCGGCCACCGGGGCGCCGCCGTGAGCGAGCGGACGCGAGCCGGCCACCCCGGCGCGCCCGTTCACCGACGGCTCGCCGCGGCCGTTCCGCTCACCCGCCGTGGCGACAGGTCCCCAAGATGAGCCGCTACGCCGACCGGTGGCACGACACCGGCGAACCGTCCTGGATGGTCGAGCCGACCACCGAGTGGCACCCGCAGTTCCCGGGCCAGCGCTACCCCGGCGACATCGGCATCCAGCACGCCCCGCCCGCGCCCCGGGGCCGGGCGGTCGCCGTCGGCCGCGCCGAGGTGCCCCCGCTCGCGCCGACCCGACCCGACGGGACCTACCTCGGCCGGTCCTGGGACGACGGCCCCGACGGCTGGACCGGTCGGCAGGAAGGCTGGAACGGCCGGCAGGAACGCTGGAGCGGCCCGCTTGGCGGCCCCGACGGGCGGCGCGACGACGAGCCGTACCGCCGGCCGCACGCGGAGCCGACCTGGCCGGACGACCGGCAGCCGCCGCACCGGCAGGAGCCGCCGCACCGCAACGCCCGGGACGGCTTCGACGGGCCCGGCCGCTCCGGCGCGGGCCGGCCGGTCGACCCCCTCCGGCCGCGCGACCACGCCGGCCACGACCGCTACGACGCCCGCCCGCCACGGCACGAGCCGGCCGGACGGGACCGCCCCGTCTCGCCCGCCGGCCACTCGGAGCCGGGCTGGCTGCCCGAGCCGGGCGAGGACCCGCGCCGGTCGCCGGCGTACCAGCGGCCGGACCCGGGCTACGACCGGCGGCCGGAGCCAGGCCACGACCGCCGGCCGGGACCGGGCCACGACCGCCGGCCGGACCCCGGTCACGACGACCGGACACAGCGCGGCCACGACGGCCGTTCCGAGCGCGATCACGACGGCCGCGGTCACGACGGCCGCTCCGAGCGCGATCACGACGGCCGCGGTCACGACGGCCGCTCCGAGCGCGATCACGACGGCCGCGGTCACGACGGCCGCTCCGAGCGCGGCCACGATCCGCGGGTCGGACCAGGGCACGACCGCCGGCCCGAGACCGACGACCGCCGGACGGGCGAGGGGGCCCGCCAGCCCCGGTACCAGTGGGGTGCCCCCACCGAGCACCGCCCCTCGGACGCGCCGCGGGGCGGTTCCTCGGACGAGCGGCGGGAGCGCGCCGGGGACGGGCCCTGGGAGCACGCCGCGGCGGGGCAGTGGGAACGGCGCTCCGACGGGCGGGAGGAACGCGCCCCGGGCGGACGGGGCCGCGAGCCGGGCGTACCCGCCGACGGGTGGCAGCGCCCCGACCGGGCCGCGAGCGGGCAGCCCTACCGTGACGGGGAACGGCGCCAGCCGGAGCCGGACGAGCGGTGGCAGGCACGCGAGGCGGCGGCGCGCGCCGAGGCGTACCCGGATCGGCGTCCACGCGAGGCCGCCCGGCCCGAGGCGTACCGGGAGCATGACGCGTACCGGGAGCCGCACCCGCGGCAGGACGGGTTGCCCTGGCCGTCGTCCGGCCCGGCGCGGCCCGGTTCTGATCGGGACACGCGCCGCACCGCACCGCACCCCGAACACCGGCGGCCGGCCGAGCCGGCCGACCGTCCCCACCACCACGGGGGCCCGCACGAGGCCGCCGCACCACTGGCCCAGCCCCGGTACGACGAACCGCGCCCGTACCCGCCGTCACGGGGTCCCGCTGGCGGCGACCGCCCGGTGTCCGGCGCGCCGGTCTCGGTGCCGCCGGTCTCCGGCCCGCCGATCTCGGTGCCGCCTGCCGCCGGTCCGCCCGCCTCGGTACGGCCCGGCTCCGGCCCTCGGGGCTTCCTGACCCCGCGTGACGAGGTTGCGGTCCCTGCCCGGCCGGTCTCCCCCGCGCCGTCCCGCGACATCCCGCCCACGGACCGAACCGGCCCGGTCGCGCCGTCCCGCGACCTGCCCGTGTCGCCCGCTGGTCCCGTCCCGCGCCCGATCCCCGCTGCGGGTCCCCCCGCCGGCCCGCCGTCACCGGCCGGTCCGGCCACCGCCCGCCCGACGCCGGCAGCCCCGGTGTCGCCAGCAGGCCCGGTGTCGCCGGCAGGCCCGGTGTCGCCGGCAGGCCCGGTGTCGCCGGCAGGCCCGACCGCCGGCCGACCGGTGTCGCCGGCAGGCCCGACCGCCGCCCGCCCGACGGCGCCGGCAGCCCCGGTGTCGCCGGCAAGCCCGGTCAGGGGTGACGAGGTACCGCCGACAGGCCCGACCGCCAGCCGCCCAGTGTCACCAGCAGGCCCGACCGCCAGCCGCCCAGTGTCACCAGCAGGCCCGACCGCCAGCCGCCCAGTGTCACCAGCAGGCCCGACCGCCAGCCGCCCAGTTTCGCCGGGTCCGATCGGCGAGCCACCGGCTGCTGGTTCTCGGCCCCCGCTGCCCGCCGTCGAGGAGCAGTTCCAGGCGACCGGCCATGTGCCGCGACCTGCTCCCGAGGACGACGTCACACCGGTCCCGGCGCCGCCCGCCGCCCGACTGCGGCTGGAGTTCCTGCCGGCACCGGGGCCCACGTCCAGCACCGGATCCTCCGGCCCGGCCCCGGCACGTCCCGAGCCGGTCCCGCCGCCCCACCCGTACGCGCCCACACCGCAGCAGGGCCTCGGTGCCGACCTTCGCGGCGCCGAGCCCGTGACCGGACCCCCGGCCACCACGCCGCCGGCCGGCCGTCCGGCGAGCGCCCACCCGGCCGGTCCGCGCCCCGCTGCCGAGGATAGGGGCGCGGCGACCACCCCAGCGGTTCCGTCGGAGACGCCAGCGGCCGCGATGCCGCTCGCAGCGGGCATGCCCAGGGTGTACGTACCGCCGCCACCGAGCGATTCGCCGGCACCGGCGGCACCGCCCCGACCCCAGCCGGCCGTGCCGAGCGGCGCGGACGCCTGGTTCCGGCCCTCCAAGCCCATTACGCCTTCCGCAGAGACGGACAACGTCCGCCCCGCGGAGGCGGACAACGCGTCCCCGAGCGCCATGTCGACACCCCTGGTCGACGCGGCGGCCCCGAAGCCCGTTCAGGACGACCTCCTTTCGCCCGAGCCCACCCACGACCGCCTCGACGGGGCGGCGGGGACCGATCCGGTGACACCCGCAGCGGCCTCGCCGGGGACCTCGTCGACGGCCGCCGCGTCGGTTACCTCGCCTGTGTCTTCGCCGCCGGCTACGCCGACTGCCTCCGGTCCGGTGCCCGTGCCGCCCACGGCACCCACCCCGACCCCTGCGGCGGGCGAACCGGCTGCCCCGAGTCACTCGGCCGCCACACAATCGGAACCGGCGGGACCCCACCTCGCCTCCGCACCGGCACGCCCTGTCTCCGGACCACCTGTCCCCCGCCCTGTCTCCGTGCCCCCTGTCCCCCGCCCTGTCTCCGTGCCCCCTGCCCCGCACGTGTCGGCATCACCCGCCGGGCCGGAGTCGGCGCCCCCGGTCCCGTCGGAGTCGGCACCGCCCGCCCGGTCGGAGACGATGCCCACAGTGCCGCCGGAGGCGACACCACCAACCCGGACGGAGGTCGTGCCCCCGGCCCCGTCGGAGTCGGCACCGCCTACCCAGACAGAGTCGGCACCCCCGGCCCCGCCGGAGTCGACACCACCAACCCAGACAGAGTCGGCACCCCCGGCCCCGCCGGAGTCGACACCACCAACCCAGACGGGCTCGGCACCCCCGGCCCCGCCGGAGGCGACACCGCCTGCCGGGTCGGATCCGGCGCCGAGGGAGCACGCCGCTTCTGCCCCAGTCACGCTTGACGGTCTTCAGACCGGCCAGTCCAGGCCCGAGAACCTGGCACAGACCGTGACGGCGCCTGCCCCGGGCGCTTCTGCTCCGCCGCCCGCAACGGGCGTTGCGCCCCTGCACACCCCCGACACCGACGCCGCGACCACGGCTGGACCCACCGGTGGAACACCATGGCTGTCACCGAAGGGTTTTGACACCCATGGCGTTCCACTCGACGCGACCGATCCGCGCTCAGCGTCCGCGCCGCCTCCAGATGCGGCAGTGTGGGCAACCGCACCGCTGAGCGGCGCAACCGGAACAGTTCCTCCCGCGCGACCGGTCGACGCGTCCCCGAGCGGCTTCGTCCCTGGACCGGCGACTGTGAGCAGCGCGCCCGCCGCCGTTCCATCGGCGGCGCCGCCGCCGGCCCCGGCCACTCCGGTTTCCGGACCGCCGGCCCGGCCCGTGTCCGCGCCCCCGGCGGAGCCCACTGCCTCACTCACGGCGCGGCCCGTGTCCACACCGCCCGCTGCGACCCCGACACAGGCTGCTTCCGTGCCGCCCCTCGCGACCCCGACACAGGCCGCACCCGTGCCGCCTGTCACGGGTGCGGCGGCCGGGGGTGTCTCGCCGGCTCCGACGTCCTTCCCCGCCCTGCCGGTGGACGGGCCCTTGCCCGCGCCACCCGAAGGGCACACCGCGGTGCCCGAAGACCGTCCGGAGGACGGTCCCACGCCCGTTGCTGCGCCGGCCGGCGCACCAGTCACCGCGCCGCTGGCACAGGCCCTGCCCAATCCGCCCGTCGCGCCCGTGTCGGCCCCGCCGACCCGGCCCGCCGCCGCAACCACCGACAGCACGCCGTCGATGCCGGCTCAGCCGGCCACCACGCCACCCTCCGAAAAACCGGCAGGGCCACCAGGCCTCCCCGACGTCGCGCCGAGACAGGGGGTGCCCACGCCGCCAGCACCGCCTGTCGACGCGCCGCCGGCGTCGCCCCTCACCATGTCACCGGCGCAACCACCATCCGCGCTGCCCGTCTCCGAGTCAGCCGCGCGGCCTGTCTCCGCGCCGCCGGCGCAACCGGTGCCAGCGTCGCCCGCGCCGCCCGTTGCCGAACCGCTGGCTCCTTCCGCCACCGGGCCGGTACCGCCCGTTTCGGCAGCGCCGGCACAAGCGGGACCGCTGACACCGGCCGTCACCGCGCCCGGATCACCCGTCTCGGTGCCGCCAGCTGCACCAGCCGAACCGCTGGCACCGGCTGTCGCCGCCCCGACACCGCCCGCGCCGATACCGCCCATCTCGGCAGCGCCCGCCCCGACACCGCCCGCGCCGGCAGCGCCCGACCCGACACCGCCCGTCTCGGCGGCGCCCGGGCAGCCGGTGTCAGCGCCGCCCGTCTCGGCGCCGCCGGCACAGCCGACGTCCGCAACGTCCGCGCCGGCCGTATCGACGCCGGCCGGGCAGGGTCCGTCGACTGCCGGCGAACGGCACGAACGCGCCCAGGAGCAACGCGGCCCCGAGCAACGCGGCCCCGAGCAACGCGGCCCGGAGTCGCGGGACGTCGACCGGACGAGCGCCGTGCAGGGCGACCCGGAGCAGGTGCTGGCGGCCTACCGCTGGCGGCTCGACCCGGAGACCCTGCGCGAGGTGGTGGAGGTGCCGGAGGAGTTCCGGACGATCCGCCGACGCCTCACCGAGAAGCTGGGCGCCGCCGTGGACAACCGGTCGCGCGCCCGGCTGCTGAGCCTGCGGGCGGTGGTCTCACGGCTGCTCGGCGAGCTGGACGACGCGCTCGCCGACGGTCGGCTCGCACTCACGTACGCGGAGGCGACCGGGGAGTTGCGGCGTACGGCGGTCGCGCAGGCACGGCTGGCGCACGTGCTGCGCTGGCGCGGCGAGTTCGTGGAGGCCGATCGGCTCTTCGCCGAGGCCAACTCGACGGAGCTGCCCGACCGGCTGCGCGCGGCGCTGCACGAGCACGCGGGGCGGTCGTGCTACGACCAGGGCCGGTTGATGGAGGCGTGCCACCACTTCGAGCGGGCCCTCGACCTGCGCGGCGACGGGGACCCCGAACTCCAGGCACGGATCCGGCTCAGCCTGGACTCGGTGGCGGAGCGGGTGGCGGAGACGGGCTTCGGGCCGTACCCCCGGAGTCGGGACGAGGTGCTGGAGCGTGACCGGCCCCCGGTGCCGGCGCGCGACGGCGACCTGTGGGGTTTCGCCGACCCGGACGGCGACATGGCCATCGCGGCCGAGTACGCCGAGGCGCAGGCGTTCCGCGAGGGGCTGGCCTGGGTGCGGCGGCCGGAGACGGAGCGGTGGTCGCTGGTCGACCTCGCCGGCGCCACCGTGCTCGGGCCGTCCTACCCGGTGGTCCGCCCGTTCAGCGACGGGCTGGCCTGGGTGTCGGACGGCGCCTCCGGGTGGGTGGCGATCGACGCCGGCGGCGAGGTGGTCGTGCCGCACGGCTTCGCGGACGTACGCCCGTTCCACCGCGGCGTGGCGGTGGTCCGCCGGGAGGGCTGGGGGGCAGTCGACCGCAACGGCCGCATCGTGGTGCCCACCCGGCACCACGGGTTCGCCACGGTGCTGGCCGACGGCCGGTACGTCGACGGTTTCACCGACGAGGGGCTGGCCGTGGTGGACGTGGCCGGCCGGCGGGGCGTGGTGGACCGCACCGGGAAGGTGCTGGTCCCGCCCGCCCATCCGGCGCTGGTCATCCACCCCGTCGCGTTCCTGGTCGACGACGGCACCGGGCACTGGGGTGCGCTCGACCGGCGGGGCGAGCCGCTGATCGAGCCGGTGCACCGCGACCGCGACGAGGTCGTCGCCGAGATCGAGCGGCTGCTCGTCGACACCCACCCGGTGCTCTGAGCCGCGTCTCCGGCCGGTCATGATCGGCAGGAGTAGGGTCGTGAGCATGGAATTCCGTCACCTGGGCCGTTCCGGCCTGATGGTCAGCGAGATCTCGTACGGCAACTGGATCACCCACGGCTCGCAGGTCGAGGAGGACGCGGCGTTCGCCTGCGTCCGGGCCGCCCTGGACGCCGGCATCACCACCTTCGACACGGCCGACGTGTACGCGGGCACCCGCGCCGAGGACGTGCTGGGCCGCGCGCTGGAGAACGAGCGGCGCGAGGGGCTGGAGATCTTCACCAAGGTGTTCTGGCCCACGGGGCCGGGCCGCAACGACCGGGGCCTGTCCCGCAAGCACATCATGGAGTCGATCGACGGCTCGCTGCGCCGGCTCCGCACCGACTACGTGGACCTCTACCAGGCCCACCGGTACGACTACAGCACCCCGCTGGAGGAGACGATGGAGGCGTTCGCCGACGTCGTGCACTCCGGCAAGGCGCTCTACATCGGCGTCTCGGAGTGGAAGGCGTCGCAGATCCGCGAGGCCCACCAGCTCGCCCGGGAGTTGCGCATCCCGCTGGTCTCCAACCAGCCGCAGTACTCGATGCTCTGGCGGGTCATCGAGTCCGAGGTCGTCCCCGCCAGCGAGGAGCTGGGCGTCGGGCAGATCGTGTGGTCGCCGATCGCGCAGGGCGTGCTCTCCGGCAAGTACCTGCCGGGTCAGCCGCCGCCGGCCGGCTCCCGCGCCACCGACGAGAAGTCGGGCGCGGGCTTCATCGCCAAGTTCATGACCGACGACGTGCTGACGCGGGTGCAGCGGCTCAAGCCGCTGGCCGAGCAGGCGGGCCTGAGCATGGCGCAGCTCGCCATCGCCTGGGTGCTGCAGAACCCGAACGTCTCCTCGGCGATCGTCGGCGCGTCCCGCCCGGAGCAGGTGCACGACAACGTCAAGGCCGCCGGCGTGAAGCTCGACGCCGGCCTGCTCAAGGCGATCGACGAGATCATCGACCCGATCGTCGAGCGCGACCCGGCCCGGACCGAGTCCCCCGCCGAGCGTCCGTGACACCCTCCGGCCCGGCCGGCCCCACGAAGGGGACCGGCCGGGCCGGGCAGCGCCGGGCCGACGAACGGGCCGGACCGGGCGACGGCGCGCCGACGAACGGGCTGGGCGACGGCGGGCCGGGCAGCGCCGGGCCGGGTGCGACGCGCCGGTCAGCCCTGCCAGAAGCGGATCAGGTCCAGGCCGAGCGCGTACAGCCACGGTGGCAGGCCGAGGACGTCGCCCACGGCGAAGATCGCCCCGAAGAACCAGCCGCTGATCCGCGGGTTCCACAGCAGCGCGAACAGCAGGATGAAGCCGAACGGGGCGAACAGGTCGTACATCTTGCGCCACTGCGCGTTCAGCCACGGCTGGATCATGTTGCCGCCGTCGAGGCCGGGCACCGGGAGCAGGTTGAGCACGCTCGCGGTGAGCTGGAGGAACGCCAGCAGCGCCACGCCCGCCCAGAACTCGACCGGGCCGCCACCGGCCGCGCCGAGGCGTACGGCGGCCACCAGGACCAGCGTGAACAGCACGTTGGTGGCCGGGCCCGCGAGGCTGACCAGCGTGTGCCGCAGCCGCCCGGGGATGGCGTGCCGGTCCACCCAGACCGCCCCGCCGGGCAGGCCGATGCCGCCGAGCAGCACCACCAGCACCGGCAGCCCGATCGACAGCAGCGGGTGGCTGTACTTCAGCGGGTTCAGCGTCAGGTAGCCCCGGTGGGCCACGCTGCGGTCGCCAGCCCGGAACGCGACGATCGCGTGGGCGTACTCGTGCAGGCAGAGCGACACCAACCAGCCGGACACGACGAAGAGGAACACGTCGAGCCGCACGTTGCCGAACCCGTTCCAGGTCAGCACGCCGCTCGTGGCGAAGAGCGCGACCAGGGCGAGGAAGACCGGGCTGGGCCGGAACGCCGCCCGGGGCACGCCGAGCACCAGCGGCTCGCCCCCCGGGCGGTCGCCGGCCATCACTCCGCCGGGGGCAGCAGGCTCATCCGGTATTCCACCCGGTCGTCCTCGACGAGCGCGACCGAGGTGACGCCGGACGCCGCGAGCTCGCGCCAGGTCTGGCCGATCCAGGACTCGGCGTCCGCCTGGCTGCCGAACGACTCCGCCGGCCCCTCGACCGACTCGCCGTTCGTGCCCTCGTACCGCCAGCTCCACGCCATGCCGCGTCTCCCCTCGCCGCTGATGTCCCGTGGGACGAACCCCCGCCAGCGTAGTCGGCCGCGCCCGTACGGGCGCGGCGCTCGGCGGCCGGGGCTCCGACGGGCTGATCAACCGGGGCGACGGGCCGGTACCGTGGCCCGGTGCTGACTCAAGGAGTGGTGCTCAGCGAGCGGTACCGGCTGGGCGAACGGGTGGCGACCGGCGGCATGGGCGCCGTCTGGCGGTGCACCGACATCATGCTGGAGCGCGAGGTCGCGGTGAAGGTGCTGCTGCCGGCGCTGACCGCCGATCCCGAGTTCACCGCCCGGTTCCGGGCCGAGGCCCGGATGCTGGCGGCGCTGCGTCACCCGGGCGTGGTCGCCGTGCACGACGTCGGCCGGTCCGCCCTCGCCGACGGCAGCCAGGCCGACTACCTGGTGATGGAGTACGTCGACGGCCAGCCGCTGAGCTCCTGGCTGCGGCGCGCCGGGCGGCTCGACCCGGCGTCCACCATGTCCGTGGTGGGGCAGGCCGCCGCGGCGTTGCACACCGCCCACCTCGCCGGCATCGTGCACCGGGACGTGAAGCCCGGCAACCTGCTGGTGAAGTCCGACGGCCGGGTGGTGCTGGTGGACTTCGGCATCGCCCGCTCGGGCACCACGGCGGGCATCACCGCCGCCAACGTGATGCTCGGCACCGCCTCGTACATGTCCCCCGAGCAGGCCGCGAACCAGCCGGTCTCCCCGGCGACGGACATCTACGCGCTCGGCGCGGTGGCGTACGTCTGCCTGGCGGGGCAGCCGCCGTTCGACGGCGACAACCCGCTCCAGGTGGCGCTGCGCCACGTCCAGGAGGAGCCGCCGCCGCTGCCGCCCGGCACCCCGCCGCCGGTGGTCGCGCTGGTGGAGCGGGCGATGGCCAAACGCCCCGGCGACCGGTACCCGGACGCGGCGGCGCTCGCCGACGCCGCAGCCGAGGCGCGGGACGCGACGCTGGCCGTCGTCCCGGCCTCCGCCCGCCCGCCGTGGGCCGTCGCCGGGCCGACCCCCGCCGCGCTCGCGTCCCTGGCCGGCGGGGGCACCGACCCGGGCGGCAGCTCTCTTCCCGGCGCGGGAACCGGCCCGGGCGGCAGCTCCCAGCCCGGCGCCGGGCCGGGTGGCCTCGCCGCGGCCGCGCCGCCCGCCGCCGGGACCCACGCGGGCCGCACGCCCCCCATCGACCCGTTCGGCGCGCTGCCGCCCGCTCCAGCCAGGCACCGGCCGGCCGCGCCGCCTGCGGAGACCGGCTCCGGCGCGCCGCTGTCGCCCGCCTCCGCCGGGCCCCCGCCGGCGCCGCCCGTGCCGGTGTCCGGCACCCCCGGCGGTACACCAGGGGTGCCGGCTGGCTACCCGCCGTTCCCGCCCGCCGGCCCGCTGCCGTTCGGGGCCGGACCGTTCGGCCAGGCCAGTGCCCCGCCGGCCGGATCCGGCCCGCTCGGGCACGTGACCGCCCCGCCGGCCGGCGCGGCCCCGTTCGGGCGCCCGGGTCATCCGGCGGCCGGAAGCGACACGTGGGACGGGGTGCCGCCGACCCGGGAGGACCCGGTCGAGGCGCGGCCGTCGCGGCGGCGCAGGGCTGCGCTGGTCGGCGCGGCGGCCACCGTGTTCGTGGTGCTGGCCGGGGTGGTGGGGGCGACGGCCCTCTTCTCCGGCGGGGACCCGGCCGGCGGGGACACGCCAACGACGCTGACCGGCAAGTCCGTGGCGGCGGGGACTTCGGAGCCGGAGGGCGGCGACGACACGGGGCAGCTCCAGGTCGAGCCGTCGCCGGGCGCCACCCGGTCGGCGGCCCCGTCGGCCGGGGCGCCCTCGTCGACGCCCGGCCGCTCCCCGGCCCCCACCACCGGCGGCGAGCCGACCGTCACCTCGTCGGGGCGGCCCAGTTCCGCCCCGACGACCAGCCAGCCGGCGAAGCCGAACCCGTACACGCCGGTCGAGGCGTGCGGCAGCGGGTACAAGGTGATCGACTCGGCCGCGCTGACCGTCTCGGGCATCCGCAAGGGCCGGGTCTACCTGCTCTACCACGCGGGCACCGGCACCAACTGTGTGGTGACGATGAAGGAGTCGGCGGTGGGCACGGCCACGTCCGCCTCGGCGTGGCTGGAGGTGCAGGGGCGGACACGCAGCACCGACAGCGGTTCGTTCTCCTACTACGCCGGGCCGGTGCGGGCGAAGGCCGCCGGGGTCTGCGTGAAGTGGGGCGGGTCGACCGGCGGGGCCAGCTACGGCAGCGGCTTCGAGCACTGCGACTGAACGGGGCCCGCGGCGCCTCACCCGCCGTGGGCGGGCCTGCGGCGGCTGACCGCACCCGCCCGCCCACCGCCGGCCAGACCCGCCGGCCACCGGCTGGGCCGCAGGCCGGCCGCCCGCCCGCTGGGGCCGCCGGCTCCTCGCACCTCCGGGGGCCACGCCCCGGGGGCTGGCTCTAAAGTACGGGCATGTCGGTTGACGGGTGGAACACGGTCCTGGTGCTCGGCGGCATCCGGTCCGGGAAGTCGGAGTTCGCCGAGTCCCTGGTCGCCGAGGCGCCGACGGTCCGCTACGTGGCCACCGCCGCCGACGCGCCCGCCGACGACGCGGAGTGGGCGGCCCGGCTGGCGGCGCACCGCGCCCGTCGACCGGAGACCTGGACCACCGAGGAGACCGCGGACGGCCCGCGCCGCCTGGCGGACGTGATCGCGTCCGCCGGCCCGAACGAGACGCTGCTCGTCGACGACCTCGGCGGCTGGGTGACGGTGCTGCTCGACCCGGCCCACCAACCGGCCGACGACACCGCCACCGTCGCCGAACTGGCGGCGGCGGTGCGCGGCTGCGCGGCCCGGCTGGTGCTGGTCAGCCCCGAGGTCGGGCTCTCGCTGGTGCCGACCACCCCGCTCGGCCGGGCGTTCACCGACGCGCTCGGCGCGGCCAACCGGGCGGTCGCCGACGCCTGCGACGCGGTCGTGCTGGTGGTCGCCGGGCAGGCGGCCTGGCTGAAGCCCGGCGCCCCGCAGCCGGGCGTCGTGCCGGCCCAGGCCGGCCCGGCCCCGCTCACCGCGACGGGTGCGCCCGCCGCCACGGGCGCGACGACTGAGCCGGCCGCCGCCACGACCGCCACCGGCGCGGCCGGCGGGCGGGTGGGCGTCGCGGAACCCGCCGCGGGCGTGCCCGCCCCCGCGTCGGCCGAGCCCGACGGCACCGCCTGGGCCGCACCGACCATGGCGCTGCCGGTGGTCGCCACCGGCCTGGTCATCCAGGCCGGGATGGAACTGCCCATGCCCGACGAGTACGCCGGCCCGCAGGCGGTCGAGCGGCTCGCCACGCTGGACGTGCCCGGGGCGGGTCTGGGCGCCCTGGAGCGGGTGGTCGGGTTCGCCGCCGCCACCCAGGGCACCGCCACGCCGGCCCCGTGGGGCTCCGTACGGGTGCTGCTGCTGCACGGCGACCACCTCGGCGGCGCCGCCGCCGGCAGCGTGGACGGCGAGTCGGCGCGCCGGGCCCGGCAGGCCCGCGCCGGCAGGGGGGTGCTGGCCCGGCTGGCCACCGAGAGCGGCGCCGACGTCCAGGTCGTGGAGACCCCTGCCTCGGCACCGATGGAGGACGAGCCGGCGCTGACCGGCGAGCAGGTCGAGGCGGCCCTGCGGGACGGCTGGCGGCTCGCCGAGGAGGCCGCCGACGCGGGCGTACACCTGCTGGTGCTGGGGGCGTGCGGCGCCGGCACCGAGGCCGCCGCGGCGGCGGTGCTGGCCGCGACGGCCGGCGCCGAGACGCCCGCGGTGCTCGGCCGCGTGGTCACCGACTCGGGCGAGATCGACGACGCGGCCTGGATGCGGCGGTGCGCCGCCGTCCGGGACGCGCTGCACCGGACCCGGCGCTCGCCCCGCGGCGCCAAGGACGTGCTGGCCGAGCTGGGCGGCGGGGACGTCGCCGTGGCCACCGGCGTCCTGCTCGGCGCGACCGCCCGCCGGCTGCCGGTCATGCTCGACGGGCCGGTCGGCGTGGCCGCCGCCATGGTCAGCCGTGACCTGGCCGGGCAGGCCCGGCACTGGTGCCTGCTGGCCGACCACCGCGGGGATCCCGCCGTCCGGCTCGCCGCCGACGTGCTGGGCCTGGCCCCGCTGCTCGACGTGCACCTCGACCTCGGCGAGGGCGCCAACGCGCTGGCCGCGCTGCCGCTGCTGCGATCGGTGCTGGCGCTGGCCGCCGCGCTGCCGGCCCGCCCGTCGCCCGGCGGCGGGGAGGACGGCGACGACGACGGGGACGGCGAGCCGGAGCCCGGTGTCGACACCGACGAGCCCGACTTCCGCGAGCCGGAACCGGCCGGCCCCGGGCCGACCAGCACGGAACCGGAGACGGAGCCGGTGGACCCGTCCGGCCGGCGTGCCGGCTGAGTCGCGGCTCGCCGACGGGGCGCGGCTGGCGCTGACCACCTTCACCACCCTGCCGGTGCGTGCCGGGCGCATCGACCGGCCGGTGGCGGGAACGGCGATGGCGCTCGCCCCGGCGGTCGGCGCGCTGCTCGGCGCCGTCCTGGCCGCGATCCTGCTGCTCCCGGGCGCGCTCGCGCCCCCGCTGGTCGCGGCGGCCGTGACCGTCGGCGCCGGCGCGCTGCTCACCCGCGGACTGCACCTGGACGGGCTGGCCGACACCGTGGACGCCCTGGGGTCGTACCGGCGGGGGGCGGCCGCGCTGGAGATCATGAAGAAGCCGGACGTGGGCCCGTTCGGGGTGGTCGCGCTGGTGGTCGTACTCCTGGTGCAGACAGCCGCCCTCGCGGAGCTGGCGGGGCGGTCGTGGCCGGCTGCGCTCGCGGCGGTGGTCGCCGCGACGGCCGCCGGCCGGCTCGGGGTGGCGGTGGCCTGCCGGCGCGGGGTGCCGGCCGCCCGTCCGGAGGGGCTCGGCGCGCTGGTCGCCGGCACCGTCGGGCCGGTCGCGCTGGCCGCCGGGGCGGTCGCCGTCGCGCTGCCGGCGCTCGCGGCCGTGCCGGGCCGCCCGTGGCAGGGGCCGCTCGCCGTCGCCGCCGCCCTCGCCGTCGCGGTGGGGCTGCTGCGGCACGTGGTACGCCGACTCGGCGGCGTCACGGGCGACGTGCTCGGCGCGACCGTGGAGGTGGTCACCACGCTGGTCTACCTGGGACTGGTGCTGTCCGGCTGAACGGGCCCGCTGCGGCGGGTAGCGTTCTCCCACGACAGCACCGGCGCGGCCATCCGGGGGACGACATGCTCATCACGGACGACTTCCTGCCCGTACCGGTCCCGGAGTCGCTGAGCGCGACCTATCTGGTGCCCATGACGGGGCTGCCGAAGGTGAGCACGAAGACGGCCGTGCAGCGGCTCAGCGGCCGGCTGGCCGAGCCGGTGCACGGGCTGGCCCGGCAGATGCTGGACAGCCCGCTGATGACCGTGGACACCCGGGCGATCGGCGAGTTCCCCGCGCTGCCGCCGGACCTGCTCACCGCGTTCGGCGCCACGGAGGCGCAGCTGGCCCGGCTGGCCGCCGCGAGCCACCTGGTGGTGGTGCAGGCCGAATACCGGCCCGGCTGGCCGCCGGCCCACGAGTGGGCGGCGCGGGCGGTGGCCGCGGCCGTCGCCGAGTCCGTCGGCGGCGACGTGGTGGACGTCTTCGGCCTGCAGTTCCTCGACCCGGCGGCGGCGCTGCGCTCGCTGCCCGACGAGCAGGGGCGGATCCGGCTGGTCGACTGGGTGCTGGTGCCCTACTCCTCGGACGCCGAGGGGCTCTGGTTCACCACGAAGGGGCTGCGTCGCTTCGGGCTGCTGGAGCTGCAGACCCAGGGCGTGCCGGACCACCTGACCCGGGCGTGGGGCGCGGTGATGACCGGCGCGGCGCGGCGGCTGCTGCGGGACTGGACCGACGGGCTCTCCGGCGAGGAGGTGCCCGCGTTCGTGCAGCTGCCGGTGCTGGCCACGGTGACCGGGCACGACATCGCGGTGGCGTACGGCAATCCGGAGCAGCACGGGGCGACGGCGCCGGTGCTGCTGCGGCTGGAGCTGGACCCGGCCACCGACCCGGACGCCGACTCGTTCCTCAGCCTGCGTCCGCCGGCCGGGCACCCGGGGCCGGACGGCCGCTACTATGCCGCCGCCTGCGCGACCCTCTTCGCCGGCATCCAGCCGGACGTGCGCTACGCCCGCCCGGGCGACGCGATGAGCAAGGCGATCGCCACCGCACGCGCCGGGCTGGGCGACATCCGGGCCCGCTTCCTCGCCGGCCAGCTCCCGCCGGAGACGCAGCTCGTGGTGAAGTACGGGCTGCCGGGCGACGACGGCCCGGAGTACGTCTGGGCCGGGGTGACGTCGTGGGACGCGCCGGAACGGATCGTCGGCGCGAGCGCCAGCGACGCCAACACCGACCCCACCGTGCGCATCGGCTCCCCCGTCGTGGTGGAGGCGGCGGACGTGGTCGACTGGGCGGTGCTCGACGGCACCGGCGTCATCGAGGGCGGCTGGACCCAGGCCGTCCTGGACGCCGGCGAACGCCCCCCACCCCCGGTCTGACCCCCACCCCGGCCGCCCACCCCGGCCACCCAGGCCCCCGTTGATCATGAAGTTATCGCCGCGACACGCCGATCCGGACGGCTACAACTTCATGATCAACGGGTCCTGGTCACTTGACCGAGGGGGTGACGAACGGGGGGCGGGTGACGCGCATCTGGGCGCGGCGGCCGCGGATGTCGACCTCGACCAGGTCGCCGTCGGCGAGCTTCGGGGCGGTGTCCAGCAGTGCCAGGGCGATGCCCTGCTTCTTCGTCGGGGAAAACGTGCCGCTGGTGATCGTGCCGACCTGCCCGTCGCCGACGAACACCGCCATGCCGGGGCGCGGGATCGCCCGGTCGACGGCCTCCAGGCCGCGCAGCGTACGCCTCGGGCCGGCGGCCTTCTCGGCGAGCAGCGCGTCGCGGCCCCAGAAGGCCGCCTTGTCCCAGCCGACCGCCCAGCCGGAGCGGGCCTGCACCGGGGTGATCTCCAGCGACAGGTCCTGCCCGTGCAGCGGGTACCCCATCTCGGTGCGCAGGGTGTCCCGGGCGGCCAGCCCGCAGGCGCGCAGCTCGAAGGGCTCCCCGGCGGCGAAGAGCGCGTCCCAGACCGCGACGGCGTGCTCCGCCGGCGCCACCAGCTCGAAGCCCAGCTCGCCGGTGTAGCCGGTGCGGCACACGGTCAGCTCGACCGGCCCGGACGCCACGTCCAGGGTCGCGGTGGAGAAGCTCATGTAGCCGTGGTCGGTCGGCAGGCCCAGCGCGCCGAGCAGCTCCGCTGAGCGCGGCCCCTGCACGGCGAGGACGGCGTACGCCTCGTGCTCGTCGGTGACCGTGACCGACGCGGGCGCGGCGGCGCGGAGCCGGCGCACCACCTCGGCGGTGTTCGCCGCGTTCGGGATGAGGAAGACGTGGTCGTCGGCGTGCAGGTAGGCGATGATGTCGTCCACCACGCCGCCGGTGGCGTCGTCGCAGCACAGCGTGTACTGCGCCTGGCCCGGCCCGATGCGGCGGAGGTCGTTGCTCAGGCAGGCGTTGACGAACTCCGCCGCGCCCGGCCCGGTCACCCGCGCCTTGCCGAGGTGGGAGACGTCGAAGACGCCGACCCCGGTCCGCACCGCGGTGTGCTCCTTGAGCACGCCGCCTCCGGCGTACTCCAGCGGCATCTCCCAGCCGCCGAACGGGGCGAACTTCGCGCCCGCAGCGGTGTGCCGCTCGTGCAGGGGGGAACGGCGCAGCCGGGTCGCGGCGGCGTCGGAGGTCACGTCGGTCATGGGTGGGAACTTACCGGGGCCTGAACGGCTGGTTAGCATCGGCGGGACCCGCCGGAGCCGTCGGCGGGACAGCCCCGACCTCCGACGGGTACGTTCCGCCGGAGACCTTCATCGCCGGTACGCCACGACGCGACCGGCCCGGCCCGCCCGGAGTAGCTTCAGTGACATCGCCCAGCACCACCCTGAGCCTGGTCGACACCGACCCCGCCGAGCTCGCCGTCGACGCGATCGTGATCGGCGTGCACAGCCAGACCGGAGAGCAGGACGCCACCAGCGGCCCCGCCGGGACCCTCCTGCTGGCCAGCGGCGCGGAGAGCATCGCCGCCGCCTTCGACGGCAAGCTGACCGAGACGCTTGCCCTGTTGGGCGCGACCGGCGGCCCCGGCGAGGTGATCAAGCTGGCCACACTGGGCACCGTGACGGCCCCGGTGGTCGCGGCGGTCGGGCTCGGCCCGGAGCCCACCGGCGCCGCCCCGGCCCCGGAGGCCCTGCGCCGGGCGGCCGGCGCGGCCGTCCGGGCGCTCGCCGGCGCGCCACGGGTGGCGCTGGCCCTGCCGCTGCCGGACGACGCCGACGCGCCGGCCGCGCTGCGGGCCGTGGCGGAGGGCTCGCTGCTCGGCGGGTACCGGTTCGCCGGCTACAAGACCCGGCCGCAGCCGGCCCGGCGGGAGCCGGTGGCCGAGGTGCTGGTGGCCGTCCCGGACGCCGGCGACGCCGGCGCCCAGGCCGAGATCGCCCGGGCTCAGGCGGTCGGCGGCGCGGTCCGGCGCAGCCGGGACTGGGTCAACACCGCCCCCAACGAGCTGCGCCCGCCGTCCTTCGCCGACTCGGTGGCGGACGCCGCCCGCGAGGCCGGCCTCGAGGTCGAGGTCCTCGACGAGGCCGCGCTGGCGGCCGGCGGCTACGGCGGCATCATCGCCGTCGGGCAGGGCTCGGAGGCCCCGCCGCGCCTGGTGAAGCTGAGCTACACCCCGGCCGGCGGCGGCAACGGCAAGCGGGTCGCGCTGGTCGGCAAGGGCATCACCTTCGACACCGGCGGTATCTCGATCAAGCCGGCGCAGGGCATGTGGGAGATGAAGTCCGACATGGCGGGCGCCGCCGCGGTGGGCGCCGCCATGCTGGCGATCGCCGCGCTCAAGCCGTCGGTGGCGGTGACCGCGTACCTGCCGATGGCGGAGAACATGCCGTCCGGGCGGTCGTACCGGCCGGGTGACGTGATCAGCATGTACAACGGCAAGAAGGTCGAGGTGCTCAACACCGACGCCGAGGGCCGGATGATCCTGGCCGACGCCATGGCGCGGGCCTGCGAGGACGGCTGCGACTACCTCTTCGAGACCTCCACCCTGACCGGCGGGCAGGTCATCGCGCTGGGCAAGAAGATCGCCGGCGTGATGGGCAGCCCGGAGCTGTGCGAGCGGGTCAGGGTCGCCGGCGACGCCGTCGGCGAGCCGGCCTGGCCGATGCCGCTGCCGGACGACGTACGCAAGGGCATGGACTCCGACGTGGCCGACATCTCGCAGGTCAACGCCGGCATGGACCGGGCCGGTCACATGCTCCAGGGCGGGGTGTTCCTGCGCGAGTTCGTCACCGAGGACGTGGCCTGGGCGCACATCGACATCGCCGGGCCGGGCTACCACTCGGGCGAGCCGACCGGCTACTGGACCAAGGGCGGCACCGGCGTCCCGGTCCGCACGCTCGTCCAGCTCGTCGAGGACGTCGCCGCCAACGGCTGACGTGTAAGGAAGGGCCCCTTGTTAACGCATTGCGTTAACAAGGGGCCCTTCCTTACACCAGGCGGCGGCCCGGATCAGAACAACTCGGGGCGGCGCTTGCGGCGCTCGTTGTAGTCCCGCATCCGCTGCGGGTAGCCCATCAGCCGGACGTCGTAGACGGGGATGCCCATCCGGTACGCGAAGCGGCGGGCGCCGTCCGGGCCGTCGATGCGGCGGCGGGTCCACTCGCCGTCGTCGGCGATCAGCATGACGGTGGTCTCGGTCACGGTCGTGCGGGGCTCGATGTACGCCTCGACGCCGCGCCGACTCCGGACGAAGTTCTCCAGATGGTCCAGATCGGCGCGGTCGGCGGCGCGGTCCAGGCTCACGGCGCGCGCCTTCTTGCGTCGTCGGAACAGTCCCACCGGCCGTCTCCCCCAAGCTCCGTCATCGAAGGCAGTGCCCAGCGTACGTGTCTCGGACGTGTCGTTGGGCACCTCGCTACGCGGCCTGTGCCCGGTGGTGACAAGATGACCGAGGTGGGGTGTGTCCGTGGCCCCCCGCCGTGACCCCCCGAAGCAGTGACGCGACCTGGGAGTTGGACGTGAGCGAGCCGAATGACGCAACCTTCGACATCGTCATCCTCGGAGGTGGCAGCGGCGGCTACGCGACCGCCCTGCGCGCCGTCCAGCTGGGCCTGACGGTCGCGCTGGTCGAGAAGGGCAAGCTCGGCGGGACCTGCCTGCACAACGGCTGCATCCCGACCAAGGCGCTGCTGCACGCCGCCGAGATCGCCGACCAGACCCGCGAGTCGGAGCAGTTCGGCGTGAAGGCCGAGCTGGTCGGGATCGACATGGCCGCGGTCAACTCGTACAAGGACGGCGTGGTCTCCCGCCTGTACAAGGGCCTGCAGGGCATGCTCAAGGGCAACAAGGCGATCACCATCGTCGAGGGTCACGGCAAGCTGGTCGGCAGCAACGTCGTCGAGGTCGACGGCAAGCGCTACACCGGCCGCAACGTCGTGCTGGCCTCCGGCTCGTACGCGAAGAGCCTGCCGGGCCTGGAGGTCGACGGCGAGCGGGTCATCACGAGCGACCACGCGCTGGTCCTGGACCGGGTGCCGTCCTCCGCGATCGTGCTCGGCGGCGGCGTGATCGGCGTCGAGTTCGCCAGCGTCTGGAAGTCTTTCGGCGTCGACGTCACGATCATCGAGGCGCTTCCCCGGCTGGTCGCCGCCGAGGACGAGGAGTCGTCGAAGGCGCTGGAGCGGGCCTTCCGCAAGCGGAAGATCAACTTCAAGGTCGGCAAGCCGTTCGAGAAGGTCGAGAAGACCGACAGCGGCGTCAAGGTGACCATCGCCGGCGGCGAGACCGTCGAGGCGGAGCTGCTGCTGGTCGCCGTCGGCCGTGGCCCGAACACGGCCGGCCTCGGCTACGAGGAGCAGGGCGTCAAGATGGACCGCGGCTACGTGCTGACCGACGAGCGGCTGCGCACCAGCGTGCCGAACGTCTACGCGGTCGGCGACATCGTGCCCGGCCTCCAGCTCGCCCACCGCGGCTTCCAGCAGGGCATCTTCGTCGCCGAGGAGATCGCCGGCCAGAACCCGGCCGTGATCGACGAGGCCGGCATCCCGCGGGTCACCTACTCCGACCCGGAGCTGGCGTCGGTCGGCCTGACCGAGGCGAAGGCCAAGGAGCAGTACGGCGCCGACAAGGTGAAGAGCTACAACTACAACCTGGGCGGCAACGGCAAGAGCCAGATCCTCAAGACGGCCGGCTTCGTGAAGCTCGTCCGGGTGGAGGACGGCCCCGTCGTCGGCGTGCACATGGTCGGCGCCCGGGTCGGCGAGATGGTCGGCGAGGCGCAGCTCATCTACAACTGGGAGGCGTACCCGGCCGAGGTGGCGCAGCTCGTGCACGCCCACCCGACGCAGAACGAGGCCCTGGGCGAGGCGCACCTGGCGCTCGCCGGCAAGCCGCTGCACGCACACGCCTGACCACGACAACCGCGGCGTCCGGCGACGGGCGATGATCCCACCAGGGGAATGAAGGAGTCTTAGAAGATGCCGGTATCGGTCACCATGCCCCGGCTCGGCGAGAGCGTCACCGAGGGCACCGTCACGCGCTGGCTCAAGCAGGAGGGCGACACCGTCGAGGTCGACGAGCCCCTGCTCGAGGTGTCGACCGACAAGGTCGACACCGAGATCCCGTCCCCGGCGGCGGGCGTGCTGAGCCGGATCGTGGTCGGCGAGGACGAGACCGCCGAGGTCGGCAGCGAGCTGGCCGTGATCGCCGGTGAGGGCGAGGCCGCCCCGCAGCAGGAGGAGCCGGCCGAGGAGGCCGCCGAGGCCGCCGCGGAGCCGCAGGCCGAGGCCGAGCAGCCGGCCGTCGAGGAGCCGCGGGCGCAGGCCGCCCCGGCGCCGTCGGGCGAGGGCACCCCGGTCAAGATGCCGGCCCTCGGCGAGAGCGTCACCGAGGGTACGGTCACCCGCTGGCTCAAGCAGGTCGGCGAGACCGTCGAGGTGGACGAGCCGCTGCTGGAGGTCTCCACCGACAAGGTCGACACCGAGATCCCGTCGCCGGTCGCCGGCACCGTCCTGGAGATCAAGGTCGCCGAGGACGAGACCGCCGCGGTCGGCGCGGACCTGGCCGTGATCGGTGCCGCCGGCGCGGCCCCGGCCCCGGCCCCGGCCAAGCCCGAGCCGAAGCCGGCGCCCAAGGCCGAGCCGAAGCCCGAGCCGAAGGCCGAGGCCAAGCCGGAGCCCAAGGTCGAGGAGCCGACCCCGGGCCTGTCGTACAACGAGCCGGCGGCGGAGGCCGAGACCTCGGCGCGGCCGGTGCAGGCCGAGAAGAAGGCGATGCCGGCGGCCCCGGCCCCGCAGCGCCCGTCGGCGCCCGTCCAGGGCGGCGAGGAGGCGGCCGGCTACGTGACCCCGCTGGTGCGCAAGCTCGCCAGCGAGCACGGCGTCGACCTGGCCTCGGTCAACGGCACCGGCGTCGGCGGTCGGATCCGCAAGCAGGACGTGCTGGACGCGGCGGAGAAGGCCAAGGCGGCCAAGGCCGCGCCGGCCCCGGCGCAGCAGCCGGCCGCCGCGGCGGCCCCGGCCAAGCCGGCCGCCAGGCCGCAGCCGAGCGCCAAGCGCGGCACCACCGAGAAGCTGCCCCGGATCCGCGCCACCATTGCCAAGCGGATGCAGCAGTCGCTGCACGAGATGGCGCAGCTCACCACCGTGGTCGAGGTGGACGTCACCAGGATCGCCAAGCTGCGGGCCCGCGCCAAGGACGCGTTCCAGCAGCGGCACGGCGTGAAGCTGTCGTTCCTGCCGTTCTTCGCCCTGGCGGCCGTAGAGGCGTTGCAGACCTTCCCGATCGTCAACGCCAGCATGGACCTGGAGGCGGGCACGATCACCTACCCCGACGCCGAGCACCTCGGCATCGCGGTGGACACGGAGCGTGGCCTGATGGTCCCGGTCATCCACGGCGCCGGCGACCTGAACCTGGGCGGTATCGCCAAGCGGATCGCCGACCTGGCCGAGCGCACCCGCACCAACAAGATCAGCCCGGACGAGATCGCGGGCGCGACCTTCACGCTGACCAACACCGGCAGCCGGGGCGCGCTGTTCGACACCCCGATCGTGCCGTCGCCGCAGTCGGCGATGCTCGGCACGGGTGCCGTGGTCAAGCGCCCGGTCGTGGTCAACGACCCGGAGCTGGGCGAGGTGGTCGCCGTCCGGTCGATGGTCTACCTGGCCCTGTCGTACGACCACCGGCTGATCGACGGCGCGGACGCCGCCCGCTTCCTGGTCGCGGTCAAGGAGCGGCTGGAGGCCGGCAACTTCGAGGCCGAGCTGGGTCTGTAGTCCCGCACGACGCACAGAGGGCGCCCCGGTCACGGACCGGGGCGCCCTCGTCGTTGTCGACCTGGCTCGGACCTGCACGCCGCCGCCCCGCCAGCCCCCGCGCCCGACGCCGCCGCCCGCTCGGCGACAACGCCGCCCGGCCGACGCCGCCCGCCCCCGGGCCGACCCCGGGGCCCGCCGTGGCCCGATTCCGGCGCGGCGCGGCCGGGGCGCTGCGAGAGTGGGTTGGTGGGCGGCTTCCGGTGGCAGGAGCGGTTGGGGCCTGCCGTCTCGATCGCCCCCGGCGCCCGGGTCGACCGGTTCGAGGTCTTCTTCGACCTGGTCTTCGTCTTCTCGTTCTTCATCATCACCCGGACGACCGCCGCCAACATCTCCGGCCGCCAGCTGCTGCACGCCCTGCTGGTGCTCGCCGTGCTCTGGTGGTGCTGGGTGGTGCACTGCGTGGTGGCGTC
Organism: Micromonospora sp. NPDC047620; assembly: GCF_043205005.1. Classification (NCBI taxonomy): domain Bacteria; kingdom Bacillati; phylum Actinomycetota; class Actinomycetes; order Micromonosporales; family Micromonosporaceae; genus Micromonospora; species Micromonospora sp. NPDC047620. The sequence goes on along the minus strand of NZ_JBIDDG010000007.1, from coordinate 231,424 downwards.
CCGGGTCCGGCTGGGCGAGGGCTTCGTGCCGGTGCTGATGGTCGTCAGCATGGCCGCGCTGTTCTGCTTCGCGCTGTCCCTGCCGCAGGCGTTCGACGACACGGAGGACGTGGCCGCCGGGCCGATGGTGGTCGCGTTGAGCTACGTGGTGATCCGCGGCGTACACCTGTTGCTGTACTGGCACATCGCGCGGGAGAGGCCCGGCGAGCGCCGGCTGCTGCTGAAGTACTCCCCCGAGCTGACGGTCAGCACCCTGCTGCTCACGGCCGCCGCGCTGATTCCGCCGCAGGTCGACGACCCGGGCCGGGCCGCACTGGTGCGGGACGGGCTCTGGATCAGCGTCGTCCTGCTCCAGTACGGCATGGGCCTGGTGGCCGGCGCCTGGGGCTGGACGGTGACCTCCGCCGAGCACTGGACCGAGCGGTACGACCTCATCCTGATCATCGCGCTGGGCGAGTCGGTCATCTCGGTCGGCGTCGGCAGCAACCTGGTCGGTCAGCCCCCCACCTGGCCCGCGGTGGCGGCGGCGGTGCTCGGCAGATTCTTCACCGCCTCGCTGTGGTGGGCCCATTACGACGTGGTCGGCCCGGCCGCTCGGATCGCCCTGCACACGGCCGAGGGCCGGGCCCGGGTGGCGATGGCCCGGGACGCGTACGCCTACCTCCACCTGCCGATGATCGCCGGGATCATCCTGTTCGCCCTCGGTGCGGAGGAGGTCGTAGGCGACATCACCGACCCCGAGGTGCCATTCACCGAGTCGACGCACGGCCCGGGTGTCCCGCTGCTGTTCGGCGGGGTGATCTGCTACCTCTCCGCGAACATGCTGTTCCAGGCGCGCACCCTGCGTACCGTCTACTGGACCAGGGTCGCCGCGGTGCTGCTGCTCGCCGCCGCCATCCCGGTGGGCCTGGTGCTGCCGGGGCTGGCCACCCTCGCCCTGCTCACCGCCATCTGCGTCGGGCTGGTGGGGGTGGAGGTGGTGGTCAAGGCGAACGAACGCCGCGCGCTGCGCGAACGGGTCTTCGAGGAGAAGACCAGCCACGAGGCGTACGAGGCCGCCTGGCGCGCCCGCTGGCGCGAGCCCACCTCGGACGAGCCGTCGACCTGACGCCCCTCGGACTGTCGTCGGTCGTCACCGGCGACCCCGCCGGGAGGGCCTTCGTCTAGGCTGGCCGGCAGCGTCGCGGTGCACCCGGCAAGGAGACCGCCGAGGGCATGGAGGCGCGGGACAGCATGGGACACGCGTGCATCCATCCACGCCGGACGAGCGCCTGCGGGCCTTCGGCAACCAACTGATCGAGATCCACCTCTGGCTCCGCGAGGAGCTCACGCGCATCCGCGACGGCCTGGGCGAGCCCGGCGCACGGCCTCGGGACCTGCGGATCCACTGCCTGGCCTTCTGCGCGGCACTGACCCGGCACCACACGGGCGAGGACGCCGGGGCGTTCCGGGTGCTGGCCGACCGCGTCCCCGAGCTGACCCCGGTGCTGCGCGAGCTGGAGGCCGACCACCACGTGGTGGCCGGGATCCTGCACCGGGTCGAGGAGCTGGCCGACGCCGCCGCGCCGCCGGCCGAGGTGCGGGCCGAGCTGGACACGCTCGCCGCGCTGCTCGAATCGCACTTCGTCTACGAGGAGAAGAAGCTGGTCGACGCGCTCAACGCGCTGACCGACGGCACCACCGAAGGGCTCCTCGGGGTCCCCGTCCCGCCGCCCGGCCCCGAGTAGGTCTGCCGGTAGCAGAATTGCCGGCGTCGGGTTGGCCTGCCGGCCCCGGGGCCGGCAGGGTGGGCGTATGGCGATCTTCTCCCTCCAGGCGACTCCGTCCGACGGCCGGGGCTGGCTGGACCTGGCCCGGCGGGCCGAGGCGGCCGGTTTCGACACCCTGTCCACCGCCGACCACCCCGGCAAGACGACGTCGCCGTTCGTCGCCCTGGCTGCCGCGGCGGCGGTGACGTCGACGATCAAGCTGGGCTCGTACGTCTCCAATGCCGGGATCCGGGAGCCCATGCTGCTCGCCTCGGACGTGGCCACCCTCGACCTGCTCTCCGGCGGCCGGGCCCGGCTCGGCCTCGGCGCGGGCCACACCCCCGCCGAGTGGCACGCGGTCGGGCGGGAGCGCCCCGACGTCGCCGGTCGGGTGCGCCGCTGCCTGGCCGTCGCCGAGGCCGTCCGCGCGCTGCTCGACGGCGAGGAGGTCACCGTCGACTCCCCCGACCTGGTCGTGCGGGCCGCGCGGCTGGAGACGCCGCGACCGGTGCAGCGGCGTGTCCCGCTCACCCTCGGCACGGCGAACTCCACGATGCTGCGCTGGGCCGGCGCGCACGCGGACGTGGTCGGGCTGGCCGGTCTGGGTCGTACCCTGCCCGACGGCTACATGCACGAGGTGCGCTGGCGCGAGGCGGACATCGAGGCACAGCTGGCCTGCGTCGCGGCCGGGGCAGCCGGGCGGGCCGAGCCGCCGGTGCTGGAGGCGCTCGTGCAGCTGGTCGCCGTCACCGACGACGCCGAGGCCGCCACCGCCCAGTTCGCGGAGCAGACCGGCCTGACCGCCGCCGAGCTGCTGGCCACGCCGTTCGTGCTGGCCGGCACCGAGGACGAGATCGTCGCGGCGGTCGCCGCGCACCGGCGCCGCTGGGGCGTCACCCGGTTCGTCGTCCGCGCCGACGCCCTCGACCCGCTCACGCCGGTACTGGCCCGCCTGGCCGCCGCCAGCTGAGCCACCGACTTTCGGGTACGGGTGAGGCGAGGTCAGGTCGTCGGGTGCTCGGCGACGAACACGCCGACGCCGTGCACTCCCTCCACGAGCCCCTGCGTCTGGAGCACCAGGATCGCCTGACGCACGACCGTCTGCGACACACCGTGCTCTTCCTTGAGCTGCGCGGTGGACGGCAGCTTGTCTCCCGGCGCCCACTCGCCTGACTCGATCCGGGCACGGATGTAGTCGGCGAGCTGCGCCCATTTCGGCTTGGCGGGCATTCACACTCCCAGGTCTGCACCGCCATTCGACCATGAACAACTTGGCACGACAAGTAAGGACAAGCTGAGGCTTGCTTTGTACAACATGTCGTGCAAAGCTCTCGTTGACTGGTTCCCAGGTCTGCAAACCAGAGCTGGTCGTTCCGTGAAACGCACCCGGTCGGCCCAATCCCCCGGAGGTCGGCCGGGTGCCACGCCCTGCCCGCCGCACGGTGGCGGGCCCCCGCAGGCCCGGGGCGGGTGCCGGGCTCCAGCCGCCCGCGCAACGGCTGCCCCCGCCCGCCTCGGCGCCGCATCGAATCCTCAAAGGAGAGTCGTGCCCGTAATCGACCAGCCGGTGGACGCTGTGGAGAAGGCGACGAGTTGGTGGCGCGCGGCAGGCGGCTGGTCCGCGTACCGGATCGGCGGCGCTGACATGGCGGCGAGTCGGCGGCGGAACGGGCGGGCCGTCCCCCTCGCGCCTCGGCACCGGCGGACGTGGCGGGGCTGGCGGCGCTGGTGCTCGTGCGGCCTGCGCTGGCGCGCGTGCCCCGACCGGCACCTGCCAGTGCCGACCGAGCCGCCCACCCCGCCGCGCAACACGCGGTGGTGGGACGAGGCGACCCGGGCGAACCCGCAGGTGGGGCGGGTGGGCCGGCTGACGCCCGCGCAGACCTGGCGAGCCAACGGCGGTCGCTGGTGACGACCGCCGGACCGCACCTGCCGCTGCGCCCGCTCTGGCTCTGCCGGGGATGCGGCGCGCCGTGGCCCTGCGGCCCTGCGCGACTCACCCTGCTGCGGGAGTACGCCCACGACCGGATCGCGCTGCTGATCCACCTTGGCGGCCTGCTGCACGACGCGGCCGGTCACCTGCACACGCTCAACCCGCACGACGGCCCCGATCCGACCCAACTCTTCGACCGCTTCCTCGGCTGGGCTCTGCCCCGGCAGTCGTCCGACCACCCGTCCGGGAGCGCCGCCGCGCCCGGCCACGACGTGACCTAGGTGGTTGACCTCTGCATGGCTAAGCTCTCTCCACGCTGACGCGGCTGGAGGTGCAGGGGTTCAAGAACCTCCTCGACGTGAGTGTCGACTTCGGCCCCTTCACCTGCATCGCCGGCACGAACGGAATGGGAGAGTCGAACGTCTTCGACGCGATCGAGTTCCTCTCCTACCTGGCGACCCACTCACTGACCGACGCCGTACGCTCGCCCGGGGCGCGCTCGGCTGGCTGCTGGCCCCCAGCCCCCGGACGGTGACCGGCTCTACACGTCAGGCCCGGCGTCCGTACCCGAAGATATGAGCATGCGGATCCTCATGGCCGGTGCGTCCGGCTTCCTCGGCACCCGGCTGGTCGACCGGCTCACGGCGGACGGGCACCAGGTCACCCGACTGGTCCGCCGGCCGCCGCGCGCCCCCGACGAGCGGCAGTGGGACCCGTCCGCCGCGCAGCTCGACCCGGCGACGGTGGCGGAGGCGGACGCGGTGGTCAACCTGGCCGGCGCGGGCGTCGGCGACCGGCGGTGGAACGACGGGTACCGGCAGGTGATCCGGTCGAGCCGGGTCGACACGACCACCACGCTGGCGGTCACCATCGCCGGGCTGCCCGACGGCGACCGGCCGAGGGTGCTTCTCAACTCCTCGGCGGTCGGCTGGTACGGCAACACCGGCGACCGGACGGTCGAGGAGGACGCCCCGGCCGGCGAGGGCTTCCTGGCCGACGTCTGCCGGGTCTGGGAGGCCGCGACGCGCCCGGCCGAGGACGCGGGCGTACGCGTGGTGCGGCTGCGCACCGGGCTGCCGCTGCACCGCGACGGCGGGCTGCTGAAGCCGCAGTTGCTGCCGTTCCGGCTGGGGATCGCCGGCCGGCTCGGCAGCGGCCGGCAGTGGCTGCCGTGGATCTCGCTGGTCGACTGGCTGGACGCCGTGGTGTTCATGCTGGCCCGCGACGACGTCGCCGGGCCGGTCAACGTGGTCGGGCCGGCCCCGGTGACCAACGCCGACTTCACCCGCGAGCTGGCCCGGCAGCTGCGCCGGCCGGCGATCATCCCGATCCCGGCGCTGGCGTTGAAGGTGGCGCTCGGCGGCTTCGCCCACGAGGCGCTGACCAGCACCCGGGTCCTCCCCGGCGTGCTCACCGAGGCCGGCTTCGCGTTCCGCCACCCCGATCTGGCCGGCGCGCTGCACGCCGCGCTACACGACTGACAATCCCCACTCCCCCAACCCGGTTGATCATGAAGTTGTTGCCACGACACGTCGGGCGGGGTGGCAACAACTTCATGATCAACGCGCGGTGCGGGAGGATCAGCAGCCGATCACCCAGTGGTTGGGGCCGGTCTGCTTGAGGGTGCTGGTGTAGAAGGTGTTGTAGAGGCCCATCCGCTGGTTCGAGCCGTTGGCGTAGGCGTAGCCGCCGGACTGGTAGGCGCGGCCTGCGCCGACGTGCGCGTAGTTGCTGGCGGTCACGCAGGTCGGTGCGGTGGTCGGGCTCGCCGTCGGGGAGGCCGTGGGGCTCGCCGTCGCCGTCGGGCTGGGCTGGGTCCCGCCGTCCAGGCCGAAGAAGACCGCGTCGTGGTACGCGGAGCAGATGGTGTCCAGGATGTACGGGGCGGTGGTGCCACACTGGTCGGCGGCCGAGCCGGGGTCGACCGGGGTGCCGTGGCCCATGCCGGAGATCCGGTAGACCCGCACGTCGTTGTTGCCGTACACCTCGAGGCTGGTGTTGGCGGGCAGCGACGCGGTGCTGGTCGGGGTCTGCGAGACGCCCCGGACGTTGGTCCACTGGTCGCGCAGCTCGGTGGCGTTGGCCGGCACGACCGTGAAGTCCGAGGTGCCGTGCCAGATGGCGACCCGGGGGCGCGGGCCGGTGTGCCCGGGGTGGGCGGCCCGGACCAGGTTGCCCCACTCCTGCGGGGTCTTGTTCACCCCCTGGAACTGGCAGGCGTTGGTGGTGGCGGGCGGCGAGCAGCGGTACGGCAGGCCGGCGATGACGGAGCCGGCGGAGAAGACGTCCGGGTAGGTGGCGAGCATGACCGCGCTCATCCCCCCGCCGGCGGAGAGCCCGCTGACGAAGACCCGGCCCGGGTCGGTGCCGTAGTTGTTCCTGGCGTAGTCGACCATCTGCTTGATCGACAGCGCCTCGCCGGATCCCCGGGTGATGTCCTGCTCCACGAACCAGTTGAAGCAGCTCAGCTGCTGGTTGGCGCTGGACTGCTGCGGCACGATCAGGGCGAACCTCCACTGGTCGGCGTACTTGCGCCAACCGGAGTTGGCGAAGTAGCCGGAGGCGTCCTGGGTGCAGCCGTGCAGCAGCACGACCGCCGGCGCTCCGGCCGGCAGGTTGTCCGGCCGGTACGCGTACATGGCGAGGTTGCCGGGGTTGGAGCCGAAGCCGGTGACCTGGGTGAGGGTGGCGGCCTGGGCGGGGGCGGCGAGGGTCACGACCGCGGTGGCGGCGAGGACCAGCCCGGCGACCGCACCGGTCAGCCGGGTGAGCAGGGACGAGGAGCGGCGCACGGGGGCCTCCTGGGGACGGGTTGTGAACTGGGTCACCCGCGAATTGCCGCGAGGTTACGTCGATGTGTCGTGGTGTGACATGGGCCACGGTCACACATTCGCTGTCGGGAGGATGTGCGTCCTGACCGGCGTGTCCAGGTCCGGTTGGTAACGTCCGCTGCGTGCCGACCTCCCCGTCCCTGGCGCCCTCGCCGGCCTCGCCGCGCCGTGTCGTCCGCGACCGCCGGGCCGACCTGATCGTGGCGCTGGTCGCGCTGGCGCTCGCCGTCTGGGTGACCAGCGGGCTGTGGCGGGACCCGAACGTCCGCGCCATCACGGTCAACTCCAGCGACCAGGCGCTCTTCGAGTGGTTGCTGGCCTTCGGCGGCCACGCGGTGACCCACGGCGACAACCCGCTCTTCACCCACCTCGTCAACGTCCCGGACGGGGTGAACCTCGCGGTCAACACCTCGATCACCGTGTACGCGGTGGTCTTCGCCCCCCTGACGTACCTGATCGGGCCGCCGGCCACGTTCCTGGTGATCCTCACCCTCAACCTGGCCGCCACCGCGCTCGCCTGGTACTGGCTGTTCTCCCGGCACCTGGCCCGCAGCCCGCTCGCCGCCGCGGTCGGCGGGTTGTTCATCGGCTTCTCCCCCGGCATGGTGTCGCACGCCAACGCCCACCTGAACTGGACCGCCGGCTGGTTGGTGCCGCTGCTGGTGTGGCGGACGTTCGCCCTGCGCCGCTCCCGGCGCCCGCTGCGCGACGGCGCGATCCTCGGCGCGCTCGTCGCCGTCGCCTTCTCCATCGCCGCCGAGGGGCTCTTCTTCACCGCGCTGGCGCTCGGCGTCTTCGTCGCCGCCTGGGCGCTGCACCCGGCCCACCGCGCCGAGGCCCGGGCGGTGCTGCCGACCTTCCTGCGCGGGCTCGGGGTGACCGCCGTGGTCGCCGGGGTGCTGCTGGCGTACCCGCTCTGGCTGCACTTCGCCGGCCCGCAGCGCTTCCACGGCACCGGCTTCGACGCGGTCATCCACTCCGAGGACGTCGTCGCGTTCGGGGCCTACCCGCGCCGCTCGCTGGCCGGGGAGGTGGGGCTGGGCACCCGGCTGGCGCCGAACCCGACCGAGGAGAACTCGTTCTTCGGGATCCCGCTGCTGCTGCTCGCCGTCGCCTGCTTCGTGGCGCTGTGGCGCCGGGCCGACGCGGGCCGCCGGGCGACGCTCTGGGCGCTGGGCGTGACCGCCGTGGTCTTCACCGTGCTCTCCTTCGGCCCCGAGGCCAAGGTCGACGGGCACCGCGCCGACCTGCCGATGCCGTTCGACCTGCTCGGGCACCTGCCGGTGATGAACGCCGCCCTGCCCGCCCGGCTGGCGCTGGTGGTGGCGCCGGTGATCGGGGTGCTGCTCGCGTACGCCGTCGACCAACTGCGGGCCGATCCGCCCCGACGCCGCCCGGTGCGGCTGGCCTGGTGGGCGGGGTTCGCGGTGGCGCTGGTGCCGCTGCTGCCGACCCCGCTGCTGACCATCGAACGCGAGCCGATACCGCGCTTCATCACCGCCGGCACCTGGCGCGAGTACGTCTCCCCGGGCGGGGTGCTGACCCCCGTGCCGCTGACCCTCGACGTCTATCCCGACGGGCAGCGCTGGCAGGCGTACGCGCTGGCGCACCGGCAGGGCGAGTTCGCCATCCCCTCCGGCTTCTTCCTCGGCCCGGGCGGCCCGGACGGCCGGGGCCGGATCGGCCCGCCGCCGCGCCCGTTCAGCGCCATGCTCGACGAGGCCGGACGGAGCGGGCTGGTGCCGATCATCACCGAGGGCAGCATCCAGGAGGCCCGCGCCGACCTGCGGCACTGGCGGATCGAGACGGTGGTGCTGGCCGACGAGGTGCACGGGGCGAAATGGCCGGTCGACGAGGACGCGATCCGCCGTACCGTGACCGCGTTGCTCGGCCCGCCCGAGCGGGTGGACGACGTCTGGCTGTGGCGGGTCCCGCAGGGATGAGCGCCGTGGTGACGTGGTGAGCCGCGTCACCGCAGGTGACTGGCCGGTACGGGTCTAGGCTTGGCGCGTGAGCACGACGACTTCCGGCCTCACGGCCGTCCGCGCTGGTCTCCTCGACTACCAGGCCGCCTGGGACGAGCAGCGCCGGCTGCACGAATCGGTGGTGGCCGGCGAGCGGGGCGACACGGTGCTGCTGCTGGAGCACCCGAGCGTCTACACCGCCGGCAAGCGCACCGAGCCGTGGGACCGGCCCATGGACGGCACGCCGGTGGTCGACGTCGACCGGGGCGGCAAGATCACCTGGCACGGCCCGGGGCAGCTCGTGGGCTACCCGATCGTGCGGCTGCCCGACCCGGTGGACGTGGTCGCCTACGTGCGCCGCACCGAGCAGCTGCTGATCGACGTCTGCGCCGAGTTCGGGCTGGCCGCCGGCCGGGTCGACGGGCGCAGCGGGGTCTGGGTGCCGGAGGACGACCGGGGCCCGGCCCGCAAGGTGGCCGCCATCGGCATCCGGGTCGCCCGCGGGGTCACCCTGCACGGCTTCTCGATCAACTGCGACTGCGACCTGGGCCACTTCGACCGGATCGTGCCCTGCGGCATCCGCGACGCCGGCGTCACCTCGCTCACCGCCGAGCTGGGCCGCCCGGTCACCGTGGCCGACGTGCTGCCGGTGGTCGAGCGCCACCTGCCGGCCCTCGTCGCGGCCTGACCCCGCCCGTGCGGATCGATCTCGTCACCGTCGTCGTCGCCGATTACGACCCGGCCATCGACTTCTTCACCGAGGTGCTCGGCTTCGACCTGGTCGAGGACTCGCCGTCGCTGACCAACGACGGCCGCCCGAAGCGCTGGGTCGTCGTCCGACCGCCCGGCGCGCAGACCGGGCTGCTGCTGGCCCGCGCCGACGGCGAGCGGCAGGCGCAGGCCGTCGGCGACCAGGTCGCCGGACGGGTCGGCTTCTTCCTCCAGGTCGACGATTTCGACGCCACCCACCGCCGGATGGTCGAGGCGCGCGTCGAGTTCGTGCGGCCGCCGCGCACCGAGCCGTACGGCCGGGTGGCGGTCTTCCGCGACATCGCCGGCAACCTCTGGGACCTCCTCGGCCCGGCCTGACCGCGCAGGACGCTGCCGACAGCGCCGACGAGCAGCGCGAACAGGCTGCTGAGCCCGGCCACGGCCGTCGCGGTCGGCACGTCGGAGACCGCGTGCGGCACCGACGCCGCGGCGCCGAACCCGAAGACGAGGGGTGCACGTGGTTGCGCCCGTAGAGCGAGGTGAACGCGCCGAACGCGGCGTACAGGGACCAGTCCGGGTGGCCCCGCCAGCACCGCTCTTCGGCTCACGCCGTCCGGGTCTCGTCCGAGGCCCCGCTCCTTCATACCCCGGGACCCGGCCGCGGTTCGGTGGACCCGACTCCAAGCACTTGAGCGGTCGCTCAAGCGGAGGTATCGTCCCCTTGAGCGACCGCTCAAATGGGGAGGCTCCAGTGCGGGCTGTCTATGTCGAGGCGCTGATCGCCGCACCGGTCGAACGGGTGTGGTCTGCGACGCAGGACCCCACGGCGCACCGCCGGTGGGATGTCCGCTTCAGCCGGATCGACCCGGTGCCGGGCATCACGCCCGCCCGGTTCCGCTACTCCACCACGGTGTTGCCCGGGGTGCGGATCGGCGGCCACGGCGTACACGCCGGTGAGCGGACACGACCGGACGGCACGTGCACCTCGGCCCTGCGCTTCGGCTCCGACGACCCGCGATCGCTGATCGCGTCGGGCTCCGGCTACTGGCGATACGTGCCAGTCCCTGGCGGGGTGCGCTTCCTGACCGGCTACACGTACGCCACCCGCTGGGGACCGCTGGGCCGGCTTGCCGATCTCGTGTTCCGCCCGCTGTTCGGCTGGGCGACCGCGTGGTCGTTCGACCGGCTGCGGCTGTGGCTGGAGCACGGCGTGCCCCCGGAGCGCGCACAGCGCGACGCCGGGCGGGAGCTGGCCCTGCGGGTGCTCGCGGTGACCGGCGTCGGCGCGCTGGTCGCGTCGGTCACCGACGGATCCGCGACCGCGGCCGGTGCGGTGCTCGCCGCGTCGGTGGTCGTGCTGGCGCTGCCTCCCCGTCCCCACACCCCGGCTGCCCGCCGCTGTCGACGCCGGCCGCCGGACCGTCTCGCCGCCCGCCCACCGTCCGTCCTGGAGAAGCTGTGACCTCCGTCTTCCAGCGCGCCCTGGGCACCAACTTCGGCCGACTGCACCCGCAGTTGCAGCGCCGCTTCGGCGTCGACGGCGACACCGACGTGGGCTGCGTGGGCACCGGCATCATGGACCGCGTCTGGCGGGGGCCCGCCTTCATCGCGCCGTTCCTGCGGCTGGGCACCCTGCGGCACATCCTGTTCCCGGAGACCGGCGTCGGCATTCCGTTCACCATCGAGAACTACGCCTACGCCGACTCGTACCGCCGACCCACGCTGACGTTCGTGCGGACCTTCCAGGTGTCGACGCACTGTCGCCGCCGCTTCGACGCCACCATGGTCTACAGCCCGCAGCGCCAGGTCCTGGTCGACTACCTCGGCACGCACCAGCACCTCGCGGTCGACCTGCACCTGGGCGTCGACGCGACCGGCGCGCTGACCATCCGCAGCGGCGCCCAGCGCTTCCGCGGCGGAGTGCCCTGCCCGGCGGCCCTGACCGGGCAGGCGCACCTACGGGAGTGGTACGACGACCGCCACGGGCGCTTCGGCATCGAGGTGCGGGTGAGCAACCCTCTCGTCGGGCCGCTGTTCGGATACTCGGGCAGCTTCACCGTCCAGTACGTCCGTTCCGACCGGGCGCCGGTGCCGGCGGCGGTGCGGCCGCTGCGGGAGAATCCCCGCGACTGACGAAAGGACAGCCATGGCCGCCACCCGCCAAAAGTTGATCGACGGCGCGCTCGCGGCGATCCGCACCCACGGCATCGCCGGCGTTTCGGCCCGCACCGTCGCGGCGGCGGCCGGGGTGAACCAGGCCCTGGTCTTCTACCACTTCGGCAGCGTCGACGCCCTGCTCGCCGAGGCCTGCCGCAGCGCGACGGCGGCCCGCGTCATGGCATACCGGGAACGCTTCGCGGAGGTACGGTCGCTGCGCGAACTGCTCGACCTGGGTCGTGCCCTGCACGAGCAGGAGCGTGCCGAGGGCAACGTGGCGGTCCTGGCCCAGTTGCTCGCCGGCGCCCAGACCGACCAGCGGCTCGCCGAGTCGACGGCCGCCGCGCTCCGAATGTGGACGGCCGAGATCGAGACGGTGCTGCGCCGGGTGCTGCGCGACTCACCGGTCGCCCCGGTCGCCGACCCGGCAGGGCTGGCGAGCGCGGTCTCGGCCGCGTTCGTCGGCTTGGAACTCTTCGAGGGAGTCGACCCCACCGGCGCGCGGGACGCCTTCGACGCGCTGGAACGCCTCGCGGTGCTGATGGAGGTCGTGGAGGATCTGGGCCCGATGGCCCGCCGGGCGCTGCGCGGCCGGCTGCGCGCCCGCGGCTGACGTCCGGTCCGGGGCTGAGGACGCCGCGGCCGGCCTCCGACACGGCCAAGGACGGCAACCGGGCCGGGTCGCTGTGGAGCGGGGGTCGTGACCGACACCGGCTCCACAGCGACCGAGAACGGCCTACGGGGTGAGCCGGTGCAGGTCGCGCGGGAAGGCGGTCACCTCCCGGACGTTGGCCGCGCCGGTCAGCCGGGCCACGAAGCGCTCCAGCCCGATGGCGAAACCGCCGTGCGGCGGCATCCCGTGCCGGAACGCGTCGACGTAGCCGGCGTACGGCTCGACGGGCTCGCCGCGGGCCGCGAGCGCCGCCAGGTAGTCGGCGTGCCGGTGCAGCCGCTGCCCGCCCGTCACCAGCTCCAGCCCCCGGAACAGCAGGTCGAACCCGTTGGAGTACGCGGGCCGCGCCGGGTCGGGATGGGTGTAGAAGGGCCGCTTCGCCATCGGGTAGCCGGTGACGAAGAGGAACTCGGAGCCGTGCTCCCGCCGCGCCCACTCCCCCAGCGCCCGCTCGTGCGCCGGGGCGAGGTCCGGCTCGTCGGCCGGCGCGCCGGCGATCTCCAGGGCCTCGGTGAAGTGCACGGCGGGGATCTCCGCCGGCACCTCGGGGGCCTCGACGCCGAGCGTGGCGAGCGCGGAGCCGGCCCGCCCGCGTACCGCGTCGAGCATGCCGGACACCGTGTGCCGCAGCACGGCCATCACGTCCCGGTGGTCGGTGACGAAGCCGAGTTCGGCGTCGAGCGAGGTGTACTGCGCGAGGTGCCGCACCGTGTCGTGCGGCTCCGCCCGGAACACCGGCCCGACCTCGTAGACCCGCTCGAAGACGCCGACCATGAGCTGCTTGTAGAACTGCGGCGACTGGGCCAGGTACGCGGGCCGGCCGAACCAGTCCAGCGCGAACACGTTCGCCCCGCTCTCGGTGGACGAGCCGACCACCTTCGGCGTGTGGATCTCCACGAAGTCGCGGGCGTCGAGCGCGGCGCGGAAGCCGGCCACCGCCGCCGCCGAGACGCGCAGCGCCGCCGAACGGGTCGGGTGGCGCAGCGCCACGGGCGCGTGGTCGAGCTGGGTGGGCAGGCTCGCGGTCAGCGCCGGCCGGTAGAGGTCGAACGGCGGCGGCACGGCGGGCGGGCCGAGCGGTCGTACGGTCGGCTCGGCGACCTCGACCCCGGCGGGAGCGGTCGGGTTCGCGACCACCGTGCCGGTGACCTCGACGACGGTCTCCTCGGTCAGTTTCTCCAGGTCGGCGCGGACGGCCGGGTCGGCGACCACCACCTGGGCGAGGCCGGCGGCGTCCCGGACGATCAGGAACGCCACCGACTTGAGCAGCCGGCGGCGGTGCACCCAGCCGGCGATCCGGACGGTTGCGCCGACATGGGCGGAGAGCTGGTGGGAAAGGATGCGTTGCACGGCGGTTACCTCCTCGATCAATCGCAACGCGATCCCCGGGAGGTGTGGGCGAGCGGGAGCCTCGCGGTGCCACCACACCTTCGCCCCCGCTGACGGGGGCCTCGTTTCGTCGCCTTTTCACCGGGGCCAGCCGGGCGGGCTCTACTTGGCGCGGTTAGGAAGGGACCCTTCCTCTACCGGAGGCGTTAAGAAGGTGCCCTTCCTTGCATGCCGTTCTTCCCGCAGCTCGGGAGGGTCTTCGCGGTCCGGCGCCAGACCGCCTCACAGCAACCGGCGGCTCTCTCGACTGGCGGATCGGGCCGCTACTCGGCTCCGTCACAGCTCTGCGGGGAACCGTAGCACCCCGCCGACGCCTGCTGTGACGCGATTTTCCCGCCTCCGGTGTCCGGCGTCACAAGGCTTCCGGCGTGACGCCGGTCGCCCGCGGTACATCGACGGCGACCGTCGGGCGTAGGCTCGGTTTTGTGACGATCGAGCACTCCGCGCCGACGACCAGCCAGGTAGCGCGCACCGCGACGCCCGCCCCCGAGGGGCGGCGTCTGCTCCGCATCGAGGCGCGCAACGCCGAGACGCCGATCGAGCGCAAACCGCCGTGGATCAAGGTCAAGGCCAAGATGGGACCGGAGTACACCCAGCTGCGCGGGCTCGTCTCGCGCGAGGGGCTGCACACCGTCTGCCAGGAGGCCGGCTGCCCCAACATCTACGAGTGCTGGGAGGACCGGGAGGCCACCTTCCTCATCGGTGGCGACCAGTGCACCCGGCGCTGCGACTTCTGCCAGATCGACACCGGCAAGCCGGCCGAGTTCGACGCCGACGAGCCGCGCCGGGTGGCCGAGTCGGTGGTCTCGATGGGCCTGCGCTACGCGACCATCACCGGCGTGGCCCGCGACGACCTGCCCGACGGCGGCGCCTGGCTCTACGCCGAGACCGTCCGGCAGATCCACGCCCTCCAGCCCGGCTGCGGCGTGGAGCTGCTGATCCCCGACTTCAACGCGGTCCCCGAGCAGCTCGCCGAGGTCTTCGGCGCCCGCCCGGAGGTGCTCGCGCACAACGTGGAGACCGTGCCGCGGATCTTCAAGCGGATCCGGCCGGCGTTCCGCTACGAACGCTCGCTGGACGTGATCCGGCAGGCCCGCGCCGACGGGCTGGTCACCAAGTCCAACCTGATCCTGGGCATGGGCGAGGAACGCGCCGAGGTCTCCCAGGCGCTGCGCGACCTGCACGACGCCGGCTGCGAGCTGATCACCATCACGCAGTACCTGCGCCCCTCCCCGCGGCACCACCCGGTCACCCGCTGGGTCAAGCCGGAGGAGTTCGTCGAGCTGCGCGAGGAGGCCGAGGAGATCGGCTTCGCGGGCGTGATGAGCGGGCCGCTGGTGCGCTCGTCGTACCGGGCCGGCCGGCTCTACCGGCAGGCGCTGGAGGCCCGCGAGGGCACCCAGGTCACGGGCTGACCCACCCCGGCCGACACGCCGGCACGGCCCGCACGCGCGACGAGCTTCCGCCCCTCGGGCGCCCCTCGATCGAGGGTCAGCGGGGGGCGGTGGGCTCGCCGAGCAGGCCGAGGCGGTGGGCCAGCGCGGCGGCCTCCACGCGGTTGCTCACGCCGAGCTTGGCGATGATCCGGGAGACGTGCACGCTGGCCGTCTTCGGCGAGATGAAGAGCTGCTCGGCGATCCGGCTGTTGCTGTGCCCCTCCGCGACCAGGCGCAACACCTCCCGCTCGCGCAGGGTGAGCAGATCCGCGCCGGGGCGGCCCCGGGTGGCCCCGCGCAGGCCGACCCGGCGGGCCAGCGTGGCGGCCTGCTCCCCGAGCGGCACCGCGCCGAGCCGGTCGGCGATCGCAGCGGCCTCGCCCACCGCCGCCGCCACCTCGTCCCGCTCCCCCGCCGCGGCCGCCGCCTCGGCGAGCGCCAGCAGCGCGCGTCCGAGCGGGTACGGCTGCCCGTCCGCCCGCCACGCCGCGACCGCCGCCCGCCACGCCGCCAGCGCCGGGCCGCCGGCCGCCAGGAGGGCGCCCACCTGGGCGGCGTGCGCCCGCTCGGCCGGGCAGCGGGCCGGCAGGCCGGCGGCCAGCGCGGACACCGCGGCGGCCAGCTCGGGGTCGCCGGCCCGGACGGCCGTGCGGGCGACGGCGCTGAGCACCGGCCACCCCTCGCGGGGCAGCTGCGGCAGGCGCTCGTCGGCCAGCGCCGCGTGGGCCGCGCGTACGGCCTCGGCGCGGTCGTCGGCCGCCAGCGCCGCCTCGATCCGCAGCTCCCGCAGCGGCAGCCGGTGGTTCGGCCACAGGTAGGGCCGGGCCAGGAAGCCGAGGGCGCGGCCCACCAGCTCGTCCGCGGCGGGGTGGCCCTGGGCCAGCCGCAGGCCGGCGCGGAGCTGGAGCCAGTGCAGGCCCGAGACGCCCGGCAGGTCGATCCGGGCGGCGTCCGCGCAGGCGGCGTCGGCCTCGTCCCAGCGGCCCAGGGCGATCAGCGCCTCGGCCTGGTTCGACAGCAGGTAGGCGCCGGTGGAGCGGCTGATGCCGACCCGCCGCGCCTCGGTCACCCCGGCGGCGGCCGCGTCGGCCGACTCGGCGTACCGGCCCAGCTCGAAGAGCACGTCGGAGAGGTGGACCAGGGCGCTCACCAGCGCCGGCGCGTTCCCGGCCGCGCGGGCCCGTTCCGCCACCCGGCGCAGCTCGGCCAGGCCGAGGTCGACCGAGGCCGCGGTACGGCAGATCAGCACGATCCGGGCCGGCAGCAGCCCCAGGTCCTCGCCGAGCGCCTCGGCCGCCGCCGTCGCCTCGGCCGCGAGCGCGCCGGCCTGCTCGGGGTCGATCCTGATCAGGTGCGCCGCGATGTCGGTGAGGAGCCGGACCCGCTCCGGCCCGTCCGGCACCCCCGAGGCCAGCCGGTACGCCTCCCGCAGCTCCGTCGTGCCGTCGCTCGTGCCGAGCATGGCCAGCATCCGGCCGCGCCGGTCCAGCAGCCGCGCGGCGCGCAGCGGCTCGGCGTCGGTGTCCACCTCGGTTAGGGCGGCCCGGGTGAGGGTGAGCGCGCGCTGGTAGTCGCCGGCGGTGGTGGCCGCCGCGATGGTCTCCTCCAACACCGCGAGGTGGTCCATGTCGAGCCGGTCGGCCGCGTCGGGCACCAGCTCCCACAGCTCCAGCACCCGCTCCAGCAGCCGGCTCTGCTCCGCGTACGCGTACCGGTCGGCTGCGGCGCGGGCGGCGGTGCGGGCGGTCACCAGGGCGCGGGGGTGGTCGTGGGCGGCGTACCAGTGGTGGGCGATCTCGGCCGGGGCACGACCGGCGACGACCAGGTGCGGCTGCGCCTCGATGGCCGCCGCGAAGCGGGCGTGCAGCCGGGCGTGCTCACCGGGCAGCAGCTCGTCGTGCACCGCCTCGCGGACCAGGGCGTGCCGGAACTCGTAGTCGCCCTCCGGGTCGGCCACGACGAGCTGGGCGGCGACGGTGGCGCGCAGCGCGTCCTCCAGCTCGGGCTCGGGCAGCCCGGCCACCTCGGCGATGAGCTGGTGGGCGAAGCGGGTGCCGCCGGCGGCCGCGATGCGCAGCACCCGCTGGGCCGGGTCGGGCAGCCGGTCCACCCGGGCCAGCAGCAGGTCGCGCAGCGTCTCGGGCAGCGCGGCACAGCCGACCGGGCCGCCGGCCGCAGCCAGTTCCTCGATGAAGAACGGGTTGCCCTGGGTGCGGTCGTGGATGTGGTCGACCGCCCGGGCGAGCGGCTCGGCGCCGAGCAGGTCGGCCAGGATCGCGCCGGTGCCGTCCCGGTCGAGGCGGCCCAGCTCGATCCGTTCGACGCCGCGGGCCCGGTCCAGCTCGGCGAGGAAGGGCCGCAGCGGGTGCCCGCGGTGCAGCTCGTCGGTGCGGTAGGTGCAGACCAGCAGCAGCCGGGCGGTGCGGGCGGCCCGCACCAGGAAGGCGATGAGGTCGCGGGTGGACCGGTCGGCCCAGTGCAGGTCCTCGATCACCAGCACCAGGGGCTGCCCGGCGGCGAGCCGCTCGAACAGCTCGGCGACCAGGTCGAACAGGTAGCCGCGCGGGGCGTCCGAGACCGGCGCCGGGGCGGGCGCGGCGACACCGACCGGCCCCCGGGCCAGCTCCGGCAGGAGGCGGGCGAACTCCGCCTCGTACCCGTCGAAGACGCCGGGGCCGTCGCGGCGCAGCACCGCGCGCAGCGCCGCCGCGAACGGCGCGAAGGGCAGGCCGGCCTCGCCGAGTTCGAGGCACTGGCCGACCAGCAGGCGGGCCCCGGCGTCGGTGGCCGACCGGCCGAACTCCTCCGCCAGCCGGGTCTTGCCCACCCCCGCCTCGCCGCCGACCAGCACGGTGGTCGGCTCGCCGGCGCGGGCCCGGGCGAGGGCGTCGCGCAGGGCCGCGAGTTCCGGCTGTCGGCCCACGAGGACGGTGCTGGCGGCGCGTGCGGTCACGGCACCGAGCATGCCACGCCCCTCGCCGCCCTCGATTCCGCTGACCGGCCGGCCGGCGACCGACGGACCGGCCGTCGCCGGAGCGGGCTGCCCGGAGGGCGGCGGAGCGGGCCCGCCGGACGGCGCGGGCCGCAGCGGCGCGCCGGCCCCCGCCGGGCCAGTGGCGGTCCCCTGGAGGAGGGTGGCAGCCCTCGACGGGTCGGTGGCGGCCCTCGACGGGTCGGTGGCAGCCCCCGGCGGCACGGTGGCAGCCCCCGACGGCACCGTGGGGGCCGCCGGGGGCGCGGGGGCGCTCACCGGCGGACGTCGCCGGTGCGGCCCGGATGCTGCCACCGGCCGAGCCAGCCGCGCGTGGAGCGGCGTGGCAGGGCGCGGGCGAGCCGGTCGGCCGCGGCCTCGGCGCGCAGCTCGGCGACGTGCGTACGGTGGATGGAGAGGATGAAGTCCGCGTCGGTGCCGAACATCTCGGGCTCCCTGAGGTCGTCGTCGCTGTCGACTCTGACTCTCCGCGCGAAGGTGTCCCCGGGGCATGGGTGCGCCGCCTGATCTTCGCCCGCTCCCCCGCCTTACTCCCCACCGCTGGGGGCGGTACGGCGGCGTAAGGTACTCAGCCGGCCGCGGGTAATCGCGGCGTGCGGCGACCACTAGACTCAGCGGCATGGCAAAGCCCCAGGAGAAGGTCTCGTTCGGCCAGCGGCTGAAGCAGATCGGGATGGTGTTCAAGTTCACCGCCAAGCAGGACAGGTGGTTCGCGCCGCTGGCCGCCGGCGCGGTACTGATCCCGCTCGCGCTCACCGTGGTCGCGGTCCTGCTCTGGGGCTGGATCTGGCTGCCGCTGGGCATCCTGTTCGCCCTGCTCTGCCTGCTGATCGTGCTCAACCTGCGGTCCAACCGGGCGATGATGAACGCCGCCGAGGGGCAGCCGGGCGCGGCGGCCCAGATCATGGAGAGCATGCGCGGCGACTGGCGGGTCACCCCGGCCGTCAGCTCCACCACCCAGATGGACATGGTCCACCTGGTCATCGGCCGGCCCGGCGTGATCCTGCTGGCGGAGGGCAACCCGCAGCGGGTGCGCGGCCTGCTCGGCCAGGAGAAGCGACGGCTGGCCAAGGTCATCGGCAACGCACCGCTGCACGACTACGTGATCGGGCAGGAGGAGGGCCAGCTGCCGGTCCGCAAGTTGCGGATGACCCTGATGCGGCTGCCGCGCACGCTCAGTGGCAAGGACGTCAACTCCCTCGACAAGCGGCTCAAGGCGCTCACCGCCCGCCCGCAGATGCCCAAGGGCGCGATCCCGAAGAACATGCGGCCCCCGCGCGGCGCGTTCCGCCAGTCGCGCGGTCGCTGACCACCGGGACGTACGCAACGAGAGCCGGGCCCTGTCGGGCCCGGCTCTCGCGTCTCTCTCCCCACGCGTCTCTCCCCCCGCGCGTCTCGCTCCCCCGCGCTGCCCGCTCTTCGGCGATCTTGCGGTTTCGGCCCCACCTCTGCCGCTTATGCCCCGTTCGTCCGGGCAGGAAGTGCAAGATCGCGGGAGGGAGGAGGGACGGGGGGTCAGGGGCGGGGGGCGTCGGTGACGACCGAGCCCGCGAGGCGGTCGTGCAGGCCGCGGCGGTGGTTGTCCATCAGCAGGGCCGGCACGACGAGGGCGAGCAGCACGCCGCGCAGCAGCGCCCGGACGAGGCCGAGGCGCCCGCCGTCGGCCCAGGCGACGCAGCGGATCTTCGTGATGAACATGCCCGGCGTCTGGGCGAACAGCCCGAGGAAGAAGCCGTACTCCAGGATCAACACCAGCACGGGCGCCCACCCGTCGCGGACCGGGTCGGCGAAGCCTCGGGCGGCCAGGAGGCAGAGCACCCAGTCGATCACCAGCGCGCCGAAGCGGCGGCCCAGGCTGGGCGGGGTGAAGGTGGGATCGGACGCGGGCGGCACGGGGCGGTCAGGCGGGTTGCTCACAACGGTCAAGGGTATCCAGGGCATACGGGCGGCTCGGGGACGGCCGCCGGCACCCCGGGCGCAAAAAGGGACCAAAGCGAGCAAGTGTCAATACACTGGCACAGCCGGTGACGTTCCGTCGCCCGCTCACCCCGCCCGAGCGGCGCGGATGACGCTCCGCGAGGGACGTAACACGGCAGAAACACTCAAGACATGGCCGGGCAACCCCCCGGCCATAGCGTCGCCAAGAGCCCAGCCACCCGTGGACGTGCCAGGAGGACGTGTGTTCGCCAATCCCGAGGAACTCCTGCGATACCTCAAGAACGAGGACGTGAAGTTCGTCGACGTACGTTTCTGTGACCTGCCCGGCGTGATGCAGCACTTCAACCTGCCGGTCGAGTCCGTCGACGACGAATTCTTCACCGAGGGCCTGGCCTTCGACGGTTCGTCGATCCGCGGTTTCCAGGCGATCCACGAGTCGGACATGCTCCTGCTCCCGGACGTCGCCACCGCCTTCATCGACCCCTTCCGGGCGCAGAAGACCCTCGCGCTCAACTTCTTCATCCACGACCCGTTCACCCGCGAGGCCTACAGCCGGGACCCGCGCAACGTGGCGAAGAAGGCCGAGGCGTACCTGGCGGCCAGCGGCATCGCCGACACCGCCTACTTCGGCGCGGAGGCGGAGTTCTACATCTTCGACTCCATCCGCCACGAGACCTCGGCGCACCAGTCGTTCTACTACATCGACTCGATCGAGGGCGCCTGGAACTCCGGCCGCGAGGAGCCGGGCGGCAACCGCGGCTACAAGACCCCGTACAAGGGCGGCTACTTCCCGGTGCCGCCGGTGGACCACTACGCCGACCTGCGCGACAGCATCGTGCGCCGGCTGGTCGACACCGGGTTCACCGTGGAGCGCTCGCACCACGAGGTGGGCACCGCCGGCCAGTCCGAGATCAACTACCGGTTCTCGACCCTGCTGCACGCGGCCGACCAACTCCAGCTCTTCAAGTACATCGTGAAGAACGAGGCGTGGGCCAACGGCAAGACCGCCACCTTCATGCCGAAGCCGCTCTTCGGCGACAACGGCTCCGGCATGCACACCCACCAGAGCCTGTGGCTGAACGGCGAGCCGCTGTTCTACGACGAGACCGGCTACGCCGGCCTGTCGGACATGGCCCGCTGGTACATCGGCGGCCTGCTGCACCACGCCCCGTCGCTGCTGGCCTTCACCAACCCGACGGTCAACTCGTACCGCCGGCTGGTGCCGGGCTTCGAGGCGCCGGTCAACCTGGTCTACTCGCAGCGCAACCGCTCTGCCTGCACCCGCATCCCGGTGACCGGCAGCAACCGGAAGGCCAAGCGCGTCGAGTTCCGCGTGCCGGACCCGTCGGCCAACGTCTACCTGGCCTTCTCGGCGATGATGATGGCCGGCCTGGACGGCATCAAGAGCAAAATCGAGCCGCCGGCGCCGATCGACAAGGACCTGTACGACCTGCCGCCGGAGGAGTGGGGCGACGTCAAGCAGGTGCCGGGCTCGCTGCCCGAGGTGCTCGACGCGCTGGAGGCCGACCACGACTACCTGCTCGACGGCGGCGTCTTCACGCCCGACCTGATCTCCACCTGGGTCGACTGGAAGCGGACCAACGAGGTCGACCCGGTGCGCCTGCGCCCGACCCCGCACGAGTTCGCCATGTACTTCGACTGCTGACCCACTTGCTCCATCAGCACCGGCTGGGCCGGCTCCGCGACTCGCGGGGCCGGCCCAGCCGCGTAACGGACACCGCTATACCTTCGTGTCCGTTATATTGTGAGGCGTGGACACTCCGCTGCGCGAACCCACCTTCCTGATCCTCACCGCGCTGGCCGGCGAGCCGATGCACGGCTACGGCCTGATCGGCGAGGTCGCCGCCCTCTCCGACGGGCGCGTGGCGCTGCGGCCGGGCACCCTCTACGGCGCGCTCGACCGACTGGTCGACGCCGGCCTGGTGGAGGTCGACCGGGAGCAGGTGGTGGACGGCCGGCTGCGCCGCTACTACCGCCTCTCCCCCACCGGCGACGCCACCCTCGCCGCCGAGACCGAGCGCCTGCGCCGCAACGTGGAGGCCGCCACCGCCCGGCTGCGCGCCCGCGCGGCGACGACCCGCCAGACGGCGCCGCGCGTCGCGGGAGGGCTGGCATGACGGACCTGGAGCGCCGCTACCTGCGCCTGCTGCTCGCCTATCCCGCCGACTACCGGCGGACGCGCGGCGCCGAGATCGTCGGCACGTACCTCGACCTGGCCGGGCCGGGCCGGCGCTGGCCATCCCCGGCCGACGCCGCCGACCTGCTGCGCGGCGGCCTCCGCCAGCGGCTGCGGGCCGCCGGGGCCGCCGGCCTGATCCCGGGCGTACGCCTCGCCGCCGTCCTCGCCTTCCTCACCGCGACCGCCTTGGCGGCTGTCTGGTCGGTGCTGGAGCTGGACCCGCCGATGGCGGAGTGGGGCGTGCCAAGCGCAGGGCCGTTCGTCTCGCTCGGGATCGGGGTGTGGGCCGCCTGGCTGCTCGCCGCGGCGGTGCACGTGCTGGTACCGGGCCCGTGGACCCGCCGCGCCGTGACCCTCGCCCTGCTGCTCACCGTCGCGGTCGTGCCGGTCGCGGCCCTCGCCGGCCTGCCCCGCCCGCCGCTGTTCGTGCTGCTGCCGCAGGTCGGGCTGGGGCTGGTGGCGCTCGGCCTCCCAGAGCGGCCACCCATGCCGGTCCGGGCGGCGCCCCTGCTCGCCGTCGCCGCCGCCGGCCTCGCGGGTGTCAACCTGCTAGCCAGCTACGACTTCTACATCAGCTACTACGGCCGGACGGCGAGCCAGATCCTGCCCGGCGCCGCCGTGGTGCTGCTCGTGGTGGTGGTGCTGCTCGGGACGGGGCTCGCCCTGCGGGCCGACCACAGGGGCGGCTGGGCACTGTTGGTGCTGCTGACCCCGGTGGGCCTGCTCTCCGTGCATCCGCTGGCCGGAGCGGTGGACGGCAACCTGCGCGGGGCGCCTACCCCCGGATGGGCTGCTCTCGCCGCGACGGCCGTCGTGGTCGGCCTGGCCGGCCCCGCGCTGCTGCCGCTGGCGATCGCCCTGCGCAAGCGTGTGCGGGCACCCGGGCCGGTCGGAATTGGCGCCCGCTGCCCGACATGCGGGCGGACCGCCGAGCGGGTCCCGTAGAACCAGCCGCAGCGGCACCTGCGCGGTCGGTGGAACGCCATGGCTGTCACCGGAGGTTCTTGGCAGCCATGGCGTTCCACTCGCCGCGGCCGACCCGCGACGGCAAGTGGCGTCGCGTCAGCCGTGGCGCGCGGCACGGGCCCGGCGCAGCCGGAGCAGGCTCCAGACCGCCAGCGCGACGACCAGCGCGGTCATCGCCAGCGCGCCCGGGGCCTTGGCGAACCGGGCCAGGTTGGCGCCGTCGGGCAGAGTGAGGAAGGCCGCCGCCGCGCAGGGCAGCACGAACCAGGTGGTCCGGGTCGCGGCGACCGCGAGCAGGGCCAGCGGCCAGGTGGCGTACCAGGGGTGGAAGACCGGGGCGAGGAGGACCGTGGCGGCCAGCGCCAGCCCCGCGCCGAGCAGGGTCACCCGGGGGCGGACAGCGGCCAGGCGGGCCACCCGCTGCTGGACGTCGTTCAGCCCGCGCAACTGCGACCAGGCCCGCCACCACAGCGCCACCACGAGCACGGCGAGCAGCAGCAGCGCCACCGCGCGGGTCACCGGCACCGCGGCCGGGTCCCGGCCGACGAGCCCGCCCGCGTAGTCGACGACGAAGCCCACCGCCGTCGGCGGGGACGTCCACTGCTCGGAGTCGCCGCTGCGGGTCAGCCCGCGTATCCAGCCCAGCCCGAGGCCGGACAGCAGGGAGGCGACCGCCACCGCGCCGAGCGCCCCGCCGGCCAGCCAGCCGGCGTCGCGCAGCAGTGCCCGGACGGTGTAGCGGCCCAGCACCGCGGCCAGCGCCGCGAAGGGGAGCACCACCACGGCGGTGGCCTTCACCGTCACCGCCAGCCCGAGCAGCGCCCCGGCCACCAGCAGCGGCTTCGGCCTGCCCGGCCGGCGGACCAGCACCAGCAGGCCCAGCAACAGCAGGCCGAGCATCACCGCGTCGTTGTGCGCGCCGGCCACCAGGTGCACCCCGACCAGCGGGCAGCCCAGCACCAGCCAGGCCGCCCGGTGGGTGGGCACGCCGGCCGCCCGGGCCAGCCCCGGCAGGCAGAGGGCGGCCAGCAGCAGCCCGGCGACGGAGACCAGCCGGAGCGCCACGACCGTACCCACCAGGCCGCCGCCGAGGGTCACGGCGAGCGCGGCGAGCAGCACGAAGAACGGCCCGTACGGCGCGGGCGTGTCCCGCCAGATCGACGCGACCGACTCCACCCAGGGACAGCCGGCCTCGGCCACCCCCGTCGCGTACGGGTCGACGCCGTGCGCGTACGCCCAGCCCTGGCAGGCGTACGAGTAGACGTCCCGGCTGCCCAGCGGCGGCGTGACCAGCAGCGGCAGCGCCCACAGCCCGGCGGTCAGGTACGCCCACCGTGTCGACGGCGCGCCCCGGAGCAGCGCCCACCAGGCGCCGACCAGCAGGGCCGTGCCGACCAGCCAGGCGCCCAGCACCAGCGGCCCGGTGTCCGACCGCCACCGGTCTGCCGGGGTGACGTCCAGCGGGATCGACGGCAGTGCCCCGCCCAGCCAGCCGGCGACGGCCAGCAGCACCGCCCCGGCCAGGCCGGCGTACCGGGCCAGGCGGGCGGCGCCCGGCGTCGGCGGGATGTCGGGCGGGGCGGGCCGCGGGGTGTTGGGCGGGGCGGGCCGCGGAAAGCCGGGAGTGGTCACCGGCGTCCTCTCCTCAGTCCACGGCGGCCGGCCGGCGGGCCGCCCGAGCCGACCGTACCAAGCGGACGGCCACCACGATCACCAACAGCGTCATCAGCGGGGCACCGACCGTCTTGCTGTACCGGGCCAGCCCGGTGCCGTCCGGCAGGACCAGGAACGCCGAGCCGATTGCGACGACCGCGAACCAGCCGGTGCGCCGCGACGTGGCCGCGAGCACGGCCAGCGGCCACGTCCAGTACCAGGGGTGGAACAGCGGGGCGAGCGCGACGGTGGCGGCCAGCGCCAGGCCGGCGTGCCACAGCGGCTCCCGGGTGCGGGCCCGCCACCACAGCCAGATCAGCACCAGCGCGAGCACGGCCATCCCGATCCCCCGGGTGGCCGGCAGCGGGTCGCCGTGCCAGCCGAACGGCGCGGCGAGGTAGGCGACGGTCTGCCCCACCGCCGTCGGCGGCGAGGTCCAGGCGATCACCAGGCCGCCCTGCTCCAGCCCGGTGACCCAGCCGAAGCCCAGGCCGGTGGCGAGGGTCGCGCCGACGACCGCCGCGAGCGCCCCGCCGACCACCCACCCGCCGTCGCGGAACAGCGCCCTGATCGAGTACGCCCCGACGATCGCGGCGAGCGCCGCGAACGGCACCACCACCAGCGCGGTGATCTTGACGGCGGCGGCGAGGCCGAGCAGCGCTCCCCCGGCCAGCAGCGGACCGGGGCGACCCGGCCGGGCCGCCACCACCGCCAGCCCGGCCACGAGCAGCCCGACCATCAGCGCGTCGTTGTGCGCCCCCGAGACCAGGTGCACCCCGATCAGCGGCGAGCCCAGCGCCAGCCAGACCGCCCGGCCGGCCGGCACGCCGCAGCGCCGGGCCAGCACCGGCAGGCAGGCCGCGGTCAGCCCCACCCCGGCCACCGCGAGCAGCCGGAACAGCACGATGCTGCCGTACAGCGACCCGGTCGCCTCCACCACCGCTCCGGCGAGCAGCACGAACAGCGGCCCGTATGGGGCCGACGTGTCCCGCCAGATGTAGGAGATGGTGTCCAGCCACGGGCAGGGCAGCGCCGAGACGCCCTGCTCGTACGGGTTGATCCCGGCGGAGTAGCTGGCGCCCTGGCAGGCGTACGCGTAGACGTCCCGGCTGCCCAGCGGCGGCGCGACCAGCAGCGGCAGCAGCCAGAGCCCGACGGTGACCAGGGCCCAGCGGGTCGACGGCACCCGGCCGCGCAGCGCCCACCAGGCGTACGCCATCAGCCCGGTGCCGACCGCCCAGGCGGCGATGATCAGCGGGCCGTGCGGACCCTGCCAGATGCTGACCGGGGTCGGGCGCAGATCGCCGTCGGGCAGCGCTCCGCCGAGGAACGCGGCCACGGCGAGCAGCGTCGAGCCGGCCAGGCCGATCCAGCGCGCGAGGTGGTGAGGCACGCCGGACATGCTGCCAGTACGGTGGTCGCGGTACGGAGGTGGGCATGCGGCGCAGTCGGGTGGTGGCGGTGGCCGCCGCGTCCGCCGTACTCCTCGGCGTGACGTGTCTCGCCCTCCCGCCGACCGGTTCCGACCTCGCCGCGCAGGTCGCCCGGGCCGACTTCTTCGCCGCCCACGGCCTCGCCCCGGTCGACCTGCGGTGGTACGGCGGGGTCCAGCAGTTCGGCTACAGCCTGGTCTCCCAGCCGGTGATGGCGCTGCTCGGGGTGCGGGTCACCGGCGCGCTGGCGCTGGTGGCGGCGGCGACGGCGTTCGCGGCGCTGCTGGTGCGCACCGGGGTGCCCCGCCCGCTGCTCGGCAGCCTGGTCGGGGTGGTCACCATCGCCGGCAACCTGGTCTCGGGCCGGGTGACGTACGGCCTCGGGGTGGCCTTCGGCCTCGGCGCGCTGCTCGCCCTCACCCTCCCCCGCGGCCCGGCCGCACCGGCCGACTCCGCCCCGGCCGCACCGGCCGACTCCGCTCCGGCCGCACCGGCCGACTCCGGCCCGGACCGGCGGGCGCGGCGCCGGCAGCTCGCGCGGCTCGGGCTGGCGGTCGCCGGGGCGCTGCTGGCCTCGGCGACGAGCCCGGTGGCGGGCCTCTTCGTCGGCCTGGCCGGCACGGCGCTGCTGCTCACCCGCCGGTACGCCGACGGCCTGGCGCTCGGCGTCGCCGCCGCGCTGCCGCTCGGGGTGACCGCGCTGCTCTTCGGCGACGGCGGCTGGATGAACATCAGCCGCACCGACACGCTGCGCGCCGTGCTGACCAGCCTGCTGGTCGCCGCGCTGGTGGCGTACCGGCCGGTGCGCGTGGGTGCGCTGCTCTCGGCGGCCGGGGTGCTGGCGGCGGCGCTGGCACACACCCCGGTCGGGCTGAACGCCACCCGGCTGGCCGTCATGTTCGCCCTTCCGCTGCTGGCCGCCGCCGCCCGCCCCCCGGCCCGGCTGACGCGGTGGTGGGCCCGACGCGGCCGGGGCGGGGCGCGGGGGCGGGGCGCGGCCCGGGGCCGCGTCGCGCTGGCCGCGCTGCTGGCGGCGGTGTGCTGGTGGCAGCCGCCGGTGCCCCCCGCCGACCTGCGCAGCGTCGACGACCCGACCGGCCGGGCCGCGTACTTCGCGCCGCTGCGGGAGTTCCTCGACGGGCAGCGGCTCACCGGCCGGGTCGAGGTGCCGCCGACCCGCAACTACTGGGAAGCGGCGAGGCTGGGCGAGGTGCCGCTGGCCCGGGGCTGGCTGCGGCAGGCCGACATCGACCGGAACCCCCTGTTCTTCACCACCGTCCCGGGCGCGGCCGGCACCGGGGTGCCGCTGACCGCCGCGAGCTACCGGGACTGGCTGGCCGAGAACGCGGTGCAGTTCGTCGCGGTGCCGGACGCCCCGCTGTCGTGGGTGGGGCGGGCCGAGGCCGAGCTGGTCACGGGCGGCCTGCCCTATCTCACGCCCGTCTGGTCCGGCCCGCACTGGCGGGTCTGGGCGGTCGCCGAGCCGACCCCGATCGTCGGCGCGCCGGCCGACCTCGTCGCACGGGACGGCGCCTCGGTGACCTTCCAGGCGCCGGCCGCCGGCACGGTGCCGGTCCGGGTGCGGCACAGCCGCTGGCTGACCGCCTCCGGCGGCGCAACCGTCGCCGCCGACGGCGACTGGACCGCGGTGACCGTGCCGCGCGCCGGGACGTACCGCCTCGGCAGCTGACCGAGGCCTCTCCCGTCTTTTTGCCACCTCAGCAACGTTCCTTGCTCCCTCCGCCGGCGACGCGCACGATCGGCGCGACAGGTCACCGAGGGCAGCGCACAGGAGGACGGGACGTGCACCACGAGACGACGGCCGGCGACCCCCGGCAGGGCCACCATCATCACCACCACCAGCATGACGCTCCGGCGGCGCCGGTGGTCGCCCCGCGGCCGCACCCGGACGTGGACGACGAGACCGCGCGGTTCTGGGAGGAGCTCTACCAGCGGCGCGACCGGGTCTGGAGCGGCCGGGCGAACCCGGTCCTGGTCGAGGTCGCCGGGGCGCTGCCGGCCGGCACCGTGCTGGACCTCGGCTGCGGTGAGGGCGGCGACGCGATCTGGCTGGCCGGGCAGGGCTGGCGGGTGACCGCGGTCGACGTCGCCGAGACCGCTCTCGCCAGGGCGGCCGAGGAGGCGTCCGCCGCCGGGGTCGCCTCCCGCATCGAGTTCCGCCGGCACGACCTCACCCGGACCTTTCCGCCGGGCTCGTTCGACCTGGTCTCCGCCCAGTTCCTCCAGTCGCCGCTGGAGTTTCCCCGGGCACGGCTGCTCCAGTCGGCGGCCCGGGCCGTGGCCCCCGGCGGCCGGCTGCTCGTCGTCGAGCACGGCGAGGTCCCGCCGTGGGGGCGGGCCAACCACCCGGACGTGCGCTTCCCCACCCCGCAGGAGACCTTCGCGTCGCTCGACCTCGACCCTGACCGGTGGCACACCGAGCGGCTCGACGCGTCGCGCCGCCAGGGCACCGGCCCGGACGGCGAGATCGGGACCCTGGTCGACAACGTGGTGCTGGTCCGCCGCACGCGGTAGCCCCGGCGGCGGCCGGAACACCCCGGCCGGGCCCAGCCGGCTCAGCCGTCGAGGACCCGTTCCATCGCCGCGCGGGAGCGGCGGCCGGTGCGCAGGTACTCGTCGAGGAACTCGCCGGGATCGTCCCGGCCGAGCAGCCGGACCACCCCGGCCAGCTCGACGCCGTGCCGGGGCAACTGGTCGCCCGCCCGGCCCCGGACCAGCATGAGCGCGTTGCGGACCTGCGCGGCCAGTGTCCAGCCGGCCGCCATCTCGGCGGCGTCCGTCGGGTCGACCAGGCCCGCGTCCCGGGCCGCCGCGAGGGCGTCGAGCGTACGCGTGCCGCGCAGCGCCGGGACCGTCCCGCCGTGCCGGAGCTGGAGCAACTGCACCGCCCACTCGACGTCGGCGAGGCCGCCCCGCCCGAGCTTGGTGTGGGTGGCCGGGTCGGCGCCCCGGGGCAGCCGCTCGTGCTCCACCCGCGCCTTGATCCGCCGGATCTCCACCACCTGCTCGCGGGTCAGCCCGTCGGCCGGGTAGCGGACCGGGTCGACCATCGCCTCGAACTCCGCGCCGAGGTCGGCGTCGCCGCAGACGAACCGGGCGCGCAGCAGCGCCTGTGCCTCCCACACCTTCGACCAGCGGGCGTAGTACTGCGCGTACGCGGCGAGGCTGCGCACGAGCGGGCCCTGCCGGCCCTCCGGGCGCAGGTCGGCGTCCACGCCCAGCGGCGGGTCGGGCGCGGGCATGCCGAGCAGCCGGCGCAGTTCCTCGGCGATCGCGTGGGCGGCGGCGCTCGCCGCGCCGGCCGCGTTCCCGCCCGCCGGAGGGTCGTAGACGAAGAGCACGTCGGCGTCGGAGAGATAGTTCGACTCGTACCCGCCCAGCCGGCCCATGCCGATCACGGCGAAGCGCAGCCCCGGCATGGGCGGCTGGGCTGCCCGGGCGGCCCGCAGCGCCGCGGCCAGGGTGGCGTCGGTGACGTCGGCGAGCGCCGTGCCCACGGCGGTGACGTCGGCGAGGCCGAGCGCGGCCCGCCCGCCGTCGGGCCGGGGCGGCGACGGGGCCAGCGAGCCGGCCCGGCTCAGCAGGTCGGCGCAGGCGATGCGGACCAGCTCCCGGCGGCGCAGCGCGCGGATCGCCCGGGTGGCCTCGACGGGGTCGGCGTGCCGGGCCGCGGCGGCGGCGAAGCCCTCGCAGAGCACCCCCCTCGGCCGGGGGGCCAGCTCGCTCTCCTCGGCCAGCATCCGCAGCGCCTCCGGCTCGCGGGCCAGCAGGTCGGCGGCGTAGCGGGAGGAGGAGAGCACCCGGGCCAGCCGGCGGGCCACCGGCCCGGAGTCGCGCAGCAGGCGCAGGTACCAGGGCGTGCTGCCGAGCTTGTCGGAGACCTGCCGGTAGTTGAGCAGGCCGCGGTCCGGCTCGGGGGCGTCGGCGAACTCGCTGAGCAGCACCGGCAGCAGGGTGCGCTGGATGGCCGCCGTGCGGCTCACCCCGCCGGTGAGGGCCTGGAGGTGCCGCAGCGCCCCGGCGGGGTCGGCGAAGCCGAGGATCTCCAGCCGGTGCCGGGCAGCCTCCGGGGTCAGCCGCAGCCCGTCGGCCGGCACCCGGGCCACCGACTCCAGCAGCGGCCGGTAGAGCAGCTTGGCGTGCAGCCGGCGTACCTCGGTGGCGTGGGTGACCCACTCGGCGCGGAACTCCTCGACGGCGCTGCGGCCCGGCGTGGCCGCGTAGCCCAGCGCGGCGGCCAGCCAGCGCAGCGCGGCCGGCTCCGTCGGCACGGTGTGGGTGCGGCGCAGCCCCTGGAGCTGGAGGCGGTGCTCGACGCCGCGCAGGAAGCGGTAGCCACGCAGCAGCGCCTCCCCGTCGGCCCGGCCTACGTAGCCGCCGGCGACGAGCGCGCGCAGCGCCGGGACGGTGCCGGGCGCCCGCAGCGACTCGTCGCCCCGGCCGTGCACCAGTTGCAGCAGCTGGACGGCGAACTCGATGTCGCGCAGCCCGCCCGGGCCGCGCTTGATCTCGCGCTCCAGCTCCTTCGGCGGGACGTTGTCGATGATCTTCCGCCGCATGGCGCGGACGTCCTCGACCGCCTCGGGGCGCTCGGCGGCCCGCCACACCAGCGGGGCGAGCTGGTCGATCCACTCCCGGCCCAGCGCCAGGTCGCCGGCCGCCGGCCGGGCCTTGAGCAGCGCCTGGAACTCCCAGGTCCGCGCCCAGCGCCGGTAGTAGGCGAGGTGGCTGGCCAGGGTGCGCACCAGCGGGCCACGGTTGCCCTCGGGCCGCAGGGCGGCGTCGACCGGCCAGGCGACCAGCCCGCAGACGTGGATCAGCCGGGTGGCGACCGTGGTGGCCGCGGCGAGGTCGTCGTCCTCGGCGGCCACGAAGATCACATCGACGTCGGAGACGTAGTTCAGCTCGTCGCCGCCACACTTGCCCATCGCCACGACGGCGAGCCGGGGCCGGGGCGTGCCCTCCGGCAGCTCGCCGACGGCGATCTCGTACGCCGCCGCGAGGGTCGCGTCGGCCAGCGCGGAGAGCGCGGCCATGGTCTGCTCCAGGCCCCGGCCGCCGGTCAGGTCGGCCGCCGCGATCCGCAGCAGCGCCAGCCGGTACGCCCTGCGCAGCACCGCGACCGGCTGCCCGTCGCCGGACAGGTCGAGCCGGCCCTCCGCGGTCGGCGCGAGCCCGTCCGGGGCGGTCCGCAGGGCCGGCCACTGGTCCGGGTTGGCGACCAGATGGTCGCCCAGCGCCGAGGAGGCGCCGAGGACGGCGATCAGCCGGCGGCGCAGCCCCGGGTCGTCCGCGAGCGCCTCCAGCAGCGCCGAGCCGGCGGCTGCCGGACCGGCGGCCCGGCGCTCGGCCTCGACGATGCGGTGCAGCTGACGCAGCGCCAGGTCCGGATCGGCGGCCCCGGAGAGCGCGGCGAGCAGCTCCGCCGCACGGTCGTCGGTCGGCTCCTGCACGTCCGGCCGCCACAGGCCCAGCCCGTCGGGGCCGAGCAGGTCGGCGGCGCGGGTGGCGCCGTCGCCGCCGACGATGCCGAACCCGTAGCGGGCGAGCCGTCCCGCGGCGCTCGTCGGCCGGCTCATCACTGCCCGAGCAGCGGCAGGCTGCGGCGGGACGTGTCGTCGCCCAGCTCGCCGAGGGCCAGCGCGGCGAACCGGGCGGCGAACGGCTGCCAGACCTCCTCGACGTCGACCATCACCGCGTGGCAGGCCGCCACCACCAGGTCCGGGTCGTAGCCCAGCTCGGCCAGCAGCGCCGAGTCGGTGGCCCAGTCGGCGATCATCGCGGTGTCGCACTCGATGTGGAACTGCAAGCCCCAGGCCCGGTCGCCGAGGCGGAACGCCTGGTGCGGGTAGCGGGTGGAGGCGGCCAGCAGGGTGGCGCCCCGGGGCAGCTCGGTGATCTCGTCGGAGTGCCACTGGAGCACGTCGGGGATCAGCGGGACGTAGCGGAACAGCGGGTCGGCGTCGGCGGCGTCCCGCTTGCCGACCACGCCGGGCCCGACCTCCGGCCCGGACGCGCTGCGCTCGACCTCGCCGGCGTGGGCGGTGGCCAACAGCTGCGCGCCCAGGCAGATGCCGAGGGTGGGCACCCGGTGCCGGACGGCCTTGCGGAGCATCCCCTCGACGGCCGGGAACCAGGGCGCGCCCGGCGAGCCGTCGGGCAGCGGATACGCCTGCTGCTCACCGCCCAGCACCACCAGCGCGGAGTATCCCTCCAGGTCGGCGGGGAGCTGGTCGCCGGCGTGCGCGCGCACCACCCACAGGTCGAGACCCGCCTCGGTCAGCCACTCGCCGAGCCGGCGGACGTCGTCGGTCGGGTCGTTCTCGATCACCAACGCGGTAGCCACGACGTCGAGGCTAGCCGGTGCCCCCGGCGGGCCCGGAACGCCTCCACCGGGCGCGGCGGGACGGGCCGCCGGTACGTGGCCCGGTGTCACGCGCACGCGACTAGGCTCTGCCGCTGTGCCCGACCACACCTCACCCGAGCAGCCCGCCGTCGTACGACCGCCGGTGCTGCGCCCCGGCGACACGGTGATGCTGGTGTCGCCGTCGGGGCCGACCCGGCCCGAGCGGGTGGCCCGGGGCATCGAGCTGCTCACCGGCTGGGGGCTGCGGCCGAAGCTGGCGCCGAACGTCTACGCCCGGCAGGGCTACCTGGCCGGCGCGGACGAGCTGCGCGCCGCCGACCTGAACGCGGCGTTCGCCGACCCCGAGGTGCGGGGGGTGATCTGCACGCGGGGCGGGTACGGCGCGCAGCGGATCGTCGACGCGATCGACATGGCCGCCGTACGCCGGGACCCGAAGGTGGTCGCCGGGTTCTCGGACATCACCGCGCTGCAGTTGGCGCTGTGGCGGGGCGCCCGGCTGGCCGGCGTGCACGGCCCCGGGGCGGCCTGGCTGGACGAGCGCACCCCGCTGCGTTCGGCCGAGTCGCTGCACGCCGCCCTGATGACCACCGAGCCGGTGACGGTGACGGCCGTCGCCGAGGAGGAGACGTTCCCGGTGCGGGTGCCCGGGCGGGCCACGGGCCCGCTGCTGGGCGGCAACCTCTGCCTGATCGTGGCGTCGCTGGGCACCCCGGACATGCCGGACCTGACCGGGGCGATCCTGTTGGTCGAGGACGTGCAGGAGCCGCCGTACAAGGTGGACCGGATGCTCACCCAGCTGCGCCGGGCCGGCGCGCTGGACGGGCTGGCCGGGGTGGCGGTCGGTCAGTTCACCGGCTGCGCGGACGGCTGGTCGACCAGCGTCGCCGACGTGCTCTCCGAGCGCCTCGGCGACCTCGGCGTCCCGGTCCTCGGCGGCCTGCCCGTCGGCCACGGCGTCGGCCAACTCACCGTCCCGGTCGGCACCGACGCCACCCTCGACACCACCACCGCCACCCTCAAGGTCTCCCCCGCCGTCCGCTGACCCCTCCCGGGCCCGCACCCACCCCTCCCCCACCACCCCCGGCCCAGCCCGGGTTGATCATGAGGTTGTTGGTGCGAAATGCCGGAATCGGCGCCAATAACTTCATGATCAACGCGGAGACCCGGAGACCAACGGGGGTGGGTGGGGGTTAGGGGGTGAGGTGGGCTAGGGCGCCGGCTTCCAGGGCGGCCCAGACCGCGCCGTCGGGGGCGACCGTGATGCCGTGCGGCTCGGCGGCCGGGGTCGAAAGGTCGTGGGTGACGATCGTGCCGTCCGGGGCGACATGGCCGATCCGGTTGCCGCCCCACTCGGTGAACCAGCAGCCGCCGGCCGGGTCGGCGACGATCGCGTGCGGCCGGGCGGCCCGATCCGGCAGCGGGTACTCGTCGATCCGCCCGTCCGGGGTGATCCGGCCGAGCTGGCCGGCGCCGATCTCGACGAACCAGAGCGCCCCGTCGACGCCGGCGGTGATGCCGACCGGCGCGGCCCCCTCGGTCGGCAGCGCGTGCAGGGTCACCGCGCCGGCCATGTCGATCCGGCCCACCGCGTTCGCCCGGTTGAGCGTGAACCAGACGGCCTCGTCCGGGCCGGCGGCGACCATCGAGGCGAAGCCGCCGCTCACCGGCAGCGGGAACTGGGTCACCTCCCCGTCGGTGGTGACGCGGCCAATCGCGTCGGCGGTCATCGCCGCGTACCAGAGGGCACCGTCGGGACCGGCGGCGATGCCGCAGGGGCCGCTTCCGGGCGGGAGCGCGACGGCGCTCTGCTCCCCGTCGGTGGTGATCCGGCCGATCCGGTCGTCGCCGGAGCGGGTGAACCAGAGGGCGCCGTCGGGGCCCGGCGTGACGATCAGCGGCCGGCTGTCAGCCGCCACCGGCCAGGTGCGCAGGTCGCCGTCCGCGCCCACCCGGGCGACCGCGCCGGCGTGGACCAGCGTCAGCCAGAGCGCGCCGTCGGGGCCGACGGTGATGCCGTACGGGCCGGCGTCCGCCCCGGTGAGCGGCACTTCCCGGATCTTCGCTGACGCCACGAGGGCCACCTTCCGTCGTTGCTCCGCCCCGGTGGGCCTGCCAACCGCCAACCCTGACCGCCGGCGCGCGCCGCGGCAACCCGTTTGTCCGGCTCGACGGGCGGATTGCCAGCTCGCTGACAGGTTCACCACGGCTTTCCTCCAGCCGGGATGGTCACCTTCGGTGAGGTCATCGCACCACCCACCGACCCGATGGAGGACAGCATGTCCGGCACCATGAGGAAGAAGCACCTGCTGGCCGGCCTGGCCGCGGCCGGGGTACTCGGCGTGGGGATCGCGGCGCCGACGGTCGCGTTCGCCGCGGACGGCGGCACCTCGACGCCGAGCGGCAGCGGCAGCGAGAGCGGCAGCAGCAGCGGGCCGAGCGGCAGCAGCAGCGAGAGCGGCAGCGGCAGCGGGCCGAGCGGCAGCGGCAGCGGCAGCGGGCCGAGCGGCAGCGGCAGCGGCAGCGAGAGCGGCAGCGAGAGCGGCAGCAGCAGCGGGCCGAGCGGCAGCGGAAACGATGAGCGGCAGCAGCAGCGGGCCGAGCGGCAGGCGGAGTTCGCCGAGGCCCTGGCCAAGGAACTGGGCGTCTCCACCGACAAGGTGACCGCCGCGCTGGAGAAGGTGCGCGAGGCGCGGAAGCCGGCCGACCGGCCCGAGCGGGGTGACTCCGCCGACCGGCAGGCCGCGCTGAAGGAGCGCCTGGCGCAGGCGGTCGAGGACGGCAAGCTCACCCAGGAGCAGGCGGACGCCATCACCGCCGCCGCCGAGGCCGGCGTCCTTGCCGGCCCGGGCGGTCGCGGCGGGCACGGCGGCCCGGCCGGCAAGTGACCGTACGCCGTCCGCCCCGGCGACCTGCCGGGGCGGACGGCGGCGGCGCACGCTGCCGCGGGCGGCTCAGGCGCCCGGTGGCGGGGCGAAGACGCCGACGTGGTTGCCGGCCGGGTCCGCCAGGTGGGCGAAGGTGAGCCCGTTGTCGGTGGACTTCAGTGGCACCAGCACCTTGCCGCCGGCCGCCTCCGCGCGCCGGCAGGCGTCGGCCACGTCGGCCACCTGCACGTAGAAGATGGCGTAGTCGGGGCCCGCCCCGCCGGTGCCCCGGATCGCTCCGCCGATCCCCGCACCGACGCCACCCTCGGTCGTCCGGTACGGCGCTTCAGCCGTACCCTCCTCGGTGAAGCTCCAGCCGAACAGGTCGCCGTAGAACCGCTGGGCCTCGTCCGGCCGCTCGGCGCCGATCTCGAACCAGGTGACGGCGTTGCTGATGGTCATGTGTGGCCTCCCGTTCCCCGCGCCGGCCGGTCGACCGGCGCCGTCAGGAGAAAGCCTCGGCCCCGCCCGCGACACCGTCCTGTCGGTGTTTCTCCGGCAGTTCGGCCGGATTCCACACCAGCGGGCGCAGCCGTGGCACGAGATCCGGCCGCCGCTCGCCGTACCGGCGGTCGAAGTCGGCGTAGCTGAGCGCGTCGGGCACGTGGTGACCTCCTGCGGAAGTGTCCAGAAGGGACAGGATGCCCGCGGGAGGGCAGCGCTGCCCCGTCTCAGACCAGGCTGAGCCGGTGGATCCGGTCGTGCGGGATGTCGAGGTCGTCGACGGCCAGCTCACGCTCGGGGATCCGCTCGCCGAGGGTGGTCACCGAGGTGATCCGGTCGGTGCGGAAGGCCCGGATGCCGCCGCGCAGCCGGCACCAGGCCAGCAGGTACCAGTGCCGGGGGTTGCCGAGGAAGCCGAGCGGCTCCACGTCGCGCAGCGAGCCGGCGCCCGCCCGGTCGGCGTAGCGGATGCGCAGCACGCGCCGTGCGCGTACGGCGTCGGCGACCCCGGCCGGGACGGGCGTGACCGGCCCGTCGCCGATCAGGTGCACCCGCGCGGCCAGCCGGTGCGCCTCGGCGGCGTCGGCGGCCGGCATCACGGCGACCAGTTTGCGCAGCGCGGTGCCGGCCGCGGCGCCGAACGGCGTGCCGCGCATGCGGTGCAGCGCCACCGCCAGGGCGACGGCCTCTGCGGGGGTGAGGTTGACCGGCGGCAGGGTGCGCGCCCGGTCGAGCGCGTAGCCTCCGGTGCGGCCCGGCTCGGCCCAGATCGGCACGCCCGATTCCTGAAGGGCGCCGATGTCGCGCTCGATGGTGCGGGTGCTCACCTCGAAGCGCTCGGCGAGCCAGCGGGCGCTGCGCGGCCGGGGCGACACGGCGCGCAGCTCCTCCACCAGGGCGTAGAGACGGTCCGTCCGGTTCACCCCCGCAACCTACGACGAGGGTGCGACGCGACCGCTCCGCCCGCGGGCCCAGCTGTCGCCGTGCCCGCAGACCGTGGTCACGGAGCGGAGCGGGGCCACTCCGCTCCGGCAGGGTGCGGGAAGGACCGGCTCAGGCGATGCAGGCGCAGACGATCAGGGCGGCGCCGAAGTGGGTGGCGGCGCTGACCCGGGCCGCCGGGTGCGGCTCGTCGGAGCAGATGATCTCGCCGAGCTTGCCCGGGGTGAGCAGGTCCAGCACGAAGAACGCCAGCGCCATGATGGCCAGCCCGATCAGGCCGAAGAGGACCGTCGAGGCCAGCCCCTTGGCGAAGTCGCTGTAGCTGGTCAGGATCGCGGTGAACACGATCCCGGCGATGCCGAGTTGGTTGGCGGCGAGCAGCAGCGCGGCGTTGCCGTTGCGCCGCACCCAGATCAGCTCCCGCAGTTTGCCGGGAGTGAGCACGTCGACCAGCCCGAACCCGGCCGCCATCAGGGCCACCCCGACGACCCCGAACACGACGCTCTGCCAGGCTCCGCTGAGCAGATCCTCCAGCACCGACTGCCTCCCCGACCTCTGCGCCCGGCGGGGGTGCCGGCGCGGTGATCGAGACGATAGCGGCAGTACGCCAGTGGCGGCAGCCCCCGCCCTACAGCGACAGGTAGCGCTGCCGCTCGTAGGGGGTGACCTCGCGGCGGTACTGCTCCCACTCGGCCCGCTTGTTGCGCAGGAAGAAGTCGAAGACGTGCTCGCCGAGCACCTCGGCGACCAGCTCGGAGCCGGCCATCACGTCGATCGCCTCGGCCAGGTTCTCCGGCAGCGGCTCGTAGCCCATCGCCCGCCGCTCGGCGCTGGTCAGCGACCAGACGTCGTCCTCGGCGCCCGGCGGCAGCTCGTAGCCCTCCTCGATGCCCTTCATGCCGGCGCCGAGCAGCACCGCGAAGGCCAGGTAGGGGTTGGCCGCCGAGTCGGGTGAGCGGACCTCCACCCGGGCCGAGTTCGGCTTGCCGTAGGCGGGGACCCGGACCAGCGCCGACCGGTTGAGGTGACCCCAGCAGACGTACGCGGGGCTCTCGGTGACCCGGTCCGGCAGCGCCTGCGGGAAGAGCCGCTTGTAGGAGTTGACCCACTGGTTGGTGACGGCCGTGTACTCCCGGGCGTGCACCAGCAGCCCGGCGATGAACGCGCGGGCCACCTTGGAGAGCTTCATCGGGTCGCCGGCGTCGTGGAACGCGTTGCGCTCCCCCTCGAACAGCGACAGGTGGGTGTGCATGCCGCTGCCGGGCTGGTCGGTGAAGGGCTTCGGCATGAAGGTGGCCTGCACTCCGGTGGAGAGCGCGACCTCCTTCACCACGTGCCGGAAGGTCATGATGTTGTCGGCGGTGGTCAGCGCGTCGGCGTAGCGCAGGTCGATCTCCTGCTGGCCGGGGGCGACCTCGTGGTGGCTGAACTCCACCGAGATGCCGATCCGCTCCAGCGCCAGCACCGCCTGCCGGCGGAAGTCGCGGGCCACCGCGTGGGTGGTGTGCTCGAAGTAGCCGCCGGTGTCCACCGGGATCGGCACCGAGCCGTCCATCGGGCCGTTCTCCAGCAGGAAGAACTCGATCTCGGGGTGGGTGTAGAAGGTGAAGCCCTTCTCGGCCGCCTTGGACAGCGCCCGGCGCAGCACGTGCCGGGGGTCGGCCCAGGAGGGGCCGCCGTCGGGCAGCAGGATGTCGCAGAACATCCGGGCGCTCTCGCCGCTGACCCCGCCCTCGAACGGGAAGACCTGGAAGGTCGTCGGATCCGGCATGGCCACCATGTCGGACTCGAACACCCGGGCGAAGCCCTCGATCGCCGAGCCGTCGAACCCGATGCCCTCCTCGAAGGCCGCCTCCAGCTCGGCGGGGGCCACCGACACGCTCTTGAGCGTGCCCAGCACGTCGGTGAACCACAGCCGGACGAACCGGATGTCCCGCTCTTCCAGCGTACGGAGGACGAACTCCTGCTGACGGTCCACTTCCACCCCTCGCGACACTGTTGTCCGCCTTCGACCGGGGGCGACCCGGCCTGACCGACCAGTCTCCACCCGCCTCGTTACGCCGACGTTACGCGACCGGCCGGCGCGCGTCCCGCCCTGTCCGCGGCTCCCGTCCGACCGGCCGACGCCCGCCCGATGGGACAAGCCGCCGCCGTCGTCGCGTCGCCGCCGGGCCCGCCGCCGCCGTCCGGCAGCGCCCTGGGGCGGTGGCCGCCGTCTCGCCCCGCCCAGCGTGTCGGGCTCGGACGGCTGGGGCAAGATGAGGGCATGCCCACCCTGCGTCTCGCCCTGTGCCAGGTCAACCCGACCGTCGGCGACCTCGCCGGCAACGCCGGCCTGGTCCGTGACTGGACCCGCCGCGCCGCCGACGCCGGCGCCCAGCTCGTCGCGTTCCCCGAGATGGCGCTGACCGGCTATCCGGTCGAGGACCTGGTCTTCCGGCGGTCGTTCGTCGCCGCGTCGAAGGCCGCGCTGGAGCGGCTCGCCGCCGACCTCGCCGCGGACGGGCTGGGCGAGCTGCCGGTGCTGGTCGGCTACCTGGACGCCGACGGCCCGCCGCAGGTCAGCGGCGACGCGGAGCCGGGTCACGGCGCCCGCAACGCGGCCGCCCTGCTGCACCGGGGCGGCGTCGTGGCCACCTACTTCAAGCACCACCTGCCCAACTACGGGGTCTTCGACGAGGACCGATACTTCGTCCCCGGCGACGCGCTGACCGTCGTCCGGATCGGCGGGGTGGACGTGGCGCTGACCATCTGCGAGGACCTGTGGCAGGCCGGCGGCCCGTTCGCCGCCGCACGCCAGGCCGGCGTCGGCCTGGTCCTGAACATCAACGGTTCGCCGTACGAGCTGAACAAGGACGACATCCGGCTGCCGCTGGTGCGCCGCCGGGCCGCCGAGGCCGGGGCGACCATCGCGTACGTCAACATGATCGGCGGCCAGGACGAACTGGTCTTCGAGGGCGACTCCATGATCGTGACCGCCGACGGCACACTCCTCGCCCGGGCGCCGCAGTTCGTCGAGCACCTGCTGGTGCACGACGTCGAGCTGCCACCCGCCGGGGAGGCGGGCGGCGACGACCGGGCGCTGGCCGACGGGATGCGGGTGGTCCGCGCGGCGGTCGACGACATCCCGCCGCCGGCCGGCGGTCCCGTCGCCACCGGCGGCACCATCGCCCCCGTGGCCGACGAGGCCGAGGTGTGGCAGGCGCTCGTGCTCGGCCTGCGCGACTACGTCAACAAGAACCGGTTCCCGTCGGTGGTGCTCGGCCTCTCCGGCGGCATCGACTCGGCGGTGGCGGCCGCGCTGGCCGTCGACGCGCTCGGGGCCGACCGGGTGGTCGGCGTGTCGCTGCCCAGCCAGCACTCCTCGGAGCACAGCCGGGAGGACGCGGCGGAGCTGGCGAAGCGCACCGGGCTGGACTACCGGGTCGAGCCGATCCAGCCGATGGTGGACACCTTCCTGGCGAACATGTCGCTCTCCGGCGTGTCCGTGGAGAACCTCCAGGCGCGGGTCCGCGGGGTGATCCTCATGGCGCTGTCGAACCAGGAGGGCCACCTGGTGCTGACCACCGGCAACAAGAGCGAGCTGGCGGTCGGCTACTCCACCCTCTACGGCGACTCGGTCGGCGGCTTCAACCCCGTCAAGGACGTCTGGAAGACGCTGATCTGGCGGCTCGCGAAGTGGCGCAACGCCGACGCCGCCCGTCGGGGCGAGAGCCCGCCGATCCCGGAGAGCTCGATCGGCAAGCCGCCGAGCGCCGAGCTGAGCCCGGGCCAGTTGGACAGCGACACGCTGCCGGACTACGACGTGCTCGACCCGATCCTGATCGGCTACGTCGACGGCGACCTCGGCCGCGACGGGCTGGTCGCTTCCGGCCACGACCCGGCCGTCGTCGACCGGGTGCTGCGGATGGTGGATACCGCCGAGTACAAGCGGCGGCAGTCCGCGCCGGGCACGAAGATCTCGATGAAGGCGTTCGGGCGGGACCGCCGGCTGCCGATCACGAACCGGTGGCGCGAGGACGGCTGAGCCGTGCCACTCCCGGGCCGGCGTCGGCCCGGGAGTGACATCCTCCACTGAGCTCTGCCGCCGGCCGGTCGGGTGGTGCGACGATCGCGGCGGAACCCGGGGACCGCGCACGCGGCCTCGAGGAAGGAGAGAGTCATGGTGGAGTCCACCCCGTCCGAGGTGACCGCCCTCTACGGCGGCCCGGCCACCCGGCGGGTCCGCACCCGCGACCTGATCGCCGCCAAGGAGCGCGGCGAGCGGTGGCCGATGCTCACCTCGTACGACCAGTACACCGCCTCGATCTTCGACCAGGCCGGCATCCCGGTGCTGCTGGTCGGCGACTCGGCGGCGAACAACGTCTTCGGCTACGAGACGACGGTGCCGGTGACCGTCGAGGAGCTGCTGCCGCTGGTCCGCGCGGTGGTCCGGGCGACCCGGCATGCGCTGGTCGTCGGCGACCTGCCGTTCGGCTCGTACGAGGAGGGCCCGACGCAGGCGCTGCGCACGGCGGTGCGGTTCATGAAGGAGGGCGGCTGCCACGCGGTGAAGCTGGAGGGCGGCCGGCGCTGCGCCGCGCAGATCGCCGCGATCACCGGTGCCGGTATCCCGGTGGTGGCGCACATCGGTTTCACCCCGCAGAGCGAGCACGCCATCGGCGGCTACCGGGTCCAGGGGCGCGGCGACGCGGCCGACGACGTGATCGCCGACGCCCGTGCCGTGGCCGAGGCGGGCGCGTTCGCCGTGGTGCTGGAGATGGTGCCCGGCGAGGTGGCCAAGCGGATCACGGCAGAGCTGCCGATCCCGACCGTCGGCATCGGTGCCGGTCCGGACACCGACGCCCAGGTGCTGGTCTGGCAGGACATGGCCGGCCTGCGTGCCGGCAAGGCGCCCCGTTTCGTGAAGCGCTACGCCGACCTGGCAGGGACCCTCGCCGACGCGACCCGCCGCTTCGCCGACGAGGTCCGCGGCGGCGACTTCCCCGCCGCCGAGCACACCTTCTGACGCCGGTCAGCCGGTCCGGCGACGCACGGCGTCGCCGGACCGTGCCGGGTCGGGCTGGGCGGGTGGCCGGACGGTCCCCTCAGCCGGCGCCGGGAGCCGGCCGCGCAGAGCCCGGCCGGCAGCAAGGGCACAGTGGAGGGTCGCTGCCCGGGCAGACCCGACGCGGCTTCGCGGCACCGGCGAGGCTGGCCCCGCCCCGCCCGGTGTCAGAGGTCGGTGACCCGGATGCCCGCGTGCGCCTTGTAGCGCTTGTTGATGGCGATCAGGTTGGCGGTGAACGCCTCGATCTGGTGGGCGTTGCGCAGCCGGCCGGCGTAGATGCCGCGCATTCCGGGGATCCGGGCGGCAAGCGCGGCGACCACGCCGACCAGCTCCCGGTCCTCGGTGCAGATCAGCACGTCGAGGTCGATCCGGTCGATCTCCGGATCGGCCAGCAGCGGCGCGCTGACGTGGTTGAAGGCGGCGCAGACCCGGGAGTCGGGCAGCAGCCCGGCGGCCTGCTGGACGGCGCTGCCCTCCGGCACCGCGAGCGCGTACGGGCCCTGCTTGTCGAAGCCGAGCGGGTTGACACAGTCGATGACGATCTTGCCGGCGAGGGGCTCGGCGAGCGCGGCGACGGTGGCGGCGTGCCCGTCCCACGGCACCGCGATGACGACCACGTCGCTGAGCCGGGCCACCTCCTCGTTGCCGGCGCCCGTGACCTCGGCCCCGGCCGGGACGCCCGGCAGCGCCGCGATCTCCTCGGCGGACTGCGCGGCCCGCTCGGCGGACCGGGAGCCGATCAGCACCGTCTGGCCGGCCCGGGCGAACCGGTACGCGAGGCCCCGCCCCTGG
Source organism: Micromonospora sp. NPDC047620 (assembly GCF_043205005.1). Classification (NCBI taxonomy): domain Bacteria; kingdom Bacillati; phylum Actinomycetota; class Actinomycetes; order Micromonosporales; family Micromonosporaceae; genus Micromonospora; species Micromonospora sp. NPDC047620. The sequence continues at coordinate 188,860 of NZ_JBIDDG010000007.1, read as the reverse complement.
TCGCCGGTGCCGCCGATGATGCCGACGGTCAGCCCGGACACGTCGGGCAGGGTGCTCGCGTCGTAAGCCATGCGGCCATCCTCGCAAACCCCGCCCGCCGGCAGCAGCGGCCGGCACTGTGACAAACCCCGCTGCCGCCCCCACGCTGACGGCCGCGCGAGGCGGGCGGCGGTGGCCGCCGGGCAGGCGGTGGCCGGCGGGCAGGCGGTGGCCGGCGCGCACGCGGCGCGGCAAACGGGCAGGCGGCGGCCGGCGCGCACGCGTCGCACACAAACGGGCAGGCGGCGGCCGGCGCGCGAACGAACCGGCGGCAGGCCGGGTCGGCGGGCCGGCGGCGTCAGGCCTGCTCGAAGGCGACCGAGCGGGCGACCGGGTCGGCGGTGACCAGCCGGACCCGGACCCGCTCCCCCAGCGGCAGCTCGCCCAGGCAGCGGGCCCGCACCGGCGGGTCGTCCAGCGCCACCGTGCCGCCGGGCCGACGACCCGGGCGGGCCCGGCCGTCCGGGGCCGCGTCGACGTCCAGCACCGCCGCGTCGAAGGTCTCCCCCACCCGGTGCTGGAGCAGCACCGCCTCGGCCAGCTCGATCGCGCCCCGGGTGGCCGCCGAGGCCGTCCGGTCGGTGGCGGCCATCACCTCGGGTAGCCGGGGCAGCGCCGCGCGGGCCCAGTCGGGCACCGGCCGGCCCTCGTGCAGGGCCAGGCAGACCTCCGTGGCGTACCGGTCGGCCAGGCGCCGCAAGGGCGCGGTGACATGGGCGTACGCGGCCGCGACCCCGCCGTGCTCCCGCTGCTCCGGCGGCGCGCCGTCGAAGGCGGTGTAGGCGGCGCCGCGCATCAGCTCGGCCGCCTGGTCGACGAAGGCCGCCGCCCGGGACTGCGCCGGGTCCAGCCCGGCGATCACCTCGCCGGGGCCGGCCCCGTCGGGCCAGTGCACGCCCAGCGGGGCGGCGGCGGCCCGCAGCCGCGCCACCGCCTCGGGCTTCGGCGCCGGCATCGTGCGCAGCAGGCCGATCCGCCCGGCCAGCATGATGTCGGCGGCGGCCATCCCGGTCAGCAGGGAGATCTGGGCGTTGTGCTCCTCCATCGGCACCGGCCCGCGCAGCACCAGCCGCCAGCCGTCTCCGTCGGCCTCCACGTCCTGCTCGGGCAGGGGCAGGTTGATCGCGCCCCGGCGCAGGCCGCGGGCCGTGAGCAGCGCCCCGATCTCGGGCAGCAGGGCGATCGGGTCGGGCAGCCGGCCGGCGTCGGCGGCCGCCTGGACGCCGACGTAGTCCAGCTGGGCCCGACTGCGGACCAGCGCCCGCTCCAGCGCGACCCCGACGGTGCCGCCGTCGGAGTCGAGGTCGACGGTCCACACCACGGCGGCGCGGTCGACGGCCGGTAGGAGGCTCGCCGCGCCCTCGCTGAGGGTCTCGGGGTGCAGCGGCACGGTCCCGTCGGGCAGGTAGACGGTCTGCCCGCGCCGCCAGGTCTCCTCCTCCAGCGCGCCGCCGGGGCGCACGTGCGCGGCCACGTCGGCGATCGCGTACGTCACCCGGTAGCCGCCGCCAGCGCGGCGGGCGAGGTGCATCGCCTGGTCGAGGTCGCGCGAGCCGGCGGGGTCGACGGTGACGAACGGGATGTCGGTGCGGTCGACGGCCGGCCGGGGCGGCGCCGCCGCCCCGTCGTCGGCCTCGCGCTGCGCCGCGGCCGGGAAACCCTCGGGCAGTCCCAGCTCGCGGCGCAGCGCGCCGAAGTCGATGCGGGGCGCGAGTACGCGTCGGATCACCACGGGGTCAATCCTGACAGTGTGGCGGGTGATCCGCTTCCCGGCGCGCGCCGGGAGCCGCGACGCCGGGATCAGCCGGTCGCCTTGCGCGCGCCCGCCCGCCCGGCGCGGGGCGCGGTGGCCCGGGCGGCGGTGACGCGGGCGGCGGTGGCCCGGGCCGGCGCCTTGCGGACGGTGACCTTCTTGGCTGGCGCCTTGACGGCGGTGGTCTTGGTCGGGGCCTTCTTCGCGGCCACCTTGCGGGTGGTGGCCGACGTCGCGGTCGCCTTCCTCGCCGGGGCCTTCTTCGCCACCGCCTTGCGGGCGCCGCCGGCGGGCCGGGTCGCGGCCGTCTTGCGGGCCGGCGTCGTCTTCGCGGCGGGGGCCTTCCTGGCCGGGGCCTTCGCCGCCGTCGTGGTCTTCTTTGGCGTCGTGGCGGCCTTCTTCGCCGCCGAGGTGGCCTTGCGGGCGGCGGCGCCCGTCCTGGCGGGAGCCTTCTTCGCCGGCGCGGTGGTCTTCTTCGCCGCGGTGGTGGCCTTCGTCGCCGCCTTCTTCGCGGGGGCCTTCTTCGCCGCGGCCGTCGTCCGCTTCGCTACCGCCGTCGTCCGCTTCGCCGCGGTGGGCGCCTTCTTCGCCGCGGCAGCCGTGGTCTTCTTCGCGGCGGCCGTGGTCTTCTTCGCCGCGGTGGTGGCCTTGGTCGCCGCCTTCTTCGCGGGAGCCTTCTTCGCCGCGGCGGCCGTCGTCTTCTTCGCCGCGGTCGTCTTCTTCGCGGGGGCCCGCCCGGCGCCGCCGGCGGCCTTGCTGGCCGGCGCCTTCTTCGCCGCGGTGGTCGAGGCGGTCGGCCGCGCGGTCCGGGTCGCGCCCGCAGAACGCTCCGCCGCGGCAGTCTTCCTGGCGGGCGTACGTCTGGCGGCCGGGCGGGTGGTGGCCTGCTGTGCTTCGGCCATCTCGGTTCCCTCCTTGGGGACGTGCTCTCGCCCTCGCAGAGCACGGGGTACCTCGACGCGGGCCGTCCCGCGCCGCCTATCTGTCCTCCCCGGCCCAGCGGGCGTCCTCGGCGTCCCACGCTTCGTTGCGCTCCCGCACCAGCTGCAGGGCGTTCTCCGCGTCGGCGGCTGAGGCGTACGGCCCGAGAACGTGCTTGGCGGGGCACACGTCGGCATCGGTCTCGACCCGGTGGTGTCGGGTGCACCAGTAGTAGTGCGCACCGCTTCCGCTGTCGCTCATGGGATCACTGTGCACCGCGAACCACCCGGCCGCCACCGGAACACCACAAGTCGCCGACGTTCTCCACAGTAGACGTGGTTCCGGGCGCAGGGGGCGGGAACTGCGAAAACACGGCGTCCGGGCCTCCCGGGGCCGCCCGGCGGGGGCCCGACGGGGCAGCCGCGGGCTGCACCGGTGTCGCACAATCCCCCCGTGCGACGCGGGGGAGGAACATCGGTGTGGCTGCGGCGCGGGCTGGCCGTCGCGGCGCTGGCGGCCGTGCTGGCCGTGATCGGGGTGGTCGCCGGGCTGCCGCTGCTGCGGGACCGGTCGCAGCAGCGGCTGGAGCAGCGGGCGGAGCGGGAGGTGACCGCGACCGCGCAGCTCGCCCGCGCGCGGCTGCTCGCCGACCCCGGGGCAGGGGAGTCGACGCTGCGGCAGGCGGCCGGCTCGGTGGCCGGGGTCGAGGTACTGACGGTGCGCGGCGACGGGCCGGCGTCCGCCCCGGCGGTCCGGCTGGTGTTCCGGGTCCGGGTGACCAAGACGGCGGCGTCCGTCTTCGGCTGGCAGCGGGCCGACGCGTCGGCCTGCTTCGCGCAGGTCGTGCACGCCGAGGCCGGCCCGGCCGCCCTCGAACGGCTGTCCTGCCCGGACTGACCGCCCGCGCGCCGCAGGTGCGGTCAACGCCGCCGCCCGTCGGCACCCGGGGCGGGCATCGGCTGAACAGCCGGTTCCGGTGGACGGTGACCGTCGGCAGGATCGGGCGTCGTGATCGAGACGACGTCCGGCACGCGGACGTGCCCCGGATGCGGCGCCGCCACGGTGTCGCTGGCCGAGGCCGTCCCCTGGTGCGCCGGCTGCGAGTGGAACCTCGACGCGTACGACGGCCGGCGGCGTGACCGCGAGTTCGGCTGGGTGTGGGTGGACCGGTGGACCTACCGGCTCGCGTTCCGGACGACCCGCAGCCAGTACGCCCGCCTGGTCGGGCGCCCGCTCGACGCGAACGGGCGGGGTGGCGCCGCGCTGCTGACCGCGGCGGGCGTCGCTGGTGCTGATCGGCGCGGTGGTCGCGCTCGCGGTCACCGGGGTCTGGCTGCTCGTGGCGTTCCCCTTCCCGAGCCTGTCCGTCCTGCTCGGCGTGGCGCTGCTCAGCCTGGCCGTCGCGCTGCGATGTCCGCCCGGGCCGCCGGGACGACGGGCGCGGTCGGCCTGCTGGACGTGATGCTCGCGATGGAGTCGACGGCGCGCGCCGTTACGCCGGGAGTCGCGGGCCGGGCACGGCGCGGACCGGTGGCGGACGGCGGCGGCCGAGGCCCGCGCGGCGGCCGAGGACCGGCTGCCGCTGCTGCGCCAGCTCTCCGTCCGCGACGAGGTGTCGCTGTTCTCCTCGCACCCGCCCGCCGGGCTGCGGCGGCGGATGCTGGAGAGCCGGCCCGCGCACGAGGCGGCGGTGGTGCTCACCGAGGAGCGGATGGCGCGCATCGACGCCGAACTGGCGAAGGAGTACGCCCGGGTCGCCCGGGCGATCAGCTGGGCGGGGTGACGCGGGGCGGGCCGCCGGCCGGAGTGCGGGTTAGGGTCGCCGGGTGGGCGCATCGGACTACATCCTGAGGATCCGCGAGCACGTCGGCCACAGCCTGCTCTGGCTGCCGAGCGTGAGCGCGGTGGTCCGCAACGACGCCGGCGAGCTGCTGCTCGGCAAGCGCGCCGACGACGGGCGCTGGTCGGTGGTCAGCGGCGTCGTCGAGCCCGGCGAGCAGCCGGCCACGGCCGTGGTCCGCGAGGTGCGGGAGGAGACCGGCCTGCACGTGGAGCCGGTGCGGCTGAGCAGCGTCCTCACCCACCCGCACACCTATCCCAACGGCGACCGCTGCGAATACCTGAACCTCGGCTTCGAGTGCCGGCTGCTGACCGGCACCGCGCGGGTCAACGACGACGAGTCGGTGTCCGTGGAGTGGTTCCCGCCGCACCGGCTGCCCGAACTGGACCGGCACGCCCGGCTGGTCCTCGCGTACGCCCTCGGCGCCGAGCAGGCCGCCTGGTTCCTGCCCGCCGGCACGGTGTGGACCGAGTCCGATGAGTGACCTCGACCCGGCCCTGCGCCGCTACCTCGCCGACCTGGTCGCCGCCGCCCGCGACGTGCTCGGCGACGACCTCGTCGGGGCGTACGCGGCCGGCTCGGTGGGGCTGGGCGCGTACCAGCCGGGGCGCAGCGACGTCGACGTGGCGCTGGTCTGCGCGGACGCCCTCGACCTGGCGCGCAGGCACGAGCTGGTGGCGCGGCTGCGGCACGAGGCGCTGCCCTGCCCGGCGCGCGGGCTGGAAATGGTCGTCTACCGCCGGGCGGTCGCCGCCTCCGGCACGCCGGAGCCCGGGTTCGAGGTCGAGCTGAACACCGGCGCGCGGATGGCGTTCCGGGCCACCTGGGCCGCCGCCGAGCGGGCGGCGGAGGACGGCCTGTTCTGGTACGGCCTGGATCGCAGCATCCTGCACCAGTGCGGGCACGCCCTGCTCGGGCCGCCGGCCGCCGAGACCTTCGCCGACCTCTCCCCCGCCGACCTGCGCCGCCTGCTGACCGACGCGCTGCGCTGGTGGCTGGCCCTGCCGACCCCGCCGGGCGACGGCCCCGCCCCCGGGGCCGAGGACGCGGTGCTCGGCGCGTGCCGGTCCCTGGTGAAGGTCCGCCACGGCGTCTGGCTGTCGAAGGTCGACGCCGGCCGCCGGCTGATCGCCGACGGCTGGCCGACCGAGCCGACCGCCGGAGGCTGGCCGGCCGACCCCGCCGACGGCCCGGCCGCCGTTGCGGCGGCCGGCGACGGCGGGCCCGCCGACCTGGTCGCGCGGTCGATCGCCGCGCGGGCGGGCGGGCCGCCGCCGAGCGGGCCGGAGGCACGGGCCTTCCAGCGCCGCGTCCTGGCCGAGGTCAGCGGCTGACCGGCTCCACCGGGATCCACAGCTCGGCCTCCGCCTCGGTGCCGTCCGCCGAGATCCGGGTACGGGAGATCTCCGGCCCCGGCCGGCTGCGGTACGGGTTGGACGGGAACCACTGGGTGAACACGTCCCGCCACAGGTACTGCACCGCCTGCGGGAACGCCCCGGAGGTCTCGAAGACCGCCCAGGTGCCCGCCGGCACCGTGACCGCGTCCAGGTCCTCCGGCGCGTCCGCGCCGGTCACCACGCCGTGCCAGTAGTCCAGCTCGGTGCCCTCCGCGCGGCCGTCGGCCACGTTGTCGCTGACGTTGACGATGCCCTGCGGCTCCTGGTCGGACAGTGCCTCGATCCGGCGTACCGTCTCCGGGTCGATGCCCCTGACGAAGGCGACGATCGCCGGGTTCATCCCCTCGTGCACGAGCGGTACCCGCGCCCTGCGGCCCACCAGCCGGAACTCCTCCTTGCGTACGATCCGGTATCGCATGCTGCTGCTCCCTTCGACGACGAGTCGGAAGGACATCCGGGGCTGGGAGCGGAGCGCCGCCCCCGTACGCCGGGCCTCGCCGGGCCCCACGCCGTGCACGGCCTGGAACGCCCGGGCGAACGCCTCGGTGGAGCTGTAGCCGTGGCGGACGGCGATGTCGAGCAGCGTCCGCTCCCCCGACAGCACCTCCGCGCCCGCGACCGTGAGGCGCCGGCGGCGGATGTACTCGGACAGGCCGACGCCCGCCAGCGCGGAGAAGATCCGCCGGAAGTGGTACTCCGACGTCACCGCGATCCGCGCCAGCTCGGCCACCTCGATCGGCTGGTCGAGGTGCCGCTCGATGTGCTCCATGGCCTGGTTGAGCCGTTCCAGCACCCGGTTCTCCTTCCCTGTTTTCCAGGGCAACGCTAGGCGCGCGGGAGGGTGCCCGACCCGACATGCTGTGCCCGGTGCGGTCGGGTGGGACGCCGTCGGGAGGCGGGCAGCCGCGAGAGCCGGCAGGCGGGCCTGCTGAGCGCCATCCGCCCGGTCGTCGTGACAACAGGAAACTCCGGGCACCGGTTGCGGTGCCCGGAGTGCCTGCCGTACCGATCAGACCTGGACGCCCGCCTTACGGCGGATCCGGCTGGCCCCGATCAGGAGACCGCCGGCGGCCAGCAGGCCACCACCCAGGGAGAGGGCCACTGCGGAGTTGTCGCCGGTGACCGGCAGCTCCTTGTCGTGCTTGCCGTGGTGCCGGTGGTCGTACTTGCCGCCCCGGATGCAGACGGTGACGGTGACCGGGTCGGAGACCACGACCCTGCCCTGGAAGGTGCCGCTCGCCCGGGCCGTGTTGACCACCTTCCCGTGCTTGACGTCGGCCTTGGTCACCACGTGCGGCTTGACGGCGTGGCAGTCGGTGCTCGTGCGCGGCGCCAGCGTGGTGTTGTTGCAGATCACCTCGCCGGCTGCCGGGTCTTCGACGCCGACGTTGGTGATGGTGGCGGTGCCGGTGTTGGCGACCCGGTAGGTGTAGAAGATCTTGTCGCCCTTGGCGGCGTGGCCGTCGTTCTCACACTTCTTGCTGCAGTCCGACTCGACCCGGGCCTTCTTGTCGATCGACAGGCCGACCTGCTTCGGCGGCGCGGGCTTGGTGGTCACGGTGAACGTGGCCTCGTTGGACGGCACCGTCTGCTCGAGGAACATCCCGAGGGCCTGCGCCGTGTTGACGATCTTGCCGTTCTTCACGTCGCTCTTCTTGACGGTGTACGTGCCGGTGCAGGTGGTGCTCTCCCCCGGCGTGAGCGACGTGTCCTCGCAGGTGATGCCGGTGACCGTGTTGTCGTCGATGGTGATGTCGGTGATCGGGTTGGTCGTGCCGGTGCTCTGGTTCGTCACCGTGTAGGTGTAGGTGATCACGTCACCGGCCTTGACACCCTGGGCGGGGGATCCGGTCTTGGTCAGGTGCAGCTTCGGGTTCACCCGCGGGTTCGACGCCGCGCAGGTGTTGCTGAGGACGAAGAAGTCCGCGGTTCCGGAGATCACCGCGGTGGCGCTGATGAGCGTCCAGCCGGCCGGGGTCCGGATCCATGCCTTGCTGGTGCCGATGTTGTTGACGATCGCGCTGTTCTGGTCGGTGGGGATCGTCCTCGTGACGTCGCCGGTCGGCGTGCTGAACGTCGCGGTGACCGTCTGGAAGGTGCCGCTGGTGTTCGGGTTGCCCGGCAGGTTGAAGACCCACACGTCCTCGTTCGCGAAGGGCCCGCCGCCGAGGTTGGGGTCGCAGTTCTGGGTGACCTGCGACGCCATCGTCGGCACGTTTTCCGGGTTGATGTTGATCGTCGACGCGGCGGCGGCCGGCGAGCCGCCCGCGAGCAACAGGGCACCGGCCAACAGCGCGAACGCCGCCAGCCGTGCGTAGATGCCGCCCCGTCTGCGCGGCGTAGAGGTCTTGCTCATGTAATTTCCCCCGTGGTGTGGATGGTTGACACCGGGGGCAACGAGGAGTACACGGGCACGTCGCGCCCAAAAAGCCGAAATCCCCCACAAGTTGGACATCCCAGGTATTTTCGCCGACGCGGGGTCATCGGCAAACCACTGACGGGAGATCCTGCCGCGCGGGCCGGCAACCACCGGTGATCGCGGCCGGTCTGGTGGGCGACGGACGAGTCGACCTGTACGCCGGATTATGAAGGCGAAGGCCTTGCTGACCTGGGATTGGGCCCGACGATGACAACTCTGGGCCGTCGCCAGGCCGTCATCCCTACCAGTAGATGGCCACCAACTCCGCGTCTAGAACCAGTTCATCGATGGGGTCGGGTTCCTCTAGGGCTTGCGGTGGAACCGAAACTCGCCCATCCAAAGTTAAGAGAGAATCAGTCATTGCCACAGACCTGAGCTGAGCTGCAACGAGCCGGTCAACCTCAACCGAATACATAGCCGAAAAGGCCTCTTCGACCGCTGCAAAGGCTCGCTTCCTAGCGTCATAGCTTTCGAACCCCAAGCAGTGCCCCTCTGCTAAGAGCTGAAAGACAGCAACTGCTTCAGACTCTATCGAGACGCCACAGTGCTCACCAAGAAAGTGGGCGTAAGCGATTAGAGCACTCTTCGCTAGCGTGGCCCGCCGTTCATCTTCAGAAGCCCCGGCCGACTTCTGTCCGAACATTCGACCCGTTTCCTCAACCCGCACGGCCAAGTCCGGCACAACATCGCGCAGAACGTCAACAAGCTTGACAGGCACCCACGTTTCCCCGACGCCATCATTGTTGAGCCTAGCGAGAACACGGAAGCGCTGCCCGGAGAAAAGAATTCGACGGACATCCTTCCAATAAAGCCGCTCTTCCGTAACGCCCACTAGATACAGCGGCCTTAGCGCATACCCCGGATCCGCAGGCAACAGTGCCGCAAGGTCGTGATGAACAATGACCCTCTTACCGTCAAGCTCAACGACACCGTAATCTGCGACGCGACAGCGAATCGGAATAAGCCCCACCAAAAGTTTATCTAGAAGGCGATTGACAGCAGCGACATTCTGAAGCTCAGGGAAAGAGCCATGCGGGAAGAGTTCAGGATTATCATTGATAATGCCCCACAACGTTGACATAACCGAGGTCATCTTGAAAATTGAGTGAGTCTCTAACTCAACCTCAAGCTCGACCAACTGCCCACGAAGCAGGTCCCCCGAGTCGGCGATCCAACCCTCACAACTCGAATCATTCACCCTTCCGAACAACTGCTGCCAGGAAGCTAGATTCGGCGGCTTTGCGCCCTGCAGAACGGGCTTCACCCGCAGCCGATCTTCTTCTCCCTGGTAAAGTTCCTTAAAAGCAGCCTGCACGGTGGATTTTCGGAGAACCTGCGAAGATTGCGTCTGGGAATGTTCCCGCTTGGCTGACAGCTCACCCTTGGCCACTCCCGCTTGGCCAATCAGCTTGCCAGCCCGCTCGTTCTTGAGCCCAGTCGTAGTCGTATCGGTGTACTCAGCAGCTAGGGCACCCTGCCTCGATGTCAAAAGACTATAAACGCTCACCTCATCCAGGTAAACGAACTCCCGCAGTGGAGTAGCAATAGCCCTGGCCGCCTTGATCCTGCGACGGCGGCGCGCATTCTGGATGCCACGAGAGAAAAAGCTCACGAGTTCACCGCCGAATTGACTTCCTTCTGGCGACGCCACGCCTCAACTCTCTCGAACCCGCCAATGTAATCTTCAGCGACGATGACATCTCGACCGTCAACAGCCGCAAGTAGAGCCGCTTCGGTCCAAATGCCGGCAAGGGCAGCTCCACTCCATCCTTCAGCGCGTCCGGCGATTAGGGCATGCGGGAGCGGGTCAACCTTACTAAGACCCCGCGATGACGCAGCAAGGATCTTCTCGCGATCCTCACGATTTGGCAGCGGAAAGTTAATCTCCCAATCAAACCTGCCCGGGCGCCGCAGGGCGACATCTATATCTTGAGGCCTGTTGGTTGTAGCAATTACCACTACATCGCTTTCGCGACTGAAGCCATCCATTAGCGTCAGCAGTTGAGCAACGAGGCGCTTGGACGCCTCATGAGCCTCTTCGTCACGCTTGCCCGCCACGCTATCAATCTCGTCGAAGAATATGATCGCACTCTCTTGCCGCTCCGCATGACTGAATATCTTCCGCAGCAACTCTTCGCTCTGACCGAACCATTTGCTAACAACTTCCGGCCCCTTGATTTGATAAAAGACGGCTTGCGCCTCTCGGGCTATGATCCGGGCGAGCATCGTCTTGCCCGTGCCAGGCTCCCCTGTAAACAGGACACCCTTTACCCGTCGAGCCTTAATCCTCTTCAGAAGTTCGCGATTCCTCAAGGGCGTCTCGATCAATTCGCGAGCACGATCGATCACTTCCTTAAGGCCACCAAAGTCCTCGAAGGACTGACTCACCGCATCATCAGGAACTATGAACCGCTCTATGGCACCATCGTCAACCTCCGGCAAATCAAGGAAACGCATCGGCTTTTCGTCTAAGACTCGGATGACACCATCAAGCGAGGCCTCTACCGTATTTCCCACAAAGTAGGAGACATCATTGGTAGGAATAATCCTGGTGCTTCCACCAAATTCCACAACAGTCACGTCGGGTTTTTTGATTCGAACCACCGCAACCCAAGGCTCCGGCTTCCATAGATCTTTTGGGGCAATCTCTATCTTGTCTCCCACGACGAGGATGACATCCCCCGCTTCGTAGTCGACCGGCTCCGGCGTCTCGATCCAACTCACCTGACCGTTGGGCGCCTCGATGAACACCCAACGCTCGTCCTCAACGCACCGAACACGGGCGGTCTGGCCCCACCCGCTAAAACGCTCCACTGTGGCCACGCTAGGAAGCCTAGACCTGCCGAGCAACGAGTCAGCGGCTCAGGCTACCCAGCGACCGACGCATGCAGAATTGATCAAGAAATCACGCCGACGGCACTCGTGGAAGCCAAGCAAGCAGGAATGCGCTGGGATCAACCCGTTGGCGCCTCTCACTACCTGAATAAGTCATCGATGACACGCCGAGTGCGCTCCTCACTGGCCGGCATCAGGTGCGTGTAGACCCGGAGCGTGAAACCGGGGTCAGCGTGTCCGAGGTACGACGCAAGGGCCTTGATGCTCTCCCCCGCGTCGAGCAGCGACGAGGCGTAGAAGTGGCGCAGCGCGTGCATCCCCGTCGCCCTGGTCGGCGTGATGCCGGCTGCCACGACAGCCGGTCGCCAGCTCTTGCCGTCGAAGGTATGCCGGTTGATCGCACCAAGCCGCGTGGTAGTGAACAGCAGCGGCACCGTGACCCGTTCATCGCTGGCTGGGTCTTCCCACGGCAGGGTGAGCGACACGGGGGCGAAGTTGTCGACGTGCTGCCGCAGCACCAGGGCGACGGAGTCGGGCAGCGGTATCCGACGATCACGATCGTTCTTGGGCAACCCGAAGACCAGCCGGGACCGGACTAACTTGACCTGACGCGAGACGTGCACCCAGCCCGCGTCGAAGTCGATGTCGTCGACGCCGAGCCCAAGAATCTCCCCCTGCCGCAGCCCGCACCCCGCGCCCAAGTCGACCATCGGTCGATACCGCTGGGCGAGGCCACTGCGGATTGCCGAGACCTGGTCGTACCGCCACGGCACCACCCGACGTTGAACCGGTCGCAGCTGGCCCCAGCGACCCGGGCCGTCGTCTTCGCCCACCTGCGGACCATCCTCGGCGCGGCTGTCGACGACGAGCGCATCGCCAAGAATCCGTGTTCGGCAAAGTCGGTCAAGCCGCCGATCGGGCGCCTCACCCCGGAGTCGATCCGGGTACGCGTCCTGATCTCCGACATGACATCACCGATGGCGATCCCCTGCCGCGCCGAGGACCAGGCCGACGACCCCGGCATCCGCGCCCGAGCCCGCCGCATCACCGACCGGTCGATCCACGCCCTCACCGACGCCGTCCAGGAACTTGCCGACCTCGGGTTGGTCAAGACCGCCACCACCGAGGTACGCGTCCACCGGGCCGCCCCGCTGTTCAAGCTGTTCATCATCAACGAGCAGGAAGCGTTCTTCGGCTTCTACCCGGTGGTCGAGCACACCGTCTCCGTCGACGGCAAGCCGATGGCGATCTACGACGCGATGGGCAAGGACGCGATCCTCTTCCCGTTCACGCCCAGCGACGAGGACGCCAGCAATGACGCCCTCTACGTCGAGCAGGCCCGCGCCTGGTTCGACAGCATGTGGGGCACCATCGCCCGCGAGTACGCCTCGTGACCGCCCCCGACCTCGCCAAGGTGATCGACCGCGCACGGGTGATTCTGCTCGACTTCGACGGCCCCGTGTGCAGCATCTTCGCCCAGCACTCCGCGTCGACCGTCGCCCACGAGTTGCGCCGGATGCTCGTCGACCAGGCCGTCACCCTGCCGCCCGAGATCCTGGCCGAACGTGACCCGCTCGCCGTGCTCCGCTTCACCGCCACCCTTGGACGCCCCGCCGTCGTCCGCCTGGTCGACGAGGCAATGACCCGCGAGGAAGTCACCGCGGCCCGCACCGCCGAGCCAACCCCGTACGGCCGGGAAGCCATCGTCGCCGCCCACCAGACCGGCCGCCGGATCGCCGTGGTGTCGAACAACTCGGCCGACTCCGTCCACGCCTACCTGAGCGCCCGCCGACTCACCTCGTACGTGCACCCGGTCATCGGCCGCCCCGAAGCCGCACCCGAGCGGATGAAGCCGGACCCGTTCCCTGTGCTCACAGCCGTACGGGAGCTGGGTGCGGAGCCGGCGGAATGCGTCCTGGTCGGTGACTCGGTCAGCGACATCGAGGCCGCCCACGCCGCCGGGGTCCCCGCCATCGGGTACGCCAACAAGCCCGGCAAGCGCGAGCGGTTCGCCGCCGCTGATGTCGTCATCGACAGCATGGCCGAACTGGTGACCGCCTTCGCCGTCGACGAGCTGTAGCACCACCACACCGCACACGAGCGCCCCGGGAGATCATCACCGGGGCGTTTCTCGTGTCACCAGTCGACGTGCGGCGTCCGGCCCGCGAAGGCCCTCAGGGGCTGTCGAAGCTGGATGCGTTCGGTCGTGCCGACGCAAGTAGCCGCGCTGCGGCCCTGTCACGGACACACTGAACAAAGTCCTACCGGGAGTGACCCGCCGTGCCGTCGGCCAGCACGCACGATCGGCGACATGAGAGTGTACGTGAATAATCATTTTGGAATTGCTGCAGTTCCATGCCCTAGCTGCGACGGCGGTCCCGCCTGCCTCAGGCGTCTAAATCCCTTTGGCAGCGATTCGTCGCGAACGGCGAGGAGGTACGAGGAAGTACTCGCTTGCCTCACTCCGCGCAATTCACCGACAGTTTGCATTGCAGATTGACCTATCCCGAATGCGAACCCGAGGCCAGTTGCCACTGTTGTAAGAATGTTATTGCCGCCAGCAAGTTCGCTGATTGCCGCAGCTGCAATCGGCGGCACTGCCGCTTGGGTGGATATAATTCCAAAAGATCCTTTCAGTCGACTTTGCTTAAGCGATTTCTGCAGTTCGACAATTCCAGGATAGACCTCCCGCTCATACTTGGAGGCTAAGATGTTTCGAAGGGCGTCACCGTCGATCGTGCCGGTCTCGGCCGACAAAAATGAGCCGGTGCTGACTTGCTGCATGTAATTCTGGAAAGCAACCAATTCGGCTCGGTGTTTGGATCTAATGTCTACGATCAGGTCCGCAGAGAGGCGATCGGAAGCAGTGGGCAGCACTGCACGCACGGAGGCCATGCCCAGCAAGCCTGACAGGTCTCCCCCTAGATCGGCGGGCGGCAACTGGCCATCTGGCCGGAGGAGTGCTTGACGTATGCTGTCACCCGTCCAGCTAAACGACCCCACCAGCGGGGAATGGTAGACGCTCATCGATTCCGCGAGATTGGCGCTGGAAAGGTGCCCCATAAGCATGCTGTAGTAGATTCGGCCGAGATTAGATGTCGTCCGCAATCGGTCCCACATGTGGTACACGTTCTTCTTGAAAGACCCGATACCTTCATCGATGACCGCCTCTCGAAGCGTGTCGGGGATAAAGTCGGTATAGATCCCGAACGCCTTCGCATTGTCTCTGGCGGGCCACGTTTCATCGAATTTCATTACCTCTCGAAGCTCGGGTCCCGATTGGCGCACAACGTCGACCAGTGGGGCTGCGGCTCGGCGCTTGTCGGCGCGTGAGAGTTGGACCTTACGAACTATCCCATGGTCTACGAGGCCATCAAAGAGCCTGTCGCACCTGGTGTGAGTGCGGGCCGGGAATCTGGGATACGTATACTCGTCTGATACCCCTGGAATGAGAACTACGAGCCGATCGAAATACAAGGCTGCCGACATCAAGGAATCCTCATTAACGTCGCGTTGCCTCATGAAACCTGTCACCATCCCTGAATTATAAGAAGTCAGGTCAACAGGGATTGGGTCGGCAAACTGCAATTCGGGGCCATCCTGCTGTCGCGCCTTAGCCGGCCGTAGAAGCTGCGAACCGATGAGTCGGATATGCGCCAGATGGCTTGCTAGGGCTTGACGTCTTGTGGCCATGACCATTCGATGCGGCCGCCATCGCCGGCAGCTCTCGGATTTATCTAGCCATTACTCATGCTGGTAGCCGTCTTGGTGATCTCGGCTGCCTGCGGGTCCGTGCAGCGAACTCACGCCTGCTTTGAAAACGTACAGCTCTCTGCGGGCTACGGCGTCGCCCTTTTCGTCTAGCTGGTAGCCGTCCAGCCACGTCCAGCCGTCGTAGGTGTGAAGATCCGTGCGGACCTTGATGAGGCGGAAGAAGATCGACCGTACGAACTGAGGGCCGGCCGCACGGGTCAGGTGCAGCACGTCACCAGCCTTTACGACGGTCCTTCCTGTCTCGCCAGGCGCGCAGGACTTTGCCAGCCGCCGCCAGGCGTGGGCATCCGTCGTCTGAGCACTCGGGGCAGGTGGCTCGGTTATGGAAGTCCACCAAGTTGCCGGCCCTTAAGACGGTGAATGGTGGCTCTGGTCGTCGCTCGGGGACTGGCATGGCTTACCTCTGGTCGAGGCGCGTCGCAGCGTTACTGAAACGCCAGAGTTCTGCCTTGGTCATCAGGGGCGGCTCTGGCGCGGAGACGACGGCTCGGCCAATCCACCTCGGTGGCTCTTGGCCGCGCCCGGATGGGGCTGGCTCGCCGGCCACGTAGTCAACAGGTGGGTCGGGGCGCTGGAACCACTTGAGCCTAGTCATGCGCAAAGGGTAGACGACTAGTGCGGACGTTAACTAGGCCTTAATCAACTTGGCGCACGCCTAGTCGGCATGTGCCTAGCGTCAACGTCATGGGCAGGAAGCTGCGGTTGGTGGGGTCGGGAGAGATCCGGACCATGCTCGGTGGTGTCTCGCGACAGCGCGTCTACCAGATCACCAACCGGCGCGACTTCCCTGAGCCGGTAGCCACGCTTCAGATGGGCAACGTCTGGCTTGCCGAAGACGTTGAGGCGTGGATCGCCGCCAAGCGCGGGGACCTGGACTAGCTCCGAGGTGACTGCGGCAGGATCCCCGGTGCCCCGTGTCCTGAGGACCATGTCAAACATCAGGTGGACGTAAGTGCCAAGCACATACCGGGCCACGACAACCCGACGCACTTTGTGATGCACTTGCGCTGCCGAATTGCTCTGTATTGGATCAAGGCACCGCGCTCCGCGCGGTGCGGGGCGGCAAGCCCGGCCGGCGGCAAGCCGCCCCGGCCGCCTACGGCGCCGGGGCGGTGAGCCACCGACAGCCGCCGGGACACCGCCCCATCGCAGGCAGAAACCAGCCTCAGAGAGGCCGTGACGGAAGCCAGCGGCTCGACCTGGTCGCGTGGTCGGGGCTTCCGGCTGCCGCGCCAGTCCAAACCCGGGACTGGCTTGCCACCGTGTCACCGGGTCGCGGCAGCAGCTCCACCGCCAGGACGTGCCCAGCCCCCACCTACCGCCGCCGGCAACGCACAGGAGCCCCCGCCAAGCCGCCCCGGAAGCCCTCACGACGGGACAGCACGGCAGGACGAGGGCGGTCCACTGATCCCCGCTCAGGCCGTCTCCAGGCCGTCCCAGGCCGTGGTTAGGCCGTCAAACGCCACCCAACGATGACCAAGGTCAACCAACGGCACCAGATAAAAGACCAGCTCAGAGCCTTGATCGAGGCTCTGAGCTGGTGGGCGACGGACGAGTCGACCTGTACGCCGGATTCTGTGACCGGCCCGCGCCCGAAGGCACGCGCCGGCGGCGGCCATCCATCTCGGCCTACCGTCGCCGGCAGGCTCCAGCGGCCTACCCGCAGACATCGGGCGGGCAGCCCTCAAGCGTCTGCGCGGGTCGTCATCCTGCGATGACGGCCCTTTCTTGGCCTTGCTCCGGGTGGGGTTTACCGAGCCACCCCGGTCACCCGGGGTGCTGGTGGGCTCTTACCCCACCGTTTCACCCTTACCGTCCCCGATGGGGTCGGCGGTCTGTTTTCTGTGGCACTGTCCCGCGGGTCACCCCGGGTTGCCGTTAGCAACCACCCTGCCCTGTGGAGTCCGGACGTTCCTCGGCGGCGGGCCGGAAGCCCGCCGACGCGACCGCCCGGTCGACTCGTCCGTCGCGCACTCATCCTAACGACGCGCACCCCGCGTCTATTGCCACCCCTTCCGGGAACAGGCGTCCACCACCCCGGGACACAGCAACCGGCGACCGGGCAGGGGACGTAATAGCCTCTGGGGACCATGGACCTCTCCGACGTCGCGCTGCTGCTCACCGCCGGTCTCGCCGCGGGCACGGTCAACGCGGTGGCCGGCGGGGGCTCGCTCATCACGTTCCCGGCGATGATCGCCGTGGGCCTGCCGCCGGTGCCGGCGAACGTGAGCAACTCGGTGGCCGTCTTCCCCGGGTACGTGGCGAGCGTGGCGGGCAGCCGGCAGGACCTGCCGCGCGGGCGGGCGCTGGCCACGCTCGTGCCCACCACGATCGTCGGCACGGTCGCCGGCGCGCTGCTGCTGCTGGCCACCCCGGCCAGGGCGTTCGAACTGGTCGTGCCCTTCCTGGTGCTCGGGGCGACGGCGGTGCTCGCCTTCCAGGACCCGCTGCGCCGGCTGGTCGGGCATCCGCGCGACCTGTCGCCGCGCCGCCGTACGGTCAGCGTGCAGGCCATGGTCGCGGTCGGTGCGGTGTACGGCGGCTACTTCGGCGCGGCGCTCGGGGTGATGCTGGTCGCCGGCCTGGCCCTGGTGCTGGACGCGACGCTGGCCCGGGTCAGCGCGATCAAGAATCTGCTCTCCGCCGCGGTCGGGTTGACCACGCTCGTGGTGTTCGCGCTGTTCGGCCCGGTGAACTGGGCGGCGGTCGCGCTGGTCGCCCCGGCGACGCTGGTCGGCGGGTACGCCGGCGCCCGGATCGTCCGCCGGCTGCCGCCGGTGGTGCTCAAGACCCTGATCGTGGTCTTCGGCTCGGTGATCGGCCTCTACCTGCTCTCGCGCGCCCTGCGCTGACCCGGACGCCCCGGGAGCGACGGGACCCGCCGCTGAGCGGACGGCCCGCCGCCTCGGTGCCCGGACGCCCGCTGGGCACCCGCCGGGCCGGCACCCGGAGGCGCGTCGCCCCCGGGCCGGTCACGACCCGGGGGCGAACGGGCTGCGCGAGCCGCTCAGGCGACCGGTTCCGGGGCGGCGTCGGCGTCCCGGCGCCCACCTGGCACGACCCGCGGGTCGCCCTCGTCGGCGAAGTAGTCGTCCGGCGTGGTGCCGTCGCCGCCGTCGCGCACATTCGCCGCCCGCAGCACCACCGTCAGCAGCGCCGCCACCGCCAGGTTGACCAGCACGGCCACGATCCCGACGTAGATCGTCTTCGGGGTGTCGAAGCCGAAGTCGGCCAGCGGGAACGCCGAGCCGCCGAAGTGCTTGCGCCCGGTGGCCGCGTTGGGGATCTGGTAGAGCATCCACATGCCCAGCCCCATGCCGGCGACCCAGCCGGCGACGAGCGCGCCCCGGTGGAACCAGCGGGTGTAGAGGCCCAGCGCCACCGCCGGCAGCGTCTGGAGGATGATCACGCCGCCGATGAGCTGGAGGTCGATGGAGAACTGCGGGTCGAGGAAGACGATGCAGGCCACCGCCCCGACCTTCACCACCAGCGAGGTGATCTTCGATACGTTCGCCTCCTGGGCCGGGGAGGCGTCCCGCTTCAGGTACTCCTTGTAGATGTTGCGGGTGAACAGGTTCGCCGCCGCGATCGACATGATCGCCGCCGGCACCAGCGCGCCGATCCCGATGGCCGCGTACGCGACGCCCGCGAACCAGTCGGGGAACTGCTGGTCGAACAGGACCGGCACCACGGTGTTGCTGTCCACGCTCCCTTCCTTCGCCCCGGGCAGCGGCTTCACCCCGGCCGCGATGGCCATGAAGCCGAGCAGCGCGATCAGCCCGAGCAGCAGGCTGTACGCGGGCAGCGCCGACATGTTCCGCTTGATGACGTCCCGGTTCCGGCTGGCCAGCACGCCGGTGATGCTGTGCGGGTAGAGGAACAGCGCCAGCGCCGAGCCGAACGCCAGCGTGACGTACTGGAGCTGGTTGTTGGCGCTCAGCAGCACCCCGTCGTTCGGGTTCGGCGACGCGTCGAACTTCGCGTCGGCGGCGTCGAAGATCTCGCCCCAGCCGCCGAGCTTGTACGGCAGCCAGATGACCGCCACCAGGATCACGACGTAGATCAGCGTGTCCTTGACGAACGCGATCAGCGCAGGGGCGCGCAGCCCGGACTGGTAGGTGTACGCGGCCAGGATCGCGAACGCGACGATGATCGGCAGGTGCCGGGCCAGGGCGCTCTCGCCGGTGACCCCCATCGTCTTGAGCACCGCCTCGATGCCGACCAGTTGCAGCGCGATGTAGGGCATCGTGGCCACGATGCCGGTGATCGCCACCAGCAGCGCCAGCACCGGGGAGTCGAACCGGCTGCGGACGAAGTCCGCCGGGGTGACGAAGCCGTGCCGGTGCGAGACGGACCAGAGCCGGCACAGCACCAGGAACACCAGCGGATAGATCACGATGGTGTACGGAACAGCGAAGAACCCGGCCGCGCCGGCCCCGAACATCAGCGCCGGCACCGCCACGAAGGTGTACGCCGTGTAGAGGTCACCGCCGACCAGGAACCAGGTGATCCAGCCGCCGAAGTTGCGCCCGCCCAGCCCCCACTCGTCGAGGTGGGCCATGTCCTTCGGGGCGCGCCACCGGGCGGCCACGAACCCCATCCCGCTGACCAGCAGGAACAGCAGCGAGAAGACGATGATCTCGGTGAGGTGGTCCCGCCACATCACTGCACCACCTTCGTTCGCGACTGCGGGGCTCGCAGGCCCGGCTCACTCCTCGCGCTCACCGGCCACCCCGCTTCTTCGTCATCTGGTACACCAGCGTCGTGGTGGCCACGCCGAGCAGGATGTAGGCGAGCTGGAGCCAGTAGAAGCGCGGGAAGCCGAGGACACGGGGCGAGTCGCCGTTGAAGAACGCCGGGATCAACGGCACCAGGATCGGAATGAAGAGCAACCAGTTCCAGGGACTGTGGTCCTTAGCCCTGGTCGGCGCCGCCGTGGGCGCCTCCGGTTCGGGTGCGGCCATGTGACACACCTCCGGGTGGGTCGTAGATCGGCAGGATGACGGCCGGAGGCTACGACCATGTGAGCCCGGTCACGTTCGAGCGGATGACGCCGGTGCGCCGAACGGGCGGCGGCGTGCGCCGAACGGCTGCCGGCACCGGCGAAGGCCGGCCGGTCGGGGCGGCGGCAGTCGGGGCGGCGGCCCGCCGGGCTGTTCGGTCCGCCGGGCTGCCGGGCTGCCAGCCCGCCGGGGCGGACCGGGCTCAGGCCGCGGAAAGGTGCGCGGTGTCGTTGACCGTGCGCACGGCGACGCCGCCGTCGGGCCACATGTCCAGCACCGAGATGCCGGCCGCGTCCAGGAAGAGCCGGTGCAGGAACCCGTCGCCGGCCGCGAGCGCGTCGCGCAGCACCAGCTTGATCGGCGAGACGTGGGAGACCACCACGACGGTCTCCCCGGGGTACGCGCGACACAGCCCGTCGACCGCGCGGCGGCAGCGCTCGGCGACGTCGGTGAACGACTCCCCGTCGGGCGGGGCCACCCGCGTCGAGGCGAGCCAGGCGTCCATCTCCCCCGGCCACTCCTCGCGGACCTCGGCGAAGGTACGCCCCTCCCAGGCCCCGAAGTCGCACTCGACGAGATCGTCCTCGCGACGGACCGGCACCCCGCCGAGCGCCCCGGCGATCGCCTCCGCGGTCTGCGTACACCGGGACAGGGGCGAGCTGACCACGGCCGCGACGGACGGGGCCAGCTCGGCCACCCGGGCGGCCGTGGCCCGGGCCTGGGCCCGGCCCCGCTCGGACAGCGGCACGTCGCCGCGGCCGGAGTAGCGGCGCTGTTCGGTGTACGGGGTCTCGCCGTGCCGCACCAGGATCAGCCGGGTGGCGGTGAAGCTCGGCCGCGGCTCCCAGGAGGCGGGCGCGGTCGCCGGGTCGGTGCCGGCGGTCGCCGCCGAGGCGGCGCGGGCGGCCACCTCGCGGGCCCTGGCCCGGGCGGCCGAATCGGGGCCGGCGACCTCGCGCGGGGGCTCCACGACGCGCGGCGGCTCGACCCGGGCCGGGGCCGGGACGCGGCCCGCGGCGGCGGCGTCCATGGCGGCGTTGGCGAGGCCGTCGGCGTGCCGGTTGCGCTCCCGGGGGATCCAGCTGAACCGGACCGCCGCGAAGCGGTCCACCAGGCCGGCGGCCTGCGCGGCGAGCGGGCGCAGCCCCGGGTGCTTGATCTGCCAGCGGCCGCACATCTGCTCGACCACCAGTTTCGAGTCCATCCTGGCCTCGACCTCGCTGGCGCCCAACTCGGCGGCCGCCTCCAGCCCGGCGATCAGCCCCCGGTACTCGGCGACGTTGTTGGTGGCGACGCCGATCGACTCGCTCCGCTCGGCCAGCACCTCACCGGTGCCCAGGTCGCGGACCACCGCGCCGTAGCCTGCCGGGCCGGGGTTGCCCCGGGACCCGCCGTCGGCCTCGACGACGACCACGCGCGGCGCCACGGGCTACAGGCCGGACTCGTTGGTGCGGACCATGATGCGCCGGCACTCCTCGCAGCGGACGACCTCGTCCGGTGCCGCCTTGCGGATCCGGGCCAGGTCGGCACCCGAGAGGTCCAGCCGGCAGCCGCCGCACCGGCCGGCGGCGAGCAGCGCCGCGCCGAGCCCCGAGTCCTCGCGGATCTTGTCGTACAGCTGGACCAGGTCGGCCGGGAGGTCGGCCGCGAGCGGCTGACGGGCGCCGCGCTTGAACTCCTCCTCCTTGGCGATCTCGGCCAGGCTCTCGTCGCGGCGCCGCTCGGCGGCGTCCCGCTTATCCCGGGCCTCGGCGAGCCGCTTCTCGACGCCGTCCAGCACGCCCTGGGCGGTCTCCCGCTGCTCCATCAGCTCCAGCTCGGCGTCCTCCAGGTCGCCCTGGCGGCGGTTGAGCGAGACCAGCTCGTGCTGGAGGGCCTCCAGCTCCCGGGCCGGGCCGTGGCCTGCGGCCAGCCGGTCCTCGTTCTTGGACTTGCGGGCGCGCACCTGGTCGACGTCCTTCTCCAGCCGGGCGATGTCCCGGTCCAGGTCGTCGACCGCCACCTGGGCACGGACCCGCTCGTCCTCCAGCGCGGACAGCTCCCGGGCCAGCGCCTCCAGCTCGGCCCGCTCCGGCAGCGTACGGCGGCGGTGGGCGAGCTGGGCGAGGGCGGTGTCGATCGCCTGGAGGTCGAGCAGGCGGCGCTGGACCTGCGGGTCAGCCTTCACGGTCGGGCTCCTTGTCGTCCACCGCGGGTGGGGCGGCGTGTACGGTCCACGGGTCGGTGTCCAGGTCGGACACCAGCGTCTCGACGCCTGTCGCCTCCCGCAGGATGGCGGCCAGGTCGTCCAGCCACGGTCGTTCGGTCGCCCAGTGGGCGGCGTCGAGCAGGGCCGGGCCGTCGGCGGCGAGGTGCTCGCCCGCCGGGTGGTGCCGCAGGTCGGCGGTGAGGAACGCGTCCACCCCGGCGGCGGTCGCGTCGGCGAGGAAACTGTCTCCCGCGCCGCCGCTGACCGCGAGGGTTCGAACCATACGCCCGGGGTCCCCGGCGGCGCGAACTCCCCAGGCCGTGGCGGGCAGCACCGTGGCGGCGTGCCGGGTCAGCTCCGCCAGGGTCATCGGCTCCGGCAGCTCGCCGATCCGGCCGATCCCCCGGCCGGCGCCGTGGGCCGGCGAGCCGGGCGCGGGCCGGTGCAGCGGGCGCAGCCCGGTCAGCCCGAACTGGGCGGCGAGCGCGTCGGAGACCCCCGGGTCGGCCACGTCGGCGTTGGTGTGCGCGACGTACAGCGCCACGTCGGCCTTGATCAGCCGGTGGACGATCCGGCCCTTGTAGGTCGTCGGGGCCACCGAGGAGACGCCGCGCAGCAGCAGCGGGTGGTGGGCGACGATCATGTCGACGCCGGCGTCGAGCGCCTCGGCGACCGTCTCGGGCACCACGTCGACCACGCAGAGGACCCGGCGCACCGGGGCGCACGGCTCGCCGAGCACCAGCCCGACCCGGTCCCATTCCTCGGCCCACGCCGGCGGGTAGCGCCGCTCCAGCTCGGCGACCACGTCGGAGACGGTCGGCGGGTCCGCGTTGGTGCTCACGGCGGGCCAGCTTACCGGCGCGGGGCGTGGCCGGGGGCGTCGCCCACCGACGCGACGGCGTGTCCGCCGCTACCGGGCGCGCCAAGTGGTCCCTTGCTGGCGCACAGCGTCAGCAAGGGACCACTTCTTGCGGTCAGGCGGCGGGGCAGAGCCGGTCCCGGACGGCGGCCAGGCCCGCCGCCCACGGGAAGGCGTGCACGTGGCGCTCGCCGGTGCCGGGCGGGTGCAGCGGGACGACGTGGTCGCCGAAGAGCACCGTCACCCCCCACTCCGCGAGCCGGGCGATGCCGGCCCGGAAGGCCGGGTGGGCCGCCATCGCCGCGTTGGTGTACGGCACGGCCACCAGCGGCACCCCCAGTCCCTGCGCCTCGACCAGCAGCCCGAGGGCCAGCGTGTCGGTGATCCCGGCCGCCCACTTGTTGACCGTGTTGACCGTCGCCGGGCAGACGATCATCGCGTCCGCCGGCGGCAGCACGTCGAGGTCACCCGGGTTCTTGTAGTGGGTGCGGACCGGGTGCCCCGTCTGTCGGGCCAGCGCGGCCCGGTCGACGAACTTCGCGCCGTCCGGCGTGGTGACCACGCAGACGTCCCAGCCGTCCTGCTGGGCCAGCTCGACGAGCCGGCCGACGTGGCGGGCCAGCGGCGAGCCGCAGGCGATGACGTAGAGCACCTCGCGGCGCTCGCTGCTCGGGTGCGGGCCGGCCATCAGGCCGGCTCCGCGCTCATACCCCTACTCCCATGTGCTCAGCCAACTCCGCAATCGGAGAAGGCGGCGCACCACGTGTGCGACGCAGGACGTCCGACATCACCTCGTGGGCGATCGGCCGGCAGCGGATGTCCGACGGGGCGAGGCGGTCGCCGCGCAGCAGCATCTCGCCGGCGTTGGACACGTCGCCGACCTGGGCGAAGCCCCGGGCGATGTCGAGCAGGTGGTGGGCCCGGCGCTCGGGCAGCAGCGCGTTGAACGCCAGCTCCTGGATCCGGTGGTGGACCTCCACCGCGCGGCCCCCGTCGCCCATCTCGACCGCGGCGGCTGCCCGGTGCAGTTCCACGTTCGTCGGCCCGAACGAAGTCCAGTAGTGGTTGTGGTCGCCGCCCAGCAGGGTGGCCGCCTCCTGCGCGCCGTTGATCAGATCGCCGACCGTGGCGGAGTCGCCGATCCGGGCGGCGGCCATCGCGCCCTGGAGCAGCAGCATCCCGTAGACCGAGAGGCGGTCCGGGGACGCCTCGTTGCCGCCGCCGGGGGCGAGCCGGTTGGCGATGGCGACGTTGAGTTCGAGGGCGGGGCGGGGCCGGCCCATCGCCACCAGCGCGTTGCAGACCCGGGTGGTGGCGATGCCGGCCAGCAGCGGGTCGTCGGCGCGCTGGGCGACCGCCATCGAGCGGTCGGCAGCCAGCCAGGCCAGGTCGCACTCGCCCAGCTTGCGCAGCACCGACGAGGCGATCTGGTAGACCTGACCGAGCAGGTGGGCCGCCTCCCGGCCCTCGTCGCCGCCGTAGCCGGCGTCGGCGGCCTGGGCGTCGCGCAGCAGCTTCGGCAGCGCCCGGGTGAGCATCCCGTAGCGGCCGTACTGGTAGGTCAGCCAGGCGTGGTTGACGGCCTTGCGCATGTCGTCCAGCGGGGGCGGGTACGGCGCGGCGTCGAAGTACGCACTCATCGAGTCGTACCGCTCCAGGGCCGCCCGGATCTCCTGCACCTCGATCTGGTCGATGCAGTTCAACGCGTCCGTACGCCGCTCCGGATCCTTGCCGAGCAGCAGTTGCACGTCGACCTGGAGGATGTCGGCGATCTCGTAGAGGACGGAGAACTTGTCCAGCCGGCGCACCCCGCGCTCGACCTTGTCCACCCAGCTCTTCGACTTGCCCAGCCGGTCCGCGAAGACCTGCTGGGACATCTTGCGCCGCCCCCGCCAGTAGGCCACCCGCCGCCCTATGGGTAACTCGTCCATCTGCCCATCCCTCCCCTGTCTGGCCCCGGCCTGCGGCCGGGTCGACCCATCGCGGTTGCGGGCGCGCGGTACGCCTCAGGTTTCCGCTGGTCGCACAGCGTGTACGTCAGCCGTACAGCCAGTTCTCGTATTTTTCGTGCAAGTTGCATGAGCCGTTCGTCAGCTCAACGATCACGGGTTACGGCAGTGACGGTGCTCGACATGCGACCTGGACGCCGACCGGGTCCGGCGAAGGGAGATGGCACATGTGGGGGAACGTCGGGCCGCGCGTCGTGCAACTGTCGCCCTTGGAGCGCGTACGGCTGCGTCGGGTGGCCGTGCGCTACGCGGCGCACGGCTGGGACGTCACCCCCGGCGCCTGCCTCGCCCGCAGCCGCTTCGTCTGCGGACGCGCCGGTTGTCCCACGGTCGGCTGCCACCCGGCGCTGGAGAACTGGGAGCACGCGGCGAGCGCCGACCCGGCCCGGGTGGCAACCTGGTGGCGCACCCGGCCGCACGGCGTGCTGCTGCCCACCGGGCGGGCGTTCGACGTGCTGGAGGTCCCCACGCACCTCGGTCGCCACGTCCTGGACGCGGTGCAGACCCACCCGGCCGGCGTCGGCGTACGCGGGCCGGTGCTGGTGACCCCGACCGGCCGCTGGATGTTCCTGGTCCGCCCCGGCGATCCGCTCCGCCCCGAGTTGGACCACTGCTTCCACGTGGTCCGGCACGGTCCCGGCTCGTGGATCCCGGCCCCGCCGACCCGGCTGCCCGAGGGCACCGTCCGCTGGGCGGTCGCGCCCGAGCAGGCCCGCTGGCAGTTGCCGGACTCCTACCTGGTGCAGAACGCCCTGATCGACGCCCTGCGGGCCACCGGCGTCACGCTCACCTCCGACCTCCTCCCCGGGCACCTGCCGCTGCCCCGCCGAGGCATGTGACCGCCTTCCCTCGACAGCTGCACGGAGCACCCGTTCCCGCCGAAAGGGTCGGACGCGACGCCGGAGCGCCGGTTCCCACCCAGCGGGTCGGACGCGACGCCGGAGCGCCGGTTCCCACCCAGCGGGTCGGACGCGACGCCGGAGGGCCGGTGCTCGTTGAGCACGGCGACGGCGCGTCCGCGCCGGGAGCGGGGGGTTACATGTCCACCGACGACGCCGCGCGTCAGCCGGGCGGGGCCGAGCCGCCGCCCCGCCACCACCGGCCGCGCCACCGCTGGGCGGCCACCCGCCCCGCCGGCTCCCGCCCGGGCCGTCCACGCCCCCTCGGCTCCCGCCCGGCCACCACCCACCGCCCCTTCCGCTAACCCAACCCAACCCACGCCGCTCGCATCCCCGCCCCACCCGGCCGTGCCCCGGCCCGCCCCGGCGCACCGTGCTCGGCTGCTGCCCGCCCGGACGGGCGGGGGTGCCGTCGGTCACCGTGGTGCCGGTGGCGTCGCCGGCCGCCACGTCGTCGCCGAAGAGGCTGCGGACCTGCGGGGTCATCGCCAGGGCCGCGCCGCCCGCGACCACGGCGGCGGTGCCGCCGAGGGCCACGAGGGCCCTGCGCCGGCCGACCCCGCGGCCCGGCTCGTCGTCATCGTCCAGGTTGGGCGGTCCGGCGCCGGTCGACGGCGCGGCGGCCTGGTGGGCGAAGCCGCCCGGGCCGACCCACTGCGGGCAGCACGCGGCCGGGTGGCCGGCGTGGGCGTACGGCCGGCGCGGGTCGACCGGGTGTCCACCGGGGTGCTGGGCGGGGGCGTCGTAGCGGTACGGCGCAGGGTAGCTGTCGCGGTGTCCGTCGTAGGCGGGGTGCTGGCGTCCGTCCCGGCCGCGGTCGTCCCACGGTCGGCGTGGTGGCACATTCTGGTCGGCCATGCACCAATCCGTTCTCCACGCGCCGCGACGACTGCGATCGGGCAAGGGGTGCAGGTGCGGCGACTCGTGCCTGAGGGGGTTTACGGGACGGTAACCAAGGCCCCGGGGGCCATCAAGCAAGCGCGGAGAGCGCTCACGAGGGCACGTAAGACGGCCCTCAGCGCGGCGCGGCGGGGGCGGCTTTCCGCCCGCCCCGGCACGGACCTCCCGAGCAGGGCGTACGCGGCCCGCCACGGACCGCACGTAACGATTCTGGGCCAGCCGACGCCTGACGCCGCATTCAGTGACACAGGCAAATTCAAGGTGCGGATAAGCCTGCCCTGGAGCGCCCGTTCCACGGGCCCGGCACGCCGCCGCCCCGGCGGGCGGCAAAGTAAGCACCAGGACGAGAGCGTGAGCCGCCGCCGCAGCGGGTATGCCGCCGAACCGCTGAACGCGTGAGGGGAAGGCACATGCTCAGCAAAGAGGATCAGCGCAGGTTCGAGCAGATCACCCGTCACCTCCGGGAGAGTGACCCGGCGTTCTTCGCCCGGCTCGACCACCGGGCCCGGGCCCGCCGGAGCCGGTGGCTGATGCTTCTGACCATCGTGCTGTGGGCCTCGCTCCCGGCGATGACCGTGCTGGCCGGCCGGCTGGCGGGGGCCATCTGCGCGGTGGTGCTGGTGGCCAACGCCGCACTCATGTGGCGGTTCCGCCGCCGCTGGCTGTGACCGGGCGACGACGGTCCCGGCGGGCCGGCGATCCGCCGGCCGGCGCGGCCATGCCGTGCCGCTGGCTGTGACGGGCGACGACGGTCCCGGCGGGCCGGCGATCCGCCGGCCGGCGCGGCCATGCCGTGCCGCCGGCACCGCGCCGGGTGACACCGGCCGGCGATCCGCCGGAGGGGAAGGCTCACCGGCCGAGCAGCCGATACGCCCGCCGCAGCCGTTCGACCAGGCCGGGCCCGCCGATGGCGGGGGCCGGCGCGCCGAGCTGCCGCAGCAGCAGGTCGGGCCCGGTCGCCAGGCTGGGCGGCCGGTCGGGCAGCGGGACGGGCGGCAGCCAGAACCGGTCGACCGACTCGGCCAGCGGCGCCGGCGGCAGGCCGGCGAGCGCCCGCGCGGCCCCGACCGGCGGGGACTCCACGGCGTCCCGCCGGTCGCCGGAGCCGCGCAGGTCCACAATGGACGGCCCGTCGCCGGCGTCGTGGCGCCGCACGGCGGACGGCCCGCCGCCGGCATCGCGGGACTCCGGTGTGGACGGCCCGGCGCCGGCATCCCGGCGCTCCATGGCGGACGGACCGGTCACGGCGTCGCCGCCCGGCGGCACGGTGGACGGGCCGGCCGGCGGGTCGGCGCCGGCGGCGGTCCCGGCCCGCAGGGCGCGCAGCCGGTCGAGCAGCGCGGCCCGGCCCCGGCCCCGCCAGTGCAGTAGCTGGAACGGGTCGGCGTCGAACGCCTCGGCCAGCAGGTAGAAGGTGGCCGCGAGGTGCTTGCACGGCACGGCGAAGTCGGGGCAGCTGCACCGCTGGCGCAGCTCCGCCACCCCGGCCGGGAAGAGCGGGGCGCCGGCCGCCGTGAACAGCTCCTCCAGCTCCGGGGGCAGGTCGCCGGCGAGCAGCCGGGCGCTGAAGAACGCCTGGGCGGCCAGGTCCGCCTCGACGCGGGACCACAGCTCCGGCGGGAACGGGGTCAGCGCGATGCTCACCTCGTACGGCTGCGCGCGGGAGCCCTGCACCAAAGCGCTGACGGTGCCCGGGGCGACGTCCAGGCGGACGACCTGGCCGGCCCGCGCGTACGCCCGGCCGCGGGTCAGCCGGGTGCCGAGGGCGAACGACTCCAGCACCTCCAGGAAGCGCCGCGACCACCAGGACCGCCCGATCGCGCCCCGGGTGCTGCGCGCCTTCAGCCCGCCGTCGACCCGGCGCGGCCGGCCGTAGTCGGCGAACCGGCCGGTCGCCCCGCCGTCGCGTTCGGGCTGCCCGCTCACTCCACCACCGCCCCGGCCTCCAGGGTGAACAGCTCGCGCAGTTGCGCGGTGGACAGCTCGGTGACCCACTGCTCGCCGGTGCCGACGACGGAGGCGGCCAGGCTCCGCTTGTCGGCGATCAGCGCCGCCACCTTCTCCTCCACCGTGCCGGCGCAGACGAACTTGCGGACCTGCACCCGGCGCCGCTGGCCGATCCGGAAGGCCCGGTCGGTGGCCTGGTCCTCGACGGCCGGGTTCCACCACCGGTCGACGTGCACCACGTGGTTGGCCTCGGTGAGGGTGAGCCCGGTGCCGCCGGCCTTGAGCGACAGCACGAAGATCGCCGGCCCGTCCGGGGACTGGAACCGGGTGACCATCGCGTCCCGGTCGGCCTTGCCGACGCCGCCGTGCAGGAAGAGCACCTCCCGGCCGAACCGGGCCGACAGGTGGCCGCGCAGCATGCCGCCGAACTCGGCGTACTGGGTGAACAGCAGGGCGCGCTCCCCCGCCGCCAGGACCTCGTCCAGGATCTCCTCCAGCCGGGCCAGCTTGCCGGAGCGGCCGTCCAGCGCCGAGCCGTCGCGCAGCAGTTGGGCCGGGTGGTTGCAGACCTGCTTGAGTCGGGTCATGGTGGCCAGCACCAGACCGCGCCGCTCGATGCCGTCGCTGGACTCGATCCGGGCCAGCATGTCGTCGACCACCGCCCGGTAGAGCGACGCCTGCTCGGCGGTGAGGTTGCAGAGCACCTCCATCTCCAGCTTCTCCGGCAGGTCGGAGATGATCGAGGAGTCGGTCTTGAGCCGGCGCAGCACGAACGGGCCGGTGATCCGGCGCAACCGCTCGGCCGCCTCGGCGTCGCCGTGCCGCTCGATCGGCTCCGCGTACGCCTTCTTGAAGGTCGCCGCCGGGCCCAGCAGGCCCGGGTTGGCGAACTGCATGATCGACCAGAGGTCGGCCAGCCGGTTCTCCACGGGCGTGCCGGTCACCGCGATCCGGTGCCGGGCGGGCAGCGCGCGGACCGCCTCGGCCTGCCGGGTGGCGGCGTTCTTGATCGCCTGGGCCTCGTCGACCACCACCCGGTGCCAGTCGACGCCGGCCAGGTCGACCGCGTCCCGGGCCGCCACCGAGTAGGTGGTGACGACCAGGTCCGCCTCGTGCACGGCCGTCGCGAACGCCGCCCCCCGCGCCCGTTCCGCGCCGTGGTGCACGTGTACGCGCAGCCCCGGCGTGAACCGGGACGCCTCCCGCTGCCAGTTGCCCACCAGCGACATCGGGCAGACCAGCAGCGTCGGGCCGGCCTCCGGCGGGTCCTGCGCGAGCAGGGCGAGCAGTTGCACCGTCTTGCCGAGCCCCATGTCGTCGGCGAGCACCCCGCCGAGCCCGAGCGACTGCAGGAACGCCAGCCAGGCGAGCCCCCGCCGCTGGTACGGCCGCAGCGTGCCGTGGAACCCGGGCGGCGGATCGAGCGGGGTGAGGCGCCGCTCCACCGCCCCGGCCAGCAGGTCGCCGAGCGCACCGTCCGCGCTCACCTCCAGCACCGGCAGAGCGTCGGGCTGACCGCCGTCGGCCAGGCCCAGGCGGAGCAGGTCGGCGACGGTCAGCGCGCCGGAGGAACGGAGCAGCCGCAGGCCGGCCGCGAGGCGCTTCGGGTCCAGCTCCACCCACCGCCCGCGCAGCCGCACCAGCGGGGTCTTCAGCGCGGCCAGCGACGCCAGCTCCTCGGCCGTCAGCGGCTCGTCGCCGAGGGCCACCTCCCAGCGGTAGTCGACCAGGGCGTCCAGCCCGACCCCGCCGCCTGCGGCGACGGCGCCGGGGGCGGTCCGGCTGCGGGCCTGCAACCGGGCGCCCAGCCGCGACGACGGGCGCCGCCACCAGGACGGCAGCAGCACGGCGAAGCCGGCGGCGTGCAGCACCGGCGCGCCCTCGCGGAGGAACCGGTGCGCGCCCTCGACGTCCAGCTCCAGCGCCTCCGGCGTCGCGGTGCGCAGGGCGGTGTCCAGCTCGGGCCAGAGCCGGCTGGCCCGGCCCAGCTCGGCGAGCAGGGTCTCCTGCGGGTCGTCCCGCCGGCCGGCCAGCCCGGCGACGGTCTCCGGCGCCCGCCAGACCTGCCCGGCGTCCACGTGCAGGCTCGGCTCGTCGGCCGCCTGGAGCCCGAACTCGACCCGCCACGTCCCGCTCGTCGCGACCGGCGCCGCCGGGTCGGCCGGCACCACGACGACCGGCTCGGCGATCTCGTCGGCGGGCGGCTCGACCAGGCGGAAGCTCGCCCGCACCGCGCCGCCGGCCGCGTCGCGCTGCCAGGCGGCCAGCTCGGCACGGAGGGTGTCCAGCGCGGCCGGCTCGGCGGCGAAGTCCCGGACCGGTCCGGAGAGGGCGGCCAGCCAGGCCGGCACGGCGCCGTTCGGGCGTACGCCCCGGGCCAGCGTGGTCTCCGCGAGAGCCGCCCGGACCGCGGCGTCCGTGAGCGCGTCGAGCGCGTCGGCGACCAGCGCACCCGGCCCGTCGTCGATGCCCGGCCCGTCGTCGACGGTGGCGCGCGGGCGGCCCGGCGCGTTGGCGGCGGCGCCCGGGCGGGCCGGCGCGTTGGCGGTGGCGCCCGGGCGGGCCGGCGCGTTGGCGGTGGCGCCCGGGCGGGCCGGCGCGTTGGCGGTGGCGCGCGCGGCCGGCGGCAGGGCCAGCGCCAACGCCCGCGCCCAGGCGGCGTCCGTGCCGGTCAGCAGGGGCCGCCACACCGCCCGGGCGGCGACCCGCACCCGCTGCCCGTCCACGGTGGACCAGTCGTCGACCTGCGACGCGCGACGGCGCGTGCCGTCGTGGCCGGGTTTCCCCGACCTGCCCGCGCCCTCGGGCCGCCCGGTCGGCGCAAGGGTGCCGCCGGTGGACAGGGTCGACGCGGGGGCGCCGTCGGTGGATCCCGCCAGCGCCGGGGCGGCGAGGCCGGGCAGGACCCGGCCCCGGGCCGCCAGCTCGACCGCGAAGTCGGCCAGCTCGGCGAGGTGGCGCAGGGTCGCGCCGGGCACGACGGCCAGCCTGTCGAGCCCGCGCAGGAGGGCCAGGGCGGCGTCCGGGGCGTACCGGAGGACGGGAACGCGCCACCCGGCGAGGGTGACCGGCCCACGGACCGGCTCCGCGACGGCGGTACGGACCAGCTCCGGCGAGTCCAGCGGCGAGCCCGCCCGGGTGGGGAGGGTGAGCAGCGCCGTGCCGAGGTCGGCCGGATCGGCCGCCTCGGCCAGCGCGGTGGCCAGCGTCGGGTGGCCGGCCGCGAACGGGTGCGGCCGCTCCCGGGGCGCGCGGCCGGGGCGGCGCGGCGCACGGGCCGGCAGGGTGCTGTCCTCGGCCCAGACAGCGAGCCCGACGCCCCACCGCCAGACCCCGTGGACGACCAGCACGCGTCCCCCTCCTCGTGACGACTCGGCGAGGATATCGGGCCGGCCGCGACCCCGGCGCGCACACCGTGCCCGGTGTGACCGGAGGCGCCGGACGGGCCCAGATCGTCCGGTCGGTCGGTCTCCGCTGTTTCCAAACGACTTTCAGCGCCGCCCCTCACCCCTGCCCCCGCGGCCCTCGGCCGGCGGCCAGATCGCGCTGGCTCGACAACGGGGAAGGTGACCTCCGGAGCGGGTCGGCCGGCAGCGCCGTGCCGACCCGCTCCGGCTAGGGTCGGCGAATGTTCGACCTCCTCGTGATCGGCGGCCTCGGCGTGGACGTGCGGGTGCGGGTGCCCGCGATCCCGCTGCCCGCCGCGGACTCCGTCACCGTCGAACCCATCGAGCTGCGAATCGGCAACACCGGTTCCGGGCTGGCGCTCGCCGCGCACGCGCTCGGGCTCCGGGTGGCGGTGGTCGACGTCCTCGGCGCGGACCCGGCCGGGGACGTGGTCCGGGCGGCGCTGGCCCGCGCCGGTGTGCACGCCGTGCTCGGCGACGCCCCGGCCGGCACCCGGCGGTCGGTGAACATGGTGGACCCGGCGGGGCGGCGGATGTCGCTCTACGACCCGCGTCCGTGGCGGGGGCCGGCGCCGTTCGCGGCGGCCGAGCTGGTGGCGCTGGTCCGCGAGTCGGCGCACGTGCATCTGTCGATCATGGACTGGGTCCCTCCCCTGCTGCCCGCCCTGCGCGCCGGGCTCGCCGACGGGGCCGTCCTCTCCACCGACCTGCACGACTGGGACGGCGAGAACGCCTACCACCGCCCCTTCGCCGAGGCGGCCGACGTGGTCTTCGTCAGCGGGGTCCGGCTGGGCGCGGGCTCCGACGCGCTGGCCGCCGCGCTGGCGCCCCGCACGGTGCTGGTGACCCACGGGGCGGACGGCGCCGACCTGCACGCCGGCGGCGACGGGCCGACCCGGGTGCCCGCCGCCGAGCCGCCCGCCCCGGTCGTCGACACCAACGGCGCCGGGGACGCGTTCGCGGCGGGCGTGATCGCCGCCCGGCTGCGCGGCGCGCCACCGGCCGCCGCGGCGGCGTACGGGGCCCGGGTCGCGGCGGCGGCCTGCACCCACGACGGCATGGAGTACCCGGCCGGCCTGCTGCCGCGCCCCTGACGTCAGGGTGCGGGCGGCACCGCCTCCCGGGTGGCCGTCAGACGGCGCCGGTGGCGCCGTCGGTCAGCTCGCGGAGGATGTCGGCGTGCCCGGCGTGCCGGGCGGTCTCCTCGACCATGTGCACCAGGATCCAGCGCAGCGAGACCTCGCCGAGCTGCGGGTGCGGGACGACGTGGTCGAGGTCGAACCGCCCGGCGACCTCCCGGGACCGGGCGCAGGCCCGCTCGTACGCCTCGGCGAGCCGCTCGACGGTGTCCTCCGCCGTCAGCGCGAAGCTTGCCGACGCGTCCTCCTCCGAGGTGAGGTAGACGTCGCCCGGGCCGGGGGCGAGCAGGCACGGGAACCAGTTCCGCTCCACCAGGGTCAGGTGCTTGACGAGGCCGGCGACGGTGGTGGCCGAGGGCACCAGCCGCCGGGCCGCGTCGGCGTCGGACAGCCCGCGCAGCTTGCGCAGCAGCACACCACGGTGGAAGTCGAGGAACGCTTCGAGCACGGCCCGCTCGTCGCCCGTACGGGCCAGCACCGGGCCGAGCGTGGGGTCGATCCGAATCTCCGCCATCCGCGGACCCTAATCGTCCGGCGGCCCGCGCGCTGCCCCTCGCCGTGCCGTCCGGCGGCCCGCGCTATCCGCTGCGGGGTCGGGCCGGGCGGGGCAGGATGGGCGCATGGCATCAACGGCAGAAATCCCGCTGGCGGGTGGCCCGGCCGACGGCGAGACGGTCACCGTCGAGCTGGACACGAACGGCCGCCCGCCGCTGACCCACCACCACCTCGGCCCGGAAGGGCTGGCCGAGGCGGAGATCTACGAGCTGGAGTCCGTGGATGCCGGTGCCGACCGGTGGCGCTACTGCTGGCGCGGGCCGGCGGTCTGAGCCGGGCCGGGGCCCGGGTTCGGCAGCGGGCGGGGCCGGTGGGCGTCGCCCCTCAGGCCACCCCGCTCAGGGTGCGGGCGCGGAGGCTCTCCAGCACCGCACGGGTGACCTGCGAGGTCCCCCGGGCCTCGTCGCACACGCCGGCCACCCGCCGGGCGGTGGCCGCGGCCCGCTCCTCCCGCTCGTCCCAGAGCCGGTCGACCTCGGCCAGCAGCGGGCCCTCCACCTCCCGCTCCACGCCCCGCAGCGCCGGCACACCGAGCCGCTGGGCCAGGTCGAAGACCTTGCCGGCGTACGGCAGCGGCAGGAACGGCGTGCCGACCATCGCGGCGAAGATCAGGAAGTGCAGCCGCATGCCGACGGCCAGGTCGAAGTGACGCATCAGCCCGAGCACCTGCTCGGGCTGATAGCTGCCGTGCAGGATCCGGCCCCGCTCGGCGGCGGTCATGTGCGACAACACGCCGTGCGAGTGCCGGATGTCGTCGCGCTCCATCGGGACGAAGAGCACGTACGCGTCGATCCGGTGCACAAGGAAGTCGCCGATCTGGGCCAGCAGGCGGTGGTAGCCGTCGACGTCGAGCCGCTCGGCGGCCCGGCCCGGCTCCCGTACGCTCATCCCGACCAGCCGCTTCCCGGCCGGCACGCCCTCCTCGCGGAGCAGCTCCGCCGGGAAGTCCTCGGGTTCGAGCAGGAACGCCGGGTCCGCGGTGACCGTAATCGGGTTGAGCAGCCCCGCCTCCTCCAGCACCATCCGCGACTCCTGGTCCCGCACGGTCACCTGGGCGGCGCTGGCCAGGGTCTCCCGCACCATCCCGGTGTCGATGCTCTCGCTGAGCGGCCCGACCCCCACCGCGTACGTCAGCAACGGCAGCCCGCGCTCCTGGGCGACCCGGACCACCCGCAGGTAGCGGCGGGCCTCCCGGTCGTAGAGGATGCCGCCGCCGCCGAGGATCAGCACGTCGAGCTCGCCCAGGACCAGCGCGGAGTCGGTGCGGCTGATCCCCTCCCACGGCACCGCCTCGACGTCGGGGTGGGCGATCCGGGTGTGCTCGGGGTTACGGGAGAAGACGATGATCCGCCCGTCCGGCTCCTGCTCCCGCAGGTCGGCCAGGAGGCCGGTCAGGATCGCCTCGTCGCCGAGGTTGCGGCCCCCGTACGAGCCGAGCACGCCGATCGTCAGTCCGCCGCCACGCGTCATCGGTCGCTCCTCCCCAGGTGCGTCCGGGGGGGGTTCCCGCTGCGCCGGGGAACACTCCTGGGCGGCCGACCCGGGCGGGGCGGCGCGTCCCGTCGTGTCCGGCCCCCGGTGTCCGGGTGTGGTCACGTTCCGTGGGTCACCGGTCGGTCGCGCCGCCCACCAGTCGGGACACGAATGCCACGATCACCTCGTCGGGGTCGAAACCGGCGTCGATGGACGTGCTGAGCAGATCGAGCAGCAGCCCGTCCATGGCGTAGTGCAGCAGGGCGACCTCGAACGCGCCGCCCGGCAACCCGGACGCGACGTGGAACGCGACGTCGTCGCGGTAGCCCCGGCGCAGCGTGTCGCCGAGGACCCGGGCCAGGTCGGGCCGGCGGACCGCCTCCAGCCGCAGCTCGATCAGTGCCCGGGTGAGGTCGGGCTGCCGGGTGGTCCGCTCCACGATGTACCGCAGGTAGTCGACGAACAGCTCCAGCGACGGCTCGCGGGCGCCCAACTCGGCCAGGACCCCCTCGTCCGGGGCGAACCGCTCCATGATCCGCTCGCCGAGCGCGCCGAGCAGGGCGTCGCGCGAGCGGAAGTAGTTGGAGGTGGTGCCCGTCGGCACGCCCGCCTCGGCGTCGACGGCCCGGTGGGTGAGCCCCCGCGCCCCCGTTGCCGCCAGCACCCGCAGCCCCGCGTCCGCCAGGGCCGCCCGCCGCTCCACGTTCCGCGCCATGAGAAGAAACCTAGCAGGATCCACTACGGCTGTAGTACAGTCATCCACTACATCAGTAGTGATTGGGGAACCGGTTTGCGCAAACTCGTGTACTACGTCGCCAGCACCCTCGACGGCTTCATCGCCGCCCCCGACGGGTCGCCCGACTTCCTCCGTCTGGACGCCGACGTGGCCGCGCACCTTGCGGCGAACTGGTCGCAGACGCTCCCCACGTTCACCCACCCGCAGTTCGGCATCGACGAGCCGGCGGGCCGCTTCGACGCCCTGGTGATGGGCCGGGCCACCTACGACCCGGCCCTCAAGATCGGCGTCACCAGCCCGTACGCCCACCTCAAGCAGTACGTCTTCTCCCGCACCCTGCCCCCGGCCGCCGAGCCGGAGGTGGAGATCGTCTCCACCGACCCGGTCGAGTTCGTCCGCGAGCTGAAGCGCCGGCCCGGCCGCGACATCTGGCTCTGCGGCGGCGGCCAGCTCGCCGGCCAGCTCCTGCCCGAGGTCGACGAGCTGATCATCAAGCTCAACCCGTACGTGATCGGCAGCGGCATCCCGCTCGCCGACCGCGGATTCGACCCGCGCCGGTTCGACCTGGTGGGCACCCGCCCGTTCGACAGCGGGGTCGTCATCCTCCACTACGCCCGCCCCACGGAAGTCGGGTAACCGCGCCGCCGGGGCCGACGCGGGAACACCCCGCGTCGGCCCCGGAACGAGGCGTCCGATCGCCGCCAGACCGGGATCGGCCGCCCAGTCGACGATGATTGGCATGACGACACTGAGCGGAAGGGTCGCCCTGGTCACCGGCGGCGCCCGGGGCATCGGCGCCGCCGTCGCCCTGCGCCTGGCGCAGGACGGGGCCGACGTGGCGATCACGTACGAGCACTCCACCGACCGCGCGACGGTGGTGGTCAAGCAGGTCGAGGCGCTCGGCCGACGGGCGCTGGCGGTCCGGGCCGACAGCGCCGACCCGGCCGCCGTCCGCGACGCGGTCGACCGGACGGCCACGGAGCTGGGCCGGCTGGACATCCTGGTCAACAACGCCGGGGTCTTCCTGGTCGGCCCGCTGACGGAGCTGGGCGACGACGAGGTGGAGCGGACGCTCGCGGTCAACGTCCGGGCCCCCTTCCTCGCCGCGCAGGCCGCCGCGCGCCACCTCACCGAGGGCGGCCGGATCATCAACATCGGCAGCAACGTCGGGGAGCGGGCCGTCTTCCCCGGCCTGTCGCTCTACTCGATGAGCAAGACCGCGCTGGTCGGCCTGACCCGGGGACTCGCCCGGGAACTCGGGCCGCGCGGGATCACGGCCAACCTGGTGAATCCGGGGCCGACGGACACCGACGCCAACCCCGCGGACGGGCCGAACGCCGCCGCGATCGCGGGCTTCACCGCCCTCGGCCGCTACGCCGCGCCGGCCGACATCGCCGCGACCGTCGCGCACCTGGCCGGCCCGGAGGCCGGCTACGTCACCGGGGCGGTGGTCAACGTGGACGGCGGCTTCACCAGCTGACCCGGCGCCGGGCGCGGCGGTGCTACCGGTCCCGCCGCGCCCGGCCCCGGTCCGCGTCCAGCCCGACCGGTGCCGGCGTCAGCCGGGCGTCGCCACGGGATGGGTCAGGAACGGCAGGACCGCGGCCGGCAGCGCCGGCGAGGCCGCGATGTCGTAGTGGGTGAGCCCGGGCAGCACGGCCAGCCGGGAGGCCGGCCGGTCGACGCCGTCCCAGCCGGCGTCCCGGTGTCCACCGCCGAGCAGCCCGAAGAACTCCACCATGTGCGCGGTGCTGACCGAGTCGGCGTCGGCGAAGACGAGCAGGGTGGGCACGACGAGGGCGGCCACCTCGGCCGACCAGTCGTAGTCGCGCCGCAGCAGCTCGCCCGTCTTCGCCCAGAGCGTGGGCCAGTCCTCCGGCCGGGGCGCGATCCGCGTGTAGAGCTGGTGCGGCGGGGTGCCACGCATCCGCTCGCCCGCCTCCTCGTCGGGCTCGGGCATGCCCGCCAGCACCTCCGGATACCAGCCCTGCCGCCGGCACGGCGCGGAGACGACGACCAGCCGGCGCACCAGCGCCGGATACTGGATCGCGGTACGCAGCGCCACGCCGCCGCCGAGCGAATAACCCAGCAGGTCGGCCTCGGCCAGGCCGAGCCGGGTGATCAGCGCCGCGACGTCGTCGGCCATCGACTCGAAACGCAGCGGACGGTCGACGTCGGCGGTGCGCCCGTGCCCCTGGAGGTCGACCGCGATCACCCGGCGACGCCCGGCCAGGGCCGGCAGGATCGCCGAGAACATCTCCGCTGCCCCGAAGCCGCCGTGCAACAGCAGCAACGGCGGGCCCTCGCCGTGCTCCTCCCACCACAGGCGCAGCCCGTTGACCTCCGCGTAGCTCATTTCCTCATCCAACCTCGTCGGTACGACATCCGCCGGCCGTCCGGCGGTGGCGCGGCCGAGGAGGCTGTGCGCCCGGGCACCGCGGACGGCGTACGGGGGCGAGGGGTGGCACGATGACGCGATGTCGGTTCCCACCCAGGTCGCCCTACGTCCGCAGTACCCGGTCCGCACCGAGCGGCTGCTGCTGCGGCCGCTGACCGGCGGTGACGTCGACGCGCTGCTCGCCTACCGCAGCCGACCGGACGTGTGCCGCTACGTGCCCTTCGAGCCGATGACCCGCCAGGTCGTCGTCGACCGGATCTCGTCGGTGTGGGCGCGCCGGGAACTCACCGACGAGGGACAGTCGCTGACGCTCGGCGTCGAGGTCGCCGGCACCGGCGAGCTGGTGGGCGACGTGGTGCTGTTCTGGCACAGCCGCCTGCACGCGAGCGGCGAACTCGGCTATGCGGTGAATCCCGCCTTCGGCGGCCACGGGTACGCCACCGAGGCGGCGCGGGCCCTGCTCCGCCTCGGCTTCGAGGACCTCGGCCTGCACCGCGTCGTCGCGCGGGTCGACGAGCGCAACGACCCGTCGGCGCGGCTGGCGCGCCGGCTGGGGATGCGGCAGGAGGCCCGCCTGGTCGAGAACGAGTTCTTCAAGGGCGGGTGGAGCAGCGAACTCGTCTTCGCGATGCTCGCCGACGAGTGGGCCGCGCGTCGCGGGATCTGAACCGGCCGGGCTGGGGGTCACGGCGACACGTGCCGGAGGCCGCCGGCTGGCACCGGCGTGCCGTCCTCCCCGGCTACAGCCGCTTGCGCATCTGGAGAGCCGTCACCTCGAAGCCCATCTGTTCGTACAACGTCCGGGCGGGAAGGTTGAAGCCGAAGACGCTCAGGCCGATGGAGACGACTCCCCGCTCCCGGCACAACTTCTCGACCGCCTGGATCATGGCGCGGCCGTAGCCCTTCCGCCGCAGGTCCGCCCGCACCTCGAAGTCGTAGCCGAAGGCGTGCGGCCCGTCCGACTTCTGTTCGACGTGGAGCCACAGCATGCCGACCTCGTCGTCGCCGTCGTAGGCCGTCCACAGGTGATGGCCCTCCGTCGCCAGGCCGTCGGGCAGCAGTTGCCCGTAGTCCTCCTGCGCCTTTCGGCGCGCCTCCGGCAGCGGCATCGCCCCGGAATCGCAGATGTTCTGCGCGTAGCTCTCCTCCGCCCGCTCCCGGTAGCGGAGGTACTGCCTGTCGGTCATCGGCTCGAGCCTCAGGGTCACCACCCCGGCAACGTATGCCAATCCCCGCTTCCGGGCTGCCCCGCGCAGCCGCCGTCCCGGCTATCCCGGCCGCACGCACGGGTCGCTGACCGTGTAGGTCGCGCTCTGCGCCGTGCGGCCGTCCACCGTGGTCGCCCGTACCGACCAGGTCAGCGTCGGTGCCCGCAGCCGTCCGACGGTCGCCCGCGCCGACGAGCCGTCCGCCGTCATGGCCCGGACCGACGTCCTGCCCCCGGTGGGTGTCCAGCGAACCTCGGCACCGCTGAGCGCGGCGCTGCCGGTGGCCTGCACCACGAGGCTGTACGTGTCCGCGCCACACCGCACCCGCGCGGTGGCGGAGACCGTGAACGGCGCGGCGACCTGCGGTGTGCTGGTCGGCCGGGGCACGGTCGGTGGCCTGGAGGTGGCCGGTGCGGTGCCACCCGGCACGACGTCGGGCGCGGCGGGCGCATCGGTCCGGGCGGCCCCGTCACCGCCCGCCGGCCCGGCCACGGTCCCGGCCGTCGAGGCGGCGGCGCCGGCCGGCACCGGCGTGTCGGCTCGGGTGCCGGCTGGCGTGGCCGTGCCGGACGGCAGCGGCGCGACGGCGGGCTCCGCCGGGCCACCGGCCGGTGACGCGAGCGCCTCGGACACCGGTCGGCCGGAGCCGTCCCGGCCGGCGGTCGGGCGACCGGTTGTCAGTGCCCAGGTGCCGAGGACGGCGAGAAGGATCAGTAGAGCCGCGGTCGCGGCCATCCGCCGACGGCGCCGGTCGCGGCCCGGCGCGGTCGTCCGCACCACGTGGTCCGCACCGGCGACGGGCCGAGTGGTACGAGACCGGCCGGATCGTGGCGTCACCGCACGGTGCGTCGCACCGCCCGGCACCACCGCACCGCGCGGCACCGCCTCGCCGCCCGGGGCCACCGCCGCACCATCCGGGGCCGCGGCCCCACCGCCCGGGGCCGCCGCCTCGCCGCCCGGGGTCACCGCCGTACCGTCCTGGGCCACCGCTCCGCCGGTCGTCGGCGTGGGCCCGTCGACGGATCCGTCCGCCGGCCCGGTATCCCCCGACCCGGAGGGTTCGTCGGCCGCCAGGTCGGCCAGGGCACCGGTCGCGCAGACCTCGGCCAGCCTCGGCCACACCGTGTCCGCGACGACCAGGAAGGCCGGCGCCGTGTACGCCGACAGCAGCGCGGACGGGCTGAGCTGTTCCCGTCGGACCAGTCCGCACACCGCGCAGCTCTCGATGTGCCGCGAGACCCGCTTGCGCAGGGTCGGCGTGAGCCGACCCTGCCAGCCGTCGATCAGGCCGGCGAGGGTGGGGCAGTCCCGGGCCCCGGTACGGGCCACCAGCAGCGCCCCCAGCGCCCGTTCGAGCTGCGAACGGGCGCGCGACAGGCGGGCGTGCGCGTGGTTCGCGGGCACCCCGAGGGCCGCGCCGATGTCGGCGGACGACAGGTCGTGGCGGATGGCCAGGTGGACCACCTCGCGGTCGCCCGGGTTCAGCGCGGCGGCGGCGCTGTGCACCAGGTCGCGTACCTGCTCGGCGTTGACGCCCGTGGCCGGGTCGGCGGCGTCGGCCACCGGCTCGCCGGCCTCCTCCAACGGCAGGGAGCGGGCCCGCTCCCGGAGCTGCCGGAGGCATTCGTTGCGCACGATCGCGTACAACCAGGGGCGCAGCCGGTCGGGCTCCCGGAGCTGGCCGATGCGCTGGCTTGCGGTGAGGAAGGCGTCGTGGACGGCGTCCGCGGCGGCCTCCGGCTCGCGCAGCATGGTCCGGGCGTACGTGTACAGCCGGTCGGCGTACCGCCGGTACATGCCCTCCAGCCCGGCCCGCTCGCCGCGGCGCACCGCCTCGACGAGTGCGGTGTCGTCCTGTGCCGCCGTGTCCATCCGTGTCCCTCGCTGCTCCTCGACGCGTCCAGTAAAGCCGCGGAATTTTTTCTTCGGGGGTTTCTGTTGGCATCCCGACCCCACCGCGCTCCTACCGGTGTCATCGCTACGAACAACCCAGGAAGGAAAGACACCATGCGAGAGGGATCGAACCGCACCCGGTGGTCGCGACGGACGGCCGCCGTGGGTGGGGCGGCGCTGAGCGCGCTCGTGCTCGGCCAGGTGGTCCTCACCGGACCGGTGACGGCGGTGCCCGGCCTGAGCATCAAGACGACGACC
The DNA here is from genome assembly GCF_043205005.1 of Micromonospora sp. NPDC047620. Lineage (NCBI taxonomy): Bacteria > Bacillati > Actinomycetota > Actinomycetes > Micromonosporales > Micromonosporaceae > Micromonospora > Micromonospora sp. NPDC047620. The sequence continues at coordinate 147,010 of NZ_JBIDDG010000007.1, read as the reverse complement.
GGCCCCAGCAACACCTTCGCGAAGTCGCAGCCCGCGACGTGTCCGACCGGCACCAAGGTCATCGGTGGTGGCGGCGCGATCACCGGCGCGGGCCTCGGACAGGTCGGCATGGACATCATGCGGCCGCTGGTCGACGGCAACACGTACTCGGTCACCGGCCGGGAGGACGAGAACGGGGTCGGCGGCGACTGGGCGGTCACGGCGAGCGCGGTGTGCGCCCCCGCGCCCGCGGGCCTGGTGACCGTGTCCGGCAGTTCGGCGCCCAGCAGCTTCGGCACATCGAACTGGTTCGAGAAGTCCTGCCCGCCCGGCAAGCACGCCATCGGGGTCGGTGGCGCGGTCGTCGGGGCGTCGAACAGCGAGGTCGTCCTGGAGGATCTGCGCATCCACCAGAACAGCGTCGTGGTGGCGGGTGCCGAGGACGGCACCGGCTTCGCCGGCACGTGGTGGCTGGACGCCACCGCGATCTGCGCCGACCCACTGCCCGGTGAGCAGCGCGTCATCAACGACAGCCTCTACAACTCCGCCGCCACCCGGTCGGTCGAGGCCACCTGCCCGCCCGGCACGCGGGTGCACGGAGTGGGCGGCGAAATCCTCGGCGGCGACGGCCAGGTGCGCCTGACCCAGATGCTGCCCACGACCTCGACCACCGTGACCGTCAGCGCCGCGGAGGACGAGGACGGCTTCAGCAGCAACTGGAAGGTGCGGGCGTACGCCGTCTGCGCGAGCTGACCGCCGGTCTGCTCAGCGGTACGACGACCTGAGACGCGGCGGGCCGCCGGTGATCCGGCGGCCCGCCGCACGTGCTGGTCGGTGTGGGCGCGGCGGGTTCCGCACCTGTGATCCCGCCGCCCGTCCGTGGACTCGCCCGGCCCGGCCGCCGTGGCTTCATGTCGGTCGTCTCGGACAACCGGCCGTTTGTCACGTGGGCCCGACGAAAAGTTCTTAAGCTCAGACGACGACCGCAACCGCGTGACCTGCGATCAGTCCGCACCAGCAAGGGTGATTGGTCATGGACTCGGATTCGGACGACGTCAATCTCAGCCCCGAGGAGCAGGAGGCGCAGAACAAGCTGCTGCAAGCTCTCGAAAGGGTCCAGACGATCTCGATGGCGCTCAACCACGTCGAGCATCTCCTGAATCCTGAAAACCCGTACACCCCGGCCATGAACACGCCGCCGGTAAAGGCTCTGCTGGGTCAGGTGAATCCCGGCGAGACCGCCGAGCAGCGGCGAGACGCCATGCTCGAACTTCAGGCGAGACTGACGGTAGCCAAGAAGGAGTACGAGAAGGCGCTGGAAGAGGCACAGAAGAGGGGGACACTATGACCGATGCCTTCGCAACTGTCTGGCGTCCGGGCGACGGCACCCAGTGGGTGCACTGGGGCATGACGGAAGACGACTTCAAAGCCAAAGACTCCACCTACTTCCCACAAGGACTCCGCATCACCACCCTCCTGATCAAGGACGGAAAATTCGCCGCCGTGTGGCACCCAGGCGACGGCACACAATGGGTCCACTGGGGCATGACGGGCGACGACTTCGCCGCCCGGGATCGGACCTACTTCGCCCAAGGGCTGCGCCTCGGCACTCTGACGACCGATAATGGGCGGCTCGCCGCAGTGTGGCGTCCGGGGGACGGCACCCAGTGGTGCAGTTGGCGGCGACACGTTGTCGACTTCAAGACCGAGGACGGCGCGTACTTCCAGCAGGGGCTCAGGATTGCGTGCCTCGACCTCGACGAAGATCCGGTTGGCGCCTACCGGTACCCGTGGAAGGGCGGGGTCGCTTACAGAGTTGGACAAGGAAACAACAACCCCGCCGGCTCCCACAATGGCAGCCAATCTTGGGCTTTCGACTTCGACCTGCCCATGGGCACGGAGATCCGCGCCGCCCGCGAAGGTACCGTCGAGTGGCTCCAGGAGAACCTGACAACGACCTACGACCCCAACCAGCCGACCACTCCGGCCAACACCCCATTCCCGAACGGGAGCCTGCAGAACTGGGGCAACGCCGTGCGGCTCCGCCACGCCGGCGGATTCACGAGCTGGTACTTCCACATTCAGGCCAACGGCGTGCTCGTGAACGTGGGCGACCAGGTGACGCAGGGACAGGCAATCGCGCTCTCAGGCAACACGGGCCGGTCGACCGCACCGCACCTGCACTTCCAGGTGCAGGCCGACTCGACGGACTGGGGCCAGTCCGTGGCGCACACCTTCGGCGCGGACTGCGAGCAACCGGCGACCGGGGCATCCGTGACGTCGGACAACGCCACCTGACCGCCGCCAGGCGCGGGCTGGTCCTCGCCATGTTCCTGCCAACGCCCGCGGCAAGCTCGACGGCGGCTCTCGTGGACCCGGTTGCTGTCCTCGTCCCGGCTGGTTCAGGTCAGCCGCAGTCACATGTATGTGGGCGCGGCAGGTTCGAACCTGCGACCCCTCGCTTGTAAGTTCTGGGCGCTCCGTCCGGCATCGTCCGCGCACGTCTCTGACGTCGGGCAGTGATCCGCCGCCGGCTGGCTTCGGCTCGCGCTGTTCGGCCCTGTTGCTGTCACCGTTGCTGTCGACAGCAACAGGGATGACTGCTTCGGTGTGAACGTCGATCTCGCCTGTCGCCAGTTCACAGCCGATACCACGTGATGTCGTCGCGTGCGCTCCAGCCGCCGCCGGAGGTCGCCCCGTGATAGATGACGCCAGACCTCTTGCTCACTTCCTGCTGACACAGCGACCGAGGGGTCTGGCCGCGACCGGCTTAGGCAATGCTGCTGCCAGACGCTGGCACCCCGGTGGGGAACCAGGCTGCCCGGCGGATCACCGTCGGTGGCACAACACAGGCTTGTCGCGTGGCTTTATCCAACGGCCGCCAAGAAATCCGAGTAGAACAGGCCCAGGCCAACCGCCACGCAGACACCGGCCACGATCCAAAACCGGACCACAATATTGACCTCGCTCCATCCGGCCAACTCGAAGTGGTGGTGCAACGGCACCATCCGGAAGACACGTCTTCCGGTGGTCCGGAACGAGACGATCTGGATCACCCAGGTCGTCGTGATGATGACGAAGAGCCCGCCGATCATGATCGAAAGCAGCGTCGTGCGGGTTGCCACCGCAAGTCCGCCGATCAGGGCGCCGAGCCCGAGCGAGCCCACGTCACCCATGAAGATCCGCGCCGGGGACGCGTTCCACCACAGGAAGCCCACGCAGGCGCCGGCCGCAGCCGCCGCGATCATGGCGATCTCCAGGGGATCCCGGACCTGGTAGCAGTAGTCGTTCACGCGGGCGTACGCGTCGTCGGCGCACCAGTGCCGGTACTGCCAGAAGCCGATCATCGCGTACGCGCCGAGCACCAGAATCGACGCGCCGGTGGCCAGGCCGTCGAGGCCGTCGGTGAGGTTCACGCCGTTCGACATCGCCATGATCACGAAGACGATGACCATGACCGCGCCGACCTTGCCGACGTCCAGCCAGCTGATGTCGCGGATGAGCGAGATGTGCTCGCTGGCCACGGTCTGGCCGTTGGTGCTCGGCACATAGAGCGCGGCGATGCCGAACCCGCCGCCGACGATCGCCTGGCCGAGCAGCTTGCCTTTGGCGGACAGTCCATCGGAGTTGCGCCGGCGCACCTTGAGGAAGTCATCGAAGAAGCCGACCGCGCCGCAGAAGACGAACAGCCCGAGCAGCACCAGGGCCGTCATGGTCGGCCCCTCCTGCGCAATCTGCCGATCGGGCACGGTGGTCAGGGCAATGTGCCCGGCGACATAGGCGAAGACGGTCGCCACGATGAAGACGACGCCGCCCATCGTGGGCGTGCCCTTCTTGCCCTGGTTACTGGCAAGCCCGATGGATCGGATCGGCTGGCCGGCCTTGAGCGCGGTGAAGACGCGAATCGCCACCGGCGTGCCGAACAGGGAGATGATGAACGCGACCGCGGCCGCAACGATGACCGCCCTCACGGGCGAACCTCCACGAGATCCGGATTTCTCACGGCGTCCCCACCGAGCTTCCAGATCAGCGCCTGACGTATCGACCTGAGCTGGCCGTGCAGATAGTCCTTAGCAAAATCATCGATCACGAGACACGAGCTTGCCATCCGACGGCGAGCGGAGTAGCCCTGGACCTCACAGCGCCGTGGTTCGTAACTCGCCGACACGAATCCGACGGGGTCTCGGACCGCGTTTGCTTCGATACTTGGCGGCTACCAGGCCTGGGACGGTTCCTACCGGCAGCGCCAGAAGCCGTCCCCCTCGTAGACGGTCACGCCTTCGCCCCGGTGACAAACGCAGACCGTCGAGCCTTGGATCCAAAGTTGCTCGCCTACGTGCAGCAGTACGGGATGCGGAAGCTCCACTGCCCAATCGCCGGCCTCAACCATTGTCACGATGGAGCTGCGTGGCACATGGGTATCAGGACCTGGATGACACGCCTTGTCGGACCAGCGGGAATCATGGGAGCCATGAGTGCCTAGTCGGTGACTCCCGGAGGATGCCAAGCCCGGATCCTCCGGTCCGGCAGGTTTCTCCTCCACGGCCAGAGCTGGACCCGCCTCCCGCCCGAGCATTCCCAGGTCCGAGTCGCCTTCCGTCGCGGGTACGAGAGCGCGGTACGACTGCACCTGATCCCGGCCCTCGGCACCAAGCGCCTCGACGGGTTGCAGGTTCAGCACGTCAAGGCGTTCATGGACGAGTTCCGCCGTAAGTGCCTCTGCTGCACGGCCGGCCTCGACAAGAGCCGTCGTGCCGACCGTCGGTGTTGCTCGGTCGGCCAGTGCTGCCAGCGGTATCCGAGCGCCCGACAGATCCAGTTCGTGCACGCCGTGCTGCGCAACGCGCTTCAACACGCCATGCGGGAGGAGCTGGTGTCGCGCAACGCCGCCAAGCTGATCCGCGTCCCCTCGCCTCGGTACCGAGTCGGCAAGGGCCTGTCCGTGGAACAGGTTCGCAGGCTCCTCGCTGTGACGGAGGGGCACCGGCTCTACGCGCTCTACGTCGTGGCTGCGACCGTTACCTTTCAGTGCGCTCTAGTGAGCACGCGATCAGCAGTCCTACCTTGCGGTGGGACGGTCCCGGTCTGACCGGCGGATGCCGTGCTGGGTTCACGCTTCACGGCCACCTGCCCGCGTACGCGGGTCTTACGGTCGGCTCCACGTGCTGCCACCGGGCCACTCCCGGCGGGGTCGAACTCGGCCGCGAGGGCGGCTAGGTTCAGCGAGGCGTTGCGGTCGCGGTTCATAACCAGGCCACACGCCTCGCAGTGGTACTCGCGCTCGGACAGGGCGAGCTTGGCTTTCGCCGCGCCGCAACCCGAGCATGTCTTGCTGGATGGGTACCAACGGTCGGCGATGATCAGTCGTCCGCCGTTCCACTGGGTCTTGTAGGTGAGCTGCCGGCGGATCTCGGCGAATCCGGCGTCGGTGATGTGCCGGGCCAGCCTGCGGTTGGCGAGCATGCCGGCCACGTTGAGGTCTTCGACCACGATAGTGCCGTGCTCGCGGGCGAGTCGGGTGGTGAGCTTGTGCATGCCGTCTCGGCGCAGATTCGCGACGCGGGCGTGGGCGCGGCCGAGCCGGGCAGCGGTGCGTTCCCACCGTTTCGACGGCCGTCGTCCGATACGCCGGTCCGGACCCTGCTTGCGCGACAGCGCCCGGCCCAGCGTCCGCAGCCGGGCCTGCGCGACGGTCAGGTGGCGCGGATTGTCGACTATTTCGCCGGTGGACAGCACCGCGAGGTGCTTGATCCCGACGTCCACACCGACCACGCTGTCGGGTCGGGCCGGCGTTCGCTCGCACCGTTCAACCTCGACGCAGAAGGCGACGTGCCACCGGCCGCCGTCACGGCGGACCGTGGCGGACATGATCCGGGCAGTGCCTGCTTCGAGGCGGCGGGCGAGCTTTCGGGCCGACTCGTGCAGCTTCAACCGTCCCAGTCGGGGCAGCACCACATGCTTACGGCCCGGCTCGACCCGGATCGTGCCCGTGGTGAACCGCACGGACGGGGTGGTGCGGCGGCGGGACTTGAACCGGGGGAACCCGACCGGCCGTCCGGCCCGCTTACCCGAACGAGAGTCAGCCCAATTCTTCAACCCGCGAGCGAGCGCATCCAGGCCGGTGTTGAACGCCTCCTTCGAGCATTCCCTCCACCACGGGGCGACCTGCTCCTTGGCGGCGTTCCACGTCTTACGCAGGGCGGGCAGCGTCCACGACATGCTTGGGGTCAGGAGGTCATCCGGCACGCCGTAGGTTCGTTCGGCGGCCCGCTGGTTCATGACGGCCTTGACCCGCGCCAGCGCCCAGTTGTGCGCAACGCGAGCGGCCCCGGCATGCGCCAGCACCGCACGCTCCTGGCCCGGGGTCAGGTCGAGGGCGAACCGGTACGCCTGGATCGTCTTCACGCCGGGTCGTCCTTGGTGGCGGCCTCGACAGCGCGGCGGGCACGGTTCGCGGCGGCACGCCGCCCGTAGAGGCGGGCGCATAGCGACGTCAGGATCTCGGTAACGTCGCGCACTAGGTCGTCGTCTACCTCGGCCGGGTCGACCACGAGCAGCCGGCGACCCTGCGCGGCGAGGGCGGCCTCGACATACTCGGCTCCGAAACGCGCGAATCGGTCGCGGTGCTCCACGACGATGGTCGTCACGGCCGGGTCGCGCAGCAGGGCGAGGAACCTCTTGCGGTGCCCGTTTAGTGCGGATCCGACCTCGGTCACCACCCGGTCCACGGCGAGACGCTGCCCGGTCGCCCATGTGGTGACCCGGGCGACCTGCCGGTCCAGATCCGTCTTCTGCTCGGACGACGACACCCGGGCGTAGGCCACGACTTGCCCGGCGTTCCGGGTGGCGCCGCTTAGGGGCTCGCCGACCATGATGAGCCGCCCGAGCCGGTATGTAGGAACGGGCAACGTCCCGGCCGCGTACTGCCGACGGGCGGTGATGTACGCGATGCCCTGCGACGCTGCCCATTCCTTCAAGTTCACATGCTCCATTGTAGAGCATTAAAGAGCGCCAAAGATCCCCGCCGTGCTAGCTGCCGCTAACCCTCGGACTGCGACGCGGTGAACTCCTCGGGCTGCGCTGGTCAGACCTCGACACTGGCACCGCCGCTATCGGTCAGACCAACGGGCCGGTGGGAAGCTACAGCTGCAAGACACCAAGACCGAGGACTCGGATAGCGTCCTGCCCCTGCCTGACTGGACCTGGCTGGCGCTGCTCGACCACCAGGAGCGCCAGCGCCGGGAACGCGAGCAGGTCGCCGAGATCTGGCAGGACCACGGCTTGGTCTTTCCCTCCGAGGTCGGTACGCCGATGGAGCCCCGCAACCTCAACCGCCACTTCGCCGCCCCCAGAGAGAAGGCCGGTTGCCCAGACGTCCGGCTGCACGACCTACGACACACCGTCGTGTCTCTGCTGATGGAGCTGGGCGTCCCGCCGCACGTCGTCCAGGCCATCGCCCGGCACGCAGACGTGAAGATCACGTTGAAGATCTACTCGCACGCCAACCTTGACGTCATGCGGCAAGCCCTCGGCAAGCTCGACGGACGGCTCTCGTGAACCCGGTTGCTGTCACCGTTGCTGTCATCGGCCGAATCTCTGATCTTCGGGCCGGCGTCGGTCCTGGTGGTGATGGGTGGGCGCGGCAGGTTTCGAACCTGCGACCCCTCGCTTGTAAGGCGAGTGCTCTCCCACTGAGCTACGCGCCCGGAACGCCCGTACGGCGGGCCGGAGGCTGGCAAGCTTACCCTGCCACCCGCCGGCCCGGTCGTACGGTGTGCCCGGTTGGTCAGGCCGCGACGGCCTCCGCCAGGGCCTTGCGCCAGCCCTGCTGGTCGCGGGCCTCGCCCGGCATGTTCATCTCAGCGAAGCGCACCACGCCCGCCTTGTCGATGACGAAGGTGCCCCGGTTGGCGATGCCGGCGACATCGTTGAAGACGCCGTACGCCTGGGCCACCGCGCCGTGCGGCCAGAAGTCGGCCAGCAGCGGGAACTGGTAGCCCTCCCGGTCGGCCCAGATCTTGTGGGCGTAGACCGAGTCGACGCTGACGGTGAGCACCTGGACGTCGTCGTTGACGTACTCGTTGAGGTTGTCCCGCACCTCGCACAGCTCACCCTGGCAGATGCCGGTGAAGGCGAGCGGGTAGAAGACCAGCAGCACGGTGCGCTTGCCGCGGAAGTCCGAGAGCCGGACCTCCTGGTTGTTCTGGTCCTTGAGCACGAAGTCCGGCGCCTCGGCGCCAACCTCGATCGGCATGCGAGCTCCTCAGGATCGGGTCGGATGGGCACCAGCCTGCCACACCCGGCGATGGGCGCCGCCGGGTGCCACAGCGGCGCCTACTTCTTGCCCTTGGCCCCGCGCCGCAGGACGAGGCGGGCGCCGCTCCAGTCCCGGCCGGCGTTGACGGTCGAGGTCTGTTGGAGGCCGGCGGTGGGCGCGGACTCGGCGATCTCGCTCGGCTCGACGTGCCCCTCGCGCCCGGCCTTGGGCGTGAGCAGCCACACGACACCGTTGTCGGCCAGCGGGCCGAGGGCGTCGACGAGAAGCTCGAAGAGATCACCGTCGCCGTCGCGGTACCAGACCAGCACCGCGTCGACCACCTCGTCGGTGTCCTCGTCGACCAGCTCTCCACAGCGGTCGGTCAGGGCGTCCCGGAGATCCTGGTCGACGTCGTCGTCGTACCCCATCTCCATGACGACCATCCCCGGCTCGATCCCGAACCGGTCCGCCAGGCTGCGTACCCCGTCGGCGGCCTGACCAGCGGTCGCGCTCACTGTCGCGTGCCTCCTCATCTCATCCCTGCTGGCGGCGTCGTGCGACGCCGTCAGGCAAGTCCACACAGTTGTGGCTCCCCGCGCAAGTGGCGCACCGGGTGGAACGGAATTTACCGTGCCAGGAGCGTACGGGCACCCTGGGTAATTGCTTCCTCGGAGACCAGAACCTGACGCGCCGCCGGACCTAATGGTACAAAAGAGTCAACTCCGGCCACTCGCCGCGCCGCCCCGACATATCCGGCGTCGACCAGGGCGGCGATCACCCCCTCGCCCACCCCGCCGGACCGGCGCGTCTCGTCCACCACCAGCACACGGCCGGTCGCGGCGGCCTCCCGGATGATGTCCGCCACCGGCAGCGGGGCGAGCCAGCGCAGATCCACCACCCGAACGCCGATCCCCTCGTCGGCGAGGGTCGCCGCCGCACGCAGCGACATCCGCACCCCGTTACCGAACGTGATGATCGTGACGTCCTCGGCGGAGCCGACCCCGTAGACCCGGGCCCGCCCGATCGGCACGTGCCCGCCGGTCCACGCGCCCGGCTCGGCATAGGGGGCCAGCCACTCGCCGTCGCCGTCGGCGTATAGGTCGCGGGTGTGGTAGAGCGCGATCGGCTCCAGGAAGACGCAGACGCTGCCGTCCACCGCCGCGCTGGCCAGGCAGGTGCGCAACATGGGCGCGGCGTCGTCCGGCCGCGCCGGCACCGCGATCACCAGGCCCGGCACGTCCCGGAGTACGGCCACCGAGTTGTCGTTGTGGAAGTGCCCGCCGAAGCCCTCCTGGTACGCCAGCCCGGCCACCCGCACCACCATCGGGTTACGGAACGCCCCCTGCGAGAAGAACTGCGTGGTCGCCGCCTCGCCGCGCACCTGGTCCTCGGCGTTGTGCAGGTACGCCAGGTACTGGATCTCGGGCACGGGCAGCATCCCGGCCAGCCCGGCGCCGAGCCCCAGCCCGAGGATCGAGGTCTCGTCGAGCAGGGTGTCGAAGACCCGGGCCGCGCCGAACCGGTCCCGCAGCCCCTTGGTCACCCCGTACACGCCGCCCTTGGCCCCGACGTCCTCGCCGAACACGGCCATCTGCGGGTGGTCGAGCATCCCGTCGGCGAGCGCGGCGTTGATGCTCTGCGCCAGGGTCAGCGGGCCGGTCAGCTCGGGCGGCTTGCCGCCGAACGCCTCCGCCCGCGCCCCGGCGCCGGGGCCGCTGGCCCGGGCCGCCGCGTCCGCCACCGCGCGGGCGACCCGCACCGGCCGGCGGGGGGCCAGCGGCGCCACCACCTCGGCCGGCGCGGCGAGTTTCGGCTCGTCCAGCACCTCCTCGGCGATCCGGCGCACCTGCCAGCCGATCTCGTCGTAGCGGGCCAGCAGCTCGTCGCCGGACGCGACGCCCGCCTCGACCAGCAGCCGCGCGGTGCCGACCAGCGGGTCCCGGTCGAGGTCGGCGGCGATCTCGTCGGCACCGCGGTACGCGGTCTCGGCGTCCGCGCCGGCGTGCCCCATCAGCCGTACCGTCGACAGGTGCAGCACGGCCGGGCGCCGGTGCCGGCGGACCCAGGCCGCCGCCTCGGCCGCCACCTCGTACGCCCGCACCAGGTCGCCGCCGTCGGCCGCGAAGTAGCGGATGCCCGGCCTGGAGCGCAGCGCGGTCTCCACCCACCCCTTCGGGGAGCGGACGCTGATGCCGAGGCCGTTGTCCTCGCAGACGAAGAGCACCGGGATGCGCAGGCCGGTGTGGTCGTACCAGCCGGCGGTGTTGAACGCGGCGGTGGCGCTGGCGTGGTTGACCGAGGCGTCGCCGAACGAGCAGACCACGATGGCATCGGGCGGCCAGGGCGCGTGCGCCGCTCCCCCGCCGCTGCCGACCCGCACCCCCTCCCCGGCGCGCCGGCCGGCCGTGTCCATCCGGCGCAGGCGTTCCACGGCAAGCCCCGTACCGACGGCGCGGGGCAGGTGCGAGGCGATGGTGGAGGTGGTCGGGACGACGGCCAGGTCGGCCCGGCCGAAGACCTTGTGCCGCCCGCCGGCGATCGGTTCCCGGCTGGAGGCGACCATCCCCCGCAGCACGTCGCGGGCCGCCTCGGCGTACCCCGGGGGGAGCGGCCGGTCCGCGGCGGCCCCGGTGGTCGGCGGCGCGTCGGCCGGCTCGTTCGGGCCGGGCCCGTCCGCGCGGCCGGCGTGGTCTTCCGGGGGCGCCGGGTCGGCGCCGGTGGGCTGGTCGGGCCGGTCGGCCGGGTCGGGTCGGGCGGTGTCGGCGGCCTGACCGGCACGGACGCAGTAGAAGGCGCCCGAGCGGTAGTGCAGCAGCGCCGGATCGGTGGCGCGCAGGGCGGCGGCGACCGCGGCGTTCCCCTCGTGGCCGGCGGAGCCGATCGTGTAGAACCCCTCGCCGAAGCTGCGCAGCCAGCGCCCCGCCAGGTCGAGCTGGCGGCTGGTCACCTGGGCGTCGAAGAGGTCCAGCACCCGGGCACCGGTGAGCGTCGCGTCGTCGGTGATCGGCCGCGCCGGGTCACGCGGCTGGTGCGGGGCGGCCAGCGCGGCCAGCGCCTCCCGGAACCGGTCGTCGAGATCTTGCGGGGTGGTCACGTCGGACAGCATTACCGACGAGCGCCCGACTCGCCCACCCGGACACGAACGACGCGGGGCGGTTCAGGCGTCGCCGCACGACTCGGGGCAGCCGCCGTCGGAGACCTTCCACACCAGCTCGCGCAGGCTCGCCAGCTCGTCGACCGTGAGCCCGGCGAGCAGTCGGGAGTCCGACATGACCTGCCGCACCCGGGCCCGCACCCGCCGACCCTCGTCGGTCACCACCAGCGTCTTCTGCCGCCGGTCCGCCGGGTCGATCCGCCGCTCCACCAGCCCGGCCTGCTCCAGCTTGTCGACCAGGGCGGTCACGTTGGAGCGGTCGCAGCCGAGGACCGTGGCGAGGTCCCGGGCCGGCAGCGGCCGGTCGGGGTCGAGCTCGTGCAGCGCCCGGGCGGCGGCGGGGGTGAGCCCCAGCGCGCCGACCTCCACGTCCTGGTGGTGCCGCATCGCGGAGGCGACGTGCATGATCCGGCGCACCACGTCGCCGGCCAGCTCGGGGCGGTCGCCCGGAGCGGGTCGGGTGGAGAGGTCGGTGTGCTGCGCCATGCCTCACATCCTACTTGCGGTTCAATAGTTGAGTAGCTCTACTATTGAGAAGCTCACGCAAATCGCGATGGGCACCCGACGGAGGAGTTCCCGCATGTCCGACCTCTCGGTCCTCGCCATCTCCGGCAGCCTGCGCGACGCGTCGTTCAACACGGCGCTGATCCGGGCCGCGCAGCGCCTCGCCCCCGAGGGCATGACCATCCAGCGGTACGAGCACCTCGGCGCCATCCCGCCCTTCAGCGAGGACGTCGAGCCCGAGCCGCCCGCGCCCGTGGTGGACCTGCGGGAGCGGATCGCGGCGGCGGACGCGCTGCTCATCGCCACCCCGGAGTACAACTACGGCGTGCCGGGCGTGCTCAAGAACGCGCTCGACTGGGCGTCCCGGCCGAGCTTCCCGATCACCTCGTGGGTGTCGCCCCTGGCGCACAAGCCGGTGGCCATCATGGGCGCGGCACCGACCGGCATGGGCACCGTACGGGCCCAGCTCCAGCTCCGGCAGCTCTTCCTCTGGACCGACTCGGCCGTGCTGAGCAAGCCGGAGATCATCGTGACGAACGCGCACGAGAAGCTGGCCCTCGACGGCACCGTCAAGGACGAGACCACCGAGGCACTGCTCCGCGGCCTGCTCGACGCGCTGGTCACCCGCGTCCGCGTCACCCAGCTCGCCACGGCCGCCTGACCGGCGACGCGGAAGGCCCACCCGGCACCGCCCCTGCCCCGATGCGGGGCGGGGGCGGTCAGCCGGGGAGGAAGGAGAACCGGACGGTCCGGGTGGGGTTGTCGCCGTTGGGGTCGACCAGACAGAGCGACTGCCAGGTGCCCAGCGCCAACCGCCCGCCGACCACCGGCAGCGTCGCGTACGGGGGGACGAACGCCGGCAGCACGTGGTCGCGCCCGTGGCCGGGCGAGCCGTGCCGGTGCCGCCAGCGGTCGTCCGTGGGCAGCAGGTCGTCGAGCGCGGTGAGCAGGTCGTCGTCGGAGCCCGAGCCGGTCTCGATGAGCGCCAGCCCCGCCGTGGCGTGCGGCACGAAGACGTGCAGCAGGCCATCGCCCTGACCGGCGACGAACCGCTCGGCCTCCGCCGTGATGTCCCGGACGGCCGGCCGGGACCCGGTCTGGACCGTGATCACCTCACTGCGCATACGACGCATTCTGCCCGAAGGGGTGACCAACCGCCGCCGGAGTCCCCGGCACCGGACCGGACCTGGACCGGCGGATCGACTGGTGGATCGCCGGTCGCAGAAAGTTACTGGCGGGTACCTGTGTTCAGCGTCGCGTCTCAGGGCGGTGGGCGTGACGGCGGGTGCCACCAGGGGGCAGGATGACGCTAGAGACCTATCCCACACAGAACCGAGGGAACGCCTGTGGCTACGGAACGCAAGCGCCCGGTGATCACCGCTGGTCTGCCGAGCCAGCTTCCGGACATCGACCCTGAAGAGACCAGCGAATGGGTCGAGTCGCTCGATGGTGTCATCGACGAGCGCGGAACCAAGCGCGCCCGCTATGTCATGCTGCGCCTGCTGGAGCGGGCCCGCGAGCGCCAGGTCGGGGTGCCGTCGCTGACCACCACCGACTACATCAACACCATCCCGCCGGAGCGCGAGCCGTGGTTCCCGGGTGACGAGCACGTGGAGCGGCGGATCCGGGCGTACGTCCGGTGGAACGCGGCCATGCTCGTGCACCGGGCGCAGCGCCCCGAGATCGGCGTCGGCGGACACATCTCCACCTTCGCCAGCTCCGCCTCCCTCTACGAGGTGGGCTTCAACCACTTCTTCCGGGGCAAGAACCACCCGGGCGGCGGCGACCACATCTTCTACCAGGGCCACGCCTCCCCCGGCATGTACGCGCGGGCGTTCCTCGAGGGGCGGCTGACCGAGCACCAGCTCGACGGCTTCCGCCAGGAGTTGTCCCACCCGGGTGGCGGCCTGCCGTCGTACCCGCACCCGCGGCTGATGCCGGACTTCTGGGAGTTCCCCACGGTCTCCATGGGCCTCGGCGGGCTGAACGCGATCTACCAGGCGCGGTTCAACCGCTACCTGCACCACCGGGGCATCAAGGACACCTCGGACCAGCACGTATGGGCGTACCTGGGCGACGGCGAGATGGACGAGCCGGAGACGCTCGGCGCGATCGGCGTGGCCGCCCGCGAGGAGCTGGACAACCTCACCTTCGTGATCAACTGCAACCTCCAGCGGCTCGACGGGCCGGTGCGGGGCAACGGCAAGGTCATGCAGGAGCTGGAGGCGTTCTTCCGGGGCGCCGGCTGGAACGTCATCAAGGTGGTCTGGGGCCGCGAGTGGGACCCGCTGCTGGCGGCGGACACCGACGGCGCGCTGGTCAACCTGATGAACACCACGCCCGACGGCGACTACCAGACCTACAAGGCGGAGTCCGGGGCGTACGTCCGGGAGCACTTCTTCGGCCGCGACCAGCGGACCCGCAAGATGGTCGAGGACCTCAGCGACGACGAGATCTGGAACCTCAAGCGGGGCGGGCACGACTACCGCAAGCTCTACGCGGCCTACAAGGCGGCGATGGAGCACACCGGCCAGCCGACCGTGATCCTGGCCAAGACGATCAAGGGCTGGACGCTCGGCTCGCACTTCGAGGGCCGCAACGCCACGCACCAGATGAAGAAGCTGACGCTGGAGGACCTGAAGACCTTCCGCGACCGGCTCTACCTGGACATCCCGGACAAGGTGCTGGAGGACAACCCCTACCTCCCGCCGTACTACAACCCGGGCGAGAAGTCCGACGAGATCGCCTACCTCAAGGAGCGGCGCCAGCAGCTCGGCGGCTACCTGCCGTCGCGGCGGCCGGGGAGCAAGCGGCTGGCCATCCCGGGCCCGGAGCGCTTCGCCGACGTCAAGCGCGGCTCGGGCAAGCAGAAGGTGGCCACCACCATGGCCTTCGTCCGCCTGCTCAAGGACGTGATGAAGGACAAGGAGTTCGGCAAGCGCTGGGTGCCGATCATCCCGGACGAGGCCCGCACCTTCGGCATGGACTCGCTCTTCCCGACGCAGAAGATCTACTCGCCACACGGCCAGCGCTACACCTCCGTCGACCGCGAGCTGTTCCTGTCGTACAAGGAGGCCGTCGGCGGGCAGATCCTGCACGAGGGCATCAACGAGGCCGGCTCGGTCGCCTCGTTCACCGCGGCGGGCTCGGCGTACGCGACGCACGACGAGCCGATGATCCCGATGTACATCTTCTACTCGATGTTCGGGTTCCAGCGCACCGCCGACGGGCTGTGGGCCGCCGCCGACCAGATGGCCCGGGGCTTCCTGCTCGGCGCCACCGCCGGCCGCACCACGCTCAACGGTGAGGGGCTCCAGCACGAGGACGGCCACTCGCTCCTGATCGCCGCCACCAACCCGGCGGTGGTCGCGTACGACCCGGCGTTCGCGTTCGAGATCGCGCACATCGTCGAGAACGGCCTGCACCGGATGTACGGCGAGGCGCAGGAGAACGTCTTCTACTACCTGACGATCTACAACGAGCCGATCCTCCAGCCGGCGGAGCCGGAGGGGGTGGACGTCGAGGGCGTGCTCAAGGGCATCTACCGCTACTCCCCCGCCCCGTCGGTGGGCGACGACGCGCCGAAGGCCAACGTGCTCGCCTCGGGCACCGGCATGCAGTGGGCGCTCAAGGCGCAGCAGCTGCTGGCCCAGGACTGGGGCGTGGCCGCCGACGTCTGGTCGGTGACCTCCTGGACGGAGCTGCGCCGGGACGCGGTGCAGTGCGAGGAGCACAACCTGCTCAACCCGGGCGCGGAGCAGCGGGTGCCGTACATCCAGCAGAAGCTGGCCGACGCCGAGGGCCCGAAGGTCGCGGTCAGCGACTGGATGCGCGCGGTGCCGGACCTGATCGCCCGCTGGGTGCCGGGTGACTACACGTCGCTCGGCACGGACGGGTTCGGCATGTCCGACACCCGGCACGCCCTGCGCCGGCACTTCCACGTCGACGCCGAGTCGGTGGTGGTCGCGACGCTGCGGCAGCTGGCCCTCCGCGGCACGGTGCCGGCGAGCGTGCCGGCCGAGGCGGCCAAGAAGTACGCCATCGAGGACGTCAACGCGGCCCCGGTCGGCGAGACCGGCGGCGACAGCTAGGACGCACGCACGAAGGGCCCGGCGCACCCGCGCCGGGCCCTTCGTCGTCGCCGGACGAGCGAACCGGCGGTGGTCCGGAGTCCCTGGCGGGGACACCGGGCCACCGCCGTCGCGGGTGGCGCCAGGACGTGCCCGGCTCAGCCGACGGCGGCCAGATCGGTCAGCCGGGCGAGCGAGTCCTCCAGGTCGGCGCCGACCCTGCGCAGGCCGAGGCGGAGCAGGGCGGCCTTGACCGGACCGGCCGGCCAGCGCACGACGATGAGTCGCACGATCGTCCCGCCCTCCTCCTCGTCCGCGGTGAGCTGGACGTAGATCTCGGTGCGCGCCTCCGCCCGGGCACCGGCGCCCTTGGCGCGTTCGCGCCAGCCGATCAGGGTCGGCTCCTGGTAGGCGATCACCTCGGCCTCATGCGCCGCGCCACGGCCGGCCTGGACCAGTTGTCGCCGCCCGAAGCCCTCTCCCGAGAGCACCTCGGCCGCACGGACCCCCGCCAGCCAGGCCGGCAACTGCTCGGCCCGCTGCACGACGTTCCAGACCGCTTCCACCGGCGCCATCACGTGCGCACTGCGTTCCACGAGGATCATTTCCGTCTTTCCTCCAGTGAGGACATCCCACGATATCGGCACTCTATGCGCAAATTCGGACGTACCTGGACGGGTTCGGAAAAAGACACGCCGAAATCCATTGCGCTACGGCGTCGTACGGCCTATGGCGCAACGCCCAGCCGCCCCCTAGAGTCGCGAGCACGATTCACGTACGACGGGAGGGCGCATGTCGACCGCAGCGATGCCCGAGTTCCCCGCCGGATTCCGCTGGGGAGTGTCCACCTCCGCCTACCAGATCGAGGGCGGCGTCGGCGAGGACGGGCGCGGCCCGTCCATCTGGGACACCTTCGCCCACGACCCCGGCCGCATCGCCGACGGCAGCACCGGCGACGTGGCCTGCGACCACTACCACCGGCACGCGGAGGACGTCGCGCTGCTGGCCGGGCTGGGCGTCTCGGCGTACCGCTTCTCCGTCGCCTGGCCCCGGGTGCGGCCCACCGGCGACGGCCCGGTCAACGCCGCCGGGCTGGACTTCTACGACCGGCTGGTCGACGACCTGCTGGCCCACGACATCGACCCGGTCGCCACCCTCTTCCACTGGGACCTGCCCCAGCCCCTAGAGGACGCCGGCGGCTGGCTCGCCCGGGACACCGCCCACCGGTTCGCCGAGTACGCCGACGCCACCGCCGCCCGCCTCGGCGACCGGGTGAAGCTCTGGATCACCCTCAACGAGCCGTTCATCCACATGAGCCTCGGCCACGGCACGGGCGAGCACGCCCCCGGGCGGACGCTGCTCTTCGACGCGTTCCCGGTCGCCCACCACCAACTCCTCGGGCACGGCCTCGCCGTCGCGGCGCTGCGGGCGCGCACCACGAGCCCGGTCGCCATCGCCAACAACTACTCGCCCGTGCGGCCGGCCGGCGACAGCGACGCCGACCGGGCGGCGGGCGCGGCGTACGAGGCGCTGCACAACCGGCTCTTCACCGACCCGCTGCTCGGCCGGGGCTACCCGGTCGGGCTCGGCTTCGACGAGACCGTGGTGCGCGACGGCGACCTGGCCGTCGTCGCCGCCCCGATCGACGTGCTCGGGGTCAACTACTACAACCCGACCGGCGTACGTGCCCCGGACGAGGGCTCGCCGCTGCCGTTCGAGCTGGTGCCGCTGGACGGGTACCCGCGCACCGCGTTCGACTGGCCGGTCGCCCCCGACGGGCTGCGTGAGCTGCTCGGCTGGCTGCACCGCACGTACGGCGACGACCTGCCGCCGATCCAGGTCACCGAGAGCGGCTGCGCGTACGACGACGTGCCCGACGCCGACGGCCGGGTGCACGACCCGGAACGGATCGCGTACCTCGACGGGCACCTGCGCGCGGTGCGGGCCGCGATGGACGAGGGCGTGGACGTGACCGGCTACTTCGTCTGGTCCCTGCTGGACAACTGGGAGTGGGCGGAGGGCTTCACCAAGCGCTTCGGCCTGGTGCACGTCGACTTCGACACGCAGGCCCGTACGCCCAAGTCCTCGTACGCCTGGTTCCGCGACCTGATCAGCCGGCCGTGACCACCGTCGACCCGACGCCCGGGTCGCTGCCGGCGGCGCTCGCCGAACCGACCGTGCCGGTCCGGCGGAGCTGGGTCGCGCTGGTCTTCGCCGCGAACCTCGGGGTCTGGATGGCGTTCTTCACGCCGATCCAGGTGCTGCTGCCGCAGCAGGTGGAACGGATCGCGCCGGCCGACAAGGAGGCCGTGCTCGCCGTGGTCACCGGGTTCGGCGCGCTCGCCGCGGTGCTCGCCAACCCCCTCGCCGGGGCGCTGTCGGACCGGACCTGCCTGCGGCTGGCCGGGCGGGAGTTCGGCCGCCGGCACGTCTGGACCGCCGGCGGCGCGGTACTCGGCGCGGCGGCCCTGGTGCTGCTGGCCCAGCAACGCACCGTCGCCGGGGTCGCGCTCGGCTGGGTCGCCGCCCAGGTCTGCTTCAACGCGATGCTGGCCAGCCTGACCGCCGCCGTGCCGGACCGGGTGCCCGTCGCCCAGCGAGGCGGTGTCTCCGGCTGGGTGGGTGTCCCCCAGGCGCTGGGGCTGGTGCTCGGGGTGGTGCTGGTCACCGCCCTGGTCACCGGCACCGCCGCCGGCTACCTGGCGGTGGCGGCGGCGGTGCTGCTGCTGTCCCTGCCGTTCGCGCTGCTCACCGCCGACGACCCGCTGCCCCGGGCGCACCGCCCGGCGCTGCGACCGCGCGCCCTGCTCGCCGCGATGTGGGTCTCGCCCCGTCGCCACCCCGACTTCGGCTGGGCCTGGATCACCCGGTTCCTGGTCCAGCTCGGCAACGCGCTCGGCACGCTCTACCTGCTCTACTTCCTCACCGACGAGGTGCGCCACGCCGACCCCGAGGGCGGCCTGCTGGTGCTGATCCTGCTCTACACCGCCGGCCTCGCGGGCACCGCCGTGGTGGCCGGCCGGCTGTCGGACCGGACCGGCCGGCGGAAGGTCTTCGTGATCACCGCCGGCGGGATCATGGCCGTCGCCGCGCTGCTGCTCGCCGCCGCCCCGGTCTGGCCGGTCGCGGTGGCCGCCGCGCTGCTGCTGGGCGCCGGCTACGGGGTCTACCTGTCGGTCGACGCCGCGCTCATCACCCAGGTGCTGCCGGCTGCGGCGGACCGGGCCAAGGACCTCGGCGTCATCAACATCGCCAACTCCGCCCCGCAGGTGCTCGGGCCGGCCATCTCCGCCCCGCTCGTGGTGCACCTCGGCGGTTACCGCGCGCTCTACGCGGTCACCGCCGCGGTCACCGTGCTGGGCAGCGTCCTGGTGCTGAAGATCCGCTCGGTGCCCTGAGGTGCAAGGAAGGGCCCCTTGCAATCGCCTGGCGATTGCAAGGGGCCCTTCCAAACCCGCTCGCGCGCCGCCGTAGGCTGGGGGCGTGACGGTACGTGTACGCTTCGCCCCTTCCCCGACCGGTATGTTCCACGTCGGCGGCGCCCGCTCCGCGCTGCAGAACTGGATCTACGCCAAGCAGCAGGGCGGGGTGTTCGTGCTCCGCATCGAGGACACCGACGCGGCGCGCAACAAGCCGGAGTGGACCGAGGGCATCCTCTCGGCGCTGGACTGGATCGGCATCGAGCGCGGCAGCTACGAGGGCCCCTACTTCCAGTCCCAGTACGCCGGCGAGCACCGGGCCGCCGCCGCGCGGCTGTACGAGTCCGGCCGGGCGTACTACTGCGACTGCACCCGGGAGGCCGTGCAGGCCCGCACCGGCTCGCAGTACCAGGGCTACGACGGCTTCTGCCGCGACCGCGGCCTGACGCCCGGCGAGGGCCGCGCCCTGCGCTTCCGCACGCCCGACGAGGGCGCGACCGTGGTGGTCGACCTGATCCGCGGCGAGCCGACGTTCGAGAACAAGCTGATCGAGGACTTCGTCATCGCCCGGGGCGACGGCTCGCCGGTGTTCCTGCTGGCCAACGTGGTCGACGACATGACCATGGGGATCACCCACGTGATCCGGGCCGAGGAACACCTGCCCAACACGCCGAAGCAGCAGCTGCTCTGGGACGCCCTCGGCGTCAAGCCGCCGGTCTGGGCGCACGTGCCGGTGGTGGTCAACGAGAAGCGGCAGAAGCTCTCCAAGCGGCGGGACAAGGTGGCCCTGGAGGCGTACCGGGACGAGGGCTACCTCGCCGCGGCGATGCGCAACTACCTGATGCTGCTCGGCTGGGCGCCCTCCGGCGACCGGGAGATCGTCCCGTGGTCGGTGATCGAGGAGGAGTTCCGGCTGGCGGAGGTCAACCCCTCGCCGGCGTTCTTCGACGAGAAGAAGCTGCGCGCGTTCAACGGCGAGTACATCCGGGCGCTGCCGGTCGAGGAGTTCGTCGAGGTCTGCCGGCCGTGGCTGACCGGCACCGGCACGATCGCCCCGCCGCCGTGGCAGCCGGAGGAGTTCGACGCGGACGCCTTCGCGGCCGTGGCCCCGCTGGCGCAGACCCGGATCGCGGTGCTCAGCGAGATCGTGCCGAACGTCGACTTCCTCTTCCTCGCCGCGCCGCTGGTCGACGAGGCCGCCTGGGCCAAGGCGATGAAGGAGGGCTCGGCGGAGCTGCTGGACGCCGCCACGGCGGCCTTCGAGGGGCTGGAGTCCTGGGACGCGGAGACGCTGAAGTCGACGCTGGAGGCGGTCGGCGCCGAGCGCGGCCTCAAGCTCGGCAAGGCCCAGGCGCCGGTGCGCGTCGCGGTCACCGGCCGCACGGTCGGGCTGCCGCTGTTCGAGTCGCTGGAGGTGCTCGGCCGCGAGCGCACCCTGAGCCGGCTGCGGGCCGCCCGGGTCCGCCTGGTCTGACCTCGGCAGATGTACCGTCAGCGCCCGGGCCGGTCCGACCGGCCCGGGCGCCGGCCTGTCGGGCCGGCGGTGGCGGTCAGCGGCGGGCGGAGCGGCGGCGGAGCAGCAGGCCCGCCGCGAGGGCGGCCAGCGACACGGCGCCGCCGAGCGCCCACAGCCAGCCCCGCCCCGCCGCGCCCTCGCTCCGCCCGGCCGCCGGCACCGCGGCCACCGTCGCGCCGCCGCCCGTCGGGGCGGGCGCGGCCGAGGTCGGCGCGGCGGAGCCGGTCGGCGACGGTACGGCCGACGCCGGCGCGGTCGGACCGGTCGACGGGGGCGGTTCGGCGGGGGTACCGGTGGTGAGGGTGAACCGCACCTCGCCGGAGACCGGGTGCCCGTCGCTGGACGCCAACCGGTAGCCGACGACGTACAGCCCCGCCTTGCCGGGGGTGAACGGGATGCTGACCCGGGAGCCGGAGAAGGTCGGCGGGCCGCCCGACGCGGCCACGTTGTCCGGCCCGGTGACTGTGATCTTCGTCGTGCCCGGGTCGGGCTTCGCCAGGAACCGGAGCTCGATCCGGGTCGGCGCCTCGGCCACCCGGGCGCCGTTGCGCGGATCGCTGCCGGTCAGCGAGTTGTGCGCGGTGGCCGGCGCGGCCGGCAGCGCCAGCGACACACCGAGCGCCACGCCGACCACCACTGGCCAGGTACGCGCCGCACGTGGGACCCTGCCCCCCATGAACCCCTCCGTAAAGGTACGATCCGCCCGCTGATCAACGGCTGCCGCTCATTTGTCGGGCCCAGATCGCAGATAGTTCCAATTACTGTTCCACGAGCTGCAACCGATCGACGTTCTGCGGAGTCTTGAGAGTGGGCACCCGATGTGTGCGGGTTCGGTCACTCCGTCGGCCAGGCAACGCGTGACCTGCAGCAAGCCATCCATCGAACGGGGCGAGGAGGCGGCGATGGTCCGGACGATGCGGCGACTGGGCGCGGTGCTGGCGGGCGGGCTCGCGGCGACGGCCCTGTCGCTCGGCCTCGCCGGGGCGGCGAAGGCGGCGCCGAAGCCGCCGCCCGCCGGCGTGGAGATCACCGGCGATGGCCTGGCCGAGCCGCTGCGGCTGCACGCCGACGCCCACCCGGCGCACGTCGTGGCGGTCATCGACCAGGTCAACTTCCTCGGCCGCGCCGGGCAGGCCCGTGGCCCGAAGGCGGCCGACCTCGGTCCGAAGTACACGGTCGTGGTGTTCGCCGGCGACGTTCCGAAGCAGACGTACGACCTCTACCCGAAGGCGGTCGGCGGCCCGCGGGTCTACCGGCCCGCCAAGCAGCCCGACTCCCGCAAGACCACCGCGGGGTGGTTCCTCGGCCGCCTCAGCATGTCGGAGACGCTCCGTACCGCCGGTGTGCCGCTGGAGCGGCAGTTCGACACGGTGAGCGGCGGCGTCGGCGGCGGCGAGCGGGTCATCCCGGAGGACGCGCTCAACCCGGCGAAGGACATCGACGAGGCCCTCGGCGAGCTGCAGCGACTGCTGCTGCTCAACGTGGCGGTGGTGCTGGTGATCACGTCCGGTCTCGCCGGGATCGCGCTGCTGGTCCGCCGCCGCACCCGCTGACGGCCCGCCCCCGCCGCCGTCACACGCACCGCCCCCGGGCCCGCCGCCGCCCGCCCGACCGGCCCGCCGCCGCCCGACCGGCCAGGCGGCCGGGCCGGGGTCGACGGGTCAGACCTCCAGGGCCATCCTGCCGCGGACGTGCCCCGCCGCCACGAGGCGGTGGGCGTCGGCGGCCTGCGCCAGCGGGAACGTCCGTGCCACGTGGACGGCGCCCCGTGGGGTCAGCACCAGCGGCGTGGCGGTCGCTCCCGGCGGACGACACGGTGCCGGGGGCGGACCGGGCCGTGCCGGTGCGCGCCGGCCCAACCGGGCAGGTCGCTGCGGCAGCCCTGCGCCGCCGCCGGCTCGACCTCGCCGGGGGGCAGGGCCGCCTCGGCGGCACGCTGCCGGGGCACCGGGGCGTCCTCGTCGGCGCGCTCCGCCGCACGACCAGGGGGCTCCGGCGCATGGGCCGGGAACCCGCCGGGCAGCCGGCGGTGGTGCTTGGCGGCCGCCTGCTGGTCGTGGTGGCCCGGCCGGCAGGGCTCACCCTGGGCGCAGCCGTGCTCGGCCTCCCCGTGCGCCATCCGGTCTCCTCACGCTCGCCACGCCCGCCGGGGTCGCCCCGACGTGCCCTGTCACCGTACTGGCCGGCACCGACGGGCCGTGCAGCCGGACCCGGGTCAGCGCCGCGCCCGGCGCGGGAAGATCGTCTCCCAGACCGGGAAGGCGACCAGCCAGATGACGATGGCGAGGGAGAGCCTGCCGATCCAGTTCGTCAGCTCCCGGGTCCGCTCGGCGTCGTCGACCCAGACGATCGCCGCCCCGAGCAGCGCGCAGGCGATCGCCCACCCGAGCAGGCCCTTGCCCCACTCCCGCCACTCGTGCCGGGTCCGCGCCCACCCGTGCCGCGGCGGCTTGACCGGCGGCGGGCCGCCGGCGAAGCGGTGCGCGAAGCGCTGGTCGGCCCAGCGGACCATCGAGTGCCCGAAGGCCACCGAGAAGCCGAGGTACGCGGCGGCCAGGCCGTGGGTGACGTCCGCGGTGGCGCCGCGCCGCAGGTCCAGCGCGCTCGCCGCGAGCAGCACCAGGTCCACCAGCGGTACGCAGACCAGCAGCGCGGCGCCCAGCCGCGGCCGGCGCAGCGGATACCGCGCGACCAGCCCGGCGGCGAGCACCACCCAGAACCCGATCTCGCAGGCGACGATGACTCCCAGCAGCATTCCTGCCCTCCCCGTTCGTGCCCCCACCACCCTGCCCCGCCCCGGGCGCGGGACCCTCACCGCCGAAGACGAGATCTTGCTCCCTCCTTCGACGGACCCACCCCCCACCGTCCCCACACCCGCCCCGTGGCCCTGCACCCGCGCTCCCGCCCCCCATCGGCACCCGGCCGGGCCGGGCGGCGTACATCTTTCGGTGGGGGTGGGGCGGGGCGGGCTCCTGCGGCGGTCGGAGCCCGGGCGGCGGCCGGTGTGGTGGGATCGGGGCCATGCGAGCGCCGACCTGGCTCGGGCCCGGCACCGCCGGCCGGGACCTGATGCTCGCCGCCGCGTCCCTGGCCGGCGGCGCGGTCATGTACGCCCTGGGCACGCAGCCGCAGTTGCCCTGGCATCCGGGCCTGCCGGAGCCGCTGTTCCTGCTGCCGCTGGCGGCGGCCTGCGTGGCGGTGGGCCTGCGCCGGGTCGCCAGCCGCAGCAGCCTGACTCTCGGCACCGTGGCGGTGGTGGTCGACCTCGCGATGGGCGGCTCGGTGGCCACCGTCCTCGTCTACACCCAGGTGCTCTACGACGCGTGCGTGTTCGGTTCGGCGCGGACCTGGCGCTGGCTGCTGCGGGTCATGGTCGGGCTGAGCGTGCTCGGCACGGCGGCGGGGGTGCTGCTGACCGGTGACTGGCGGGGCGTGGGTTTCGGGGTGTTGGTGGTGCTGGCCGGGGCGCTGCCGGTGCTCACCGGGATCAGCGTGCGGCAGTACCGGGACCAGGCGGCGGCCGAGCGGGCCCGGGCCGAGCAGACCGCGCGGTTGGTGGAGCTTGACCGGCGGCAGGCGGTCGGCGCGGAACGCGCCCGGATGGCCCGGGAGCTGCACGACGTGATCGCCAACCACCTGAGCGCCGTGGCGATCCACGCCACGGCCGCGCTCTCCGTGCCGGGGCTCGACCGGGCGCAGGTCCAGTCGGCGCTGCGGGTGATCCGGGAGAACAGCGTGCAGGGCCTGGCGGAGATGCGGCAGATGATCGGCCTGCTCCGGGAGCCGGCGGAGAGCGGGCCGGCCGTCGACGCGACGGACGAGACGACCCGGGCGCGGCTGAGCGAGGTCGACGGGCTGGTCGACCGGGCCCGCGCCGCCGGGCTGGCGGTGCGGGTGACCCGGCGCGGCGAGCCCCGCCCGCTGCCGGTCGGGGTGGACCTGGCCGCGTACCGGATCGTGCAGGAGTCGCTGACCAACGCGCTCAAGCACGGCGCCGGCGAGGCCGACCTGCTGGTCGCGTACGAGCCGGCGGGGGTGGTGGTGGGCGTGGACAACCCGGTGGGCGCCGGCGGTGGCGCGCCGGGCGGCGCCGGCGCCGGCCTGATCGGGATGCGGGAGCGGGCGGTGCTGCTCAACGGGCGGTTCGCCGCCGGCCCGGCGCAGGGCCGCTGGCGGGTACGGGTGGAGCTGCCGACGGGCGAGGCGGCATGAGGGGACGGGACGTGTCATGGCCGAGGTGATCCGGGTGCTGCTCGCCGACGACCAGCCGGCGGTGCGGGCCGGGCTGGCGCTGATCCTGGCCGGCGCGCCCGGCGTCGCCGTGGTGGGCGAGGCCGACGACGGCGCGGAGGCCGTCCGGCTGTGCCGCGAGCTGCGGCCCGACGTGGCGGTCATGGACGTGCGGATGCCCCGGCTGGACGGCATCTCGGCCACCCGGGAGATCGTCGCCGACCGGCTCGCCGACGTGCTCGTGCTCACCACCTTCGACCTCGACGAGTACGTCTTCGGCGCGCTGCGGGCCGGCGCGGCGGGCTTCGTGCTGAAGGACACCGACGCCGAGGGACTGGTGGCGGCGGTGCGGACGGTCGCCCGGGGCGAGGGGTTCATCGCCCCGGCGGTGACCCGCCGGCTGATCACCGCGTTCGCGGCGACCGCCCCGGCCGCCTCCGGGGCGACCCGGGCGGCGGTGGACGCGCTGACCCCCCGGGAGCGGGACGTGCTGGCCTGCCTCGGGCTCGGGCTGTCCAACCAGCAGATCGCCGACCGGCTGGCGATGGCGGAGAGCACCACCAAGACCCATGTCAGCCGGATCCTCGCCAAGCTGGGCCTGCGCAGCCGGGTGCAGGCCGCCATCCTGGCCCAGGAGCTGGGGCTGCCCGCTCCCCCGCCCGCCTGACCCGGCCCGCCGGCCTGCCGGCCCGCCCAGGGTAACCGCCGAGCGCGCGCCGCCCGGCGTGAAGGTCCAGGTCGGGACGTGTCAGGCTGGAGCGGTGAGCGAGCCGGGCGGTACGGAACTGTCGGCCACGCTGCGCCGGATCGAGCGGGCGGCGGGGGCGCTGGCCACCGCCAGCGTGGCCCGGATGGACGAGGCCCTGCCCTGGTTCCGTGACCTGCCCGCCGACCACCGTTCCTGGGTGATGCTGGTGGCCCAGGCCGGTGCCCGGTCGCTGGTGCAGTGGCTGCGCGACGGCGGTGGCACGGCGGACAGCACCCAGGAGGTCTCCGACGAGGTCTTCGCCACCGCGCCGCAGGCGCTGGCCCGCTCGATCAGCCTCCAGCAGACGGTGGCGCTGATCAAGGTGATGATCGACGTCGTCGAGGAGCAGGTCTCGCACCTGGCCGCGCCGGGCGAGGAGCAGCAGTTGCGCGAGGCGGTGCTGCGGTTCTCCCGGGAGATCGCCTTCGCCGCCGCCCGCGCGTACGCCCGGGCCGCCGAGTCCCGCGGCTCCTGGGACGCCCGGTTGCAGGCGTTGCTGGTGGACGCGCTGCTGCGGGGCGACTCGCCGGACGTGCTGGCCAGCCGCGCGGCGGCGCTCGGCTGGGCGGACGCCCCGCCGGTGGCGGTGGCCGTCGGCCGCTCCCCCGGCGGCGAGGTGTCCGCCGTGCTGCACACCGTGCACCGGCAGGCCCGGCGCATCGGCGCGGAGGTGATCGGCGGGGTGCACGGCGACCGGCTGGTCATCGTGCTCGGGGGCGCCGCCGATCCCGTCGCCGCCACCGTCAAGCTGCTCGGCGCGTTCGGCGACGGGCCGGTGGTGGTCGGCCCGGCCGTGCCGAGCCTGGACGAGGCGACCGAGTCGGCCCGCGCCGCGCTGGCCGGCTTCCGGGCCGCCCCCGCCTGGCCGACCGCGCCCCGGCCGGTGCCGGCGGGCGACCTGCTGCCGGAGCGCGCGCTGGCCGGTGACGCGGAGGCGCGCCGGCGGCTGCGGCACGACGTCTACGCCGCGCTCGTGCGGGCGGGTGGCGAGTTGCTGGAGACCCTCGACGCGTTCTTCGCGGCCGGCGGCACGCTGGAGAGCGCCGCCCGCGCCCTCTTCGTGCACCCGAACACGGTGCGCTACCGGCTGCGGCGGATCGCCGACGTGACCGGCTTCTCGCCGCTCACCGCGCGGGACGCGTTCGCCCTCCAGGTGGCGCTCACCGTCGGCCGGCTCGACCCGGTGGTCCCGGTGGTCCCAACCCAGACAATGACCCCAGCCGTCAGGAAAACATCACAGTCGGGTGACGATCACCGCCGATCTTTGTAGGAACCCTCCAAAGGTTCTAGTGCGGTTTGGTCGAGGGCGGCACAGCGCTACCCGCGCGTATCCGGGAGAGTCATAGACGTGCTCGCCGTACTCTCTCCCGGCCAGGGTTCCCAGAAACCCGGCTTCCTGACCCCCTGGCTCGACCTGCCCGGCGCCGAGGCCCGTCTGCGGTGGTGGTCGGCGATGGCCGGGGTCGACCTGGTGCACCTCGGCACCGCGGCCGACGCCGACGAGATCAAGGACACCGCCCGCACCCAGCCGCTGCTGGTCGCGGCGGCGCTGCTCGCCGCCGAACACCTGCCGACGCACGACGTCACCGTCACCGCCGGCCACAGCGTGGGCGAGCTGGGCGCGGCGGCGCTCGCCGGGGTGCTGCCCGCGGAGGCGGCGATCACCCTCGCCGGCGTACGCGGCCGCGAGATGGCCGACGCCTGCGCGCTGGAGCCGACCGGGATGGCCGCCGTGCTGGGCGGGGACCCCGACGAGGTGCTCGCCACGATCGCCGCGCACGGGCTGCACCCGGCCAACCGCAACGGCGCCGGCCAGTTCGTCGCCGCCGGCGCGGTCGCGGGCCTGGAGAAGCTCGCCGCCGAGCCGCCGACCAAGGCCCGGGTGATCCGCCTCAAGGTGGCCGGCGCCTTCCACACCCCGTACATGGCCCCCGCCGAGGCGGCGCTCGCCGCCGTCGCCGCCGGGATCACCCCCGCCGACCCGACCCGGATCCTGCTGTCCAACATCGACGGCGCCGCGGTCAACCACGGGCGCGACATGGTGCAGCGCCTGGTCCGGCAGGTCACCGCGCCGGTGCGCTGGGACCTCTGCATGCGCACGCTGGCCGACCTCGGGGTGACCGGCGTGATCGAGCTGCCCCCGGCGGGCACCCTCGCGGGCCTGGTCAAGCGGGAGCTCAAGGAGAGCGGCCTCCCGGAGATCGTCACCCTGAACACCCCGGACGACCTGCCCGCCGCACGGGACCTGATCGCCCGGCACGGGATGGCGCCGAGCCACGAGCCGACCATGCAGTTCCGCGTGGTGGTGGCCCCGTCGGCCGGCACCTTCGAGCCGGCGGAGGGCCTCGCCGAGGGCGAGACGCTCGACGCCGGGCAGGTCGTCGGCCACATCGCCACCCGGCAGGGCCCGGTCGAGGTGGCCGCCCACGCCAGCGGGGTGCTCACCGAGTGGCTCGCCCACCACGACGACCCGGTCGCGCCGGGCCAGCCGCTCGTTCGCATCGGAGGTCACGCATGACCGGCAGCCGGATCCTCGCCATGGGGCACTACCAGCCCTCCCGGGTGGTCACCAACGACGAGATCGCGCAGCTGGTGGAGACCAGCGACGAGTGGATCCGCGACCGGGTCGGCATCGTCACCCGACGGATCGCCGACGGCGAGTCGGTCACCGACATGGCCGCCGCCGCCGCCGGCAAGGCGCTGGCCAACGCCGGCCTCACCGCCGCCGACATCGACCTGGTCGTCGTGGCCACCTGCAGCGCCGTCGACCGCAGCCCGAACGTCGCCTGCCGGGTCGCCGCCAAGCTCGGCATCACCGCGCCCGGGGCGTACGACATCAACACGGCCTGCTCCGGTTTCGCCTACGCGCTGGGCACGGTGGACCACGCCGTCCGGGCCGGCGCCTCGCGCAACGCCCTGGTGATCGGCGCGGAGAAGCTCTCCGACATCGTCGACTGGACGGACCGCTCCACCTGCATCATCTTCGCCGACGGCGCGGGCGCCGCCGTGGTGACGGCCACCGCCGAGGACGAGCCCGCCGGCATCGGCCCGGTGGTCTGGGGTTCGGCCCCGGAGAAGAGCGACGCGGTACGCATCGAGGGCTGGCGCCCGTACATCCAGCAGGAGGGTCAGTCGGTCTTCCGCTGGGCCACCACCGAGCTGGCGCCGCTGGCCCGGCAGGCGTGCGAGCGCGCCGGGGTGGACCCGTCGGAGCTGGCCGCCTTCGTGCCGCACCAGGCCAACGCCCGGATCATCGACGGCATCGTGAAGCGGCTCGGCATCCCGAACGCGATCATCGCCAAGGACATCGTCGAGTCCGGCAACACCTCGGCGGCGAGCGTGCCGCTGGCCCTGTCCAAGCTGGTCGAGCGGCGGGAGGTGCCCTCGGGCGCCCCGGTGCTGCTCTTCGGCTTCGGCGGCGGCCTGACCTACGCCGGTCAGGTCGTCCGCTGCCCCTGAAGCCCCTCCGGCGCGCCAGCGCCGGGGAGTGACGGCCGGCGTCGTCGGCCGTCGAGTGAAACCGATGAGAGGAACCAAACCGCAATGACCCGTGACGAGATCACCGCCGGCCTCGCCGAGATCCTCGAAGAGGTTGCCGGGGTGAACCCGGACGACGTGGCCGAGGGGAAGTCCTTCACCGACGACCTGGACGTCGACTCGCTCTCCATGGTGGAGGTCGTGGTGGCGGCCGAGGAGAAGTTCGGCGTCAAGATCCCGGACAACGAGGTGCAGAACCTGAAGACCGTCGGGGACGCCGTCAGCTACATCGAGGCGCAGTCCTGATCATGGCGCACACCGACGTCGTCGTCACCGGGCTCGGCGCGACCACCCCGCTGGGCGGGGACGTCGCGTCGACCTGGGACGCCATGCTCGCCGGCCGCTCCGGGGTGAGTGCCCTCACCCCGGAGTGGGCCGCGCAGCTGCCGGTCCGGATCGCCGCCCAGCTCGCGGTGGATCCGGCCGGCCTGCTGGACCGGGTCAAGCTGCGCCGGCTGGACCGTTCCGAGGCGATCGCGATCATCGCGGCGCAGCAGGCCTGGGCGGACGCCGGCCTGGCCGACTCCGGGCTGGACCGGGAGCGGCTGGGCGTCAGCGTCGGCTCGGGCATCGGCGGCGCGCTGACCCTGCTCGCCCAGGACGACGTCCTGGAGGCGTCCGGGCCACGGCGGGTCTCCCCGCACACCATCCCGATGCTGATGCCGAACGGCCCCGCCGCCTGGGTGGGGCTGGAGCTGGGCGCGAGGGCGGGGGTGCACTCGGTGGCCAGCGCCTGCGCGACCGGTGCGGAGGCGATCGCGCTCGGCCTGGACATGATCCGCGCCGGCCGCGCCGACGTGGTGGTGGCCGGCGGCACCGAGGCGGTCATCCACCAGCTGCCGATCGCCGGCTTCAGCTCGATGCGGGCCATGTCGACGCGCAACGACGAGCCGGAGCGGGCCTCCCGGCCGTGGGACAAGGGCCGCGACGGCTTCGTGCTCGGCGAGGGCGCGGGCATCCTGGTGCTGGAGCGCGCGGACCACGCCGCCGCCCGGGGTGCCCGGGTGTACGCGCGCCTGGCCGGGGCCGGCATCACCTCCGACGGCTACGACATCGTGCAGCCCCACCCGGAGGGGGAGGGCGCGATCCGGGCCATCGCGAAGGCGATCGCCGACGCGGACGTCGCCAGGTCCGACATCACGCACGTCAACGCGCACGCCACGTCGACCCCGGTCGGTGACGTGGCGGAGATCAAGGCGCTGCACGAGGCGCTCGGCGACCACCCGGTGCTGTCCTCCACCAAGTCGATGTCCGGTCACCTGCTGGGTGCGGCGGGCGCGCTGGAGTCGATCGCCACCATCCTGGCGATCCGCGACAGTGTCGTGCCCCCGACGATCAACCTCGACGACCCGGACGACGGCCTCACCCTGGAGGTGGCCGCGAACAAGGCGCGCCACATGGACATCCCCGCCGCGCTGAACAACTCGTTCGGCTTCGGCGGGCACAACGTGGCTCTCGTCTTCACGCGGGCCTGAGACCACAGCCTTGGAGGCTCACGTGACCACCACCGCCGTTGGTGCGGACACTTCACCCGTCGTGGACTACCGAGATCCGGAGTTGCGGCTGCGGGCGCTGTTCGATGCCGGTTCGTTGCGGTTGATGGCGCCCCGGGACACCTCCGGCGTCCTGTGGGCGCGGGGCGAGATCGACGGCACGCCGGCGGTCGCGTACGCGACCGACGCCACGCGGATGGGCGGGGCGATGGGCACCGAGGGGTGCCGGCACGTCGTGGACGCCATCGACACCGCGGTGCGGGAGCGGGTGCCGGTGCTGGGGTTGTGGCACTCCGGTGGGGCCCGGTTGGCCGAGGGCGTGGTGGCGCTGGACGCGGTGGGTCAGGTGTTCGCCGCGATGGTGCGCGCGTCGGGGCGGGTGCCGCAGATCTCGATGGTGCTGGGTCCGGCGGCCGGCGGCGCGGCGTACGGGCCGGCGCTGACCGACATCGTGGTCATGAGCGGGGCCGGACGGATCTTCGTGACCGGTCCGGAGGTGGTACGCAGCGTCACCGGTGAGCAGGTCGACATGGAGCGGCTGGGCGGGCCGGAGCCGCACGGCCGCCGCTCCGGGGTGGTCCACGTGACGTGCAAGGACGACGAGTCGGCGCTGGCCGAGTCGCGCAAGCTCACCGCGCTGCTGGGACGCCAGGGGCGGCTGTCGCCCGACGACGTGGCGGTGGAGGGCGACCAGGGGCACGACCTGGCGGCGAAGATGCCGGTGGAGACGAACCGGGCCTACGACGTCAAGCCGGTGGTCAAGGCGCTGCTGGACGCTCCCGGGGTGGAGCTGCACGCCAAGTGGGCGCCGAACGTGGTCACCACCCTGGGCCGGTTCGCCGGCCGCACCGTCGGGGTGATCGCCAACAACCCGCTGCGCCTGGGCGGCTGCCTCGACGCCTCCAGCGCCGAGAAGGCGGCCCGGTTCGTGCGGATGTGCGACTCCCTCGGCGTGCCGCTGATCGTGCTGGTCGACGTGCCCGGCTACCTGCCCGGCCTCGGCCAGGAGTGGGACGGCGTGGTGCGCCGCGGCGCGAAGCTGCTGCACGCCTTCGCCGAGGCCGTAGTGCCGCGGGTGACCCTGGTGACCCGCAAGGCCTACGGCGGGGCGTACATCGCGATGAACTCCCGCTCCCTGGGGGCGACCGCCGTGTTCGCCTGGCCCCACGCCGAGGTCGCCGTCATGGGGGCCAGCGCCGCGGTCAACATCCTGCACCGCAAGAAGCTCGCCGCCGCCCCCGCCGAGGAACGCGAGACGCTGCGCGCGCAGCTGATCGAGGAACAGACCCGGGTCGCGGGCGGCGTCAACCGCGCCCTGGAGATCGGCGTGGTCGACGACGTCATCACCCCCGCCGAGACTCGTCGCCGCATCGCCGAGGCCCTCGCCGCCGCCCCGGCGGCCCGGGGCGCGCACGGCAACATCCCGCTGTAGTCGCACGTACCGTCGAGGGGCCCGCGCTCACCCGAGCGCGGGCCCCTCGCGTCGCTCAGCCCCGGTTGCGGGGGTGCCGGCGGGCGGTCCGCTCGTTGCCCCGGCGGTAGTTGCCGGTCCACCGGGCCATCACGAGCTGCGGGTCGTCGTCGATCTCGGCGAGGAACTCCGCCGCCCGGCCGCCGCGCAACGTGCCCGCCACCCGCCCGTGGTGGGTGATCACCACGGTGCCGTCCGACCGCGCGGCGTACGCGAAACCCTGTGCCGTTCCCATGTGCGCAGAGGGTGCCAGGTGCGGCGGGCGCCCGCGAGCCCGTTTCCGGGTTGACTCTCCAGCGGCTGGAGACAGGAGGCTCTTCGACGTGGACGACCGCACCGACCTGTTCACCATCGGGCAGCTCGCCCGCCGGACCGGCCTCTCGGTCCGGACCATCCGCTTCTGGTCCGACCTGGACCTGTTGCCCCCGACCGGCCGGTCGCCGGGCGGCTACCGGCTCTACGACGCGGCCGCCGTGGCCCGGCTGGAGCTGCTGCGCTCGCTGCGCGAGCTGGGCATCGGCCTGGACGACGTACGCCGGATCGTGGACCGGCAGTCCACCGTCCGGGACGTGGCGCAGGCGCACGTCCGGGCGCTGGACGCGGAGATCCGGACGCTGCGGCTGCGCCGGGCGGTGCTGCGGTCGGTCACCCGACGTGGCAGTACGACCGAGGAGTTGAGACTCATGAACGACCTGGCCCGCCTCTCCGCCCGGGAGCGGCAGCGGATCATCGACGACTTCGTGGCCGAGGTCTTCGACGGCGTCGACGTCGACCTGGGTGCCGGTCTGGCCCAGGCCATGCGGGCGCTGCCGGCGGACCTGCCGGACGAGCCCACCGACGAGGAGGTGGACGCCTGGCTGGAGCTGGCCGAGCTGGTGGCCGACCCGGACTTCCGCCGTCGGGTACGCGAGATGGCGGTGGCCGGGTCGGCCGACGCGACGGCGCCGCCACCGGAGCCGATGCCGTCGGTCGAGCCGGCGCGTGCGGCGCTGGCCGCCGGGATCGACCCGGCGTCGCCCGAGGCCCGCGCGGTGCTCGACGAGATGGTGGACCCGACGCTCACCCCGGACCAGCGCCGGGCGATGGCCGACGGAATCGCCGCCTTCACCGACCGGCGGGTGGAGCGGTACTGGCAGTTGATCGGCGTGCTCAACCGGCGGAAACCGTTCCCGCCCGCGGTGCCAGCCGTGGAGTGGCTGGTCGCCGCGCTGCGCGCGGCCCGCTAGGCCAACCGGCTTGACGCCGTCCGTCCGCCCCGCTTTGATGGGCCGGCTCTCATCGTCAACGGGGGAATGGACACATGGAACGACGTACCCGCGCCGCCGTGCTCGCGGCGCTGACCATCGCGCTGACCGGCGCCTGCGCCGACGCGAAGGAGACGCCGGCGGCCGGTGGTTCGCCGTCGGCCGCGCCGAGCACCACCGCCTCGCCGGTGACCCCCGGCCCGCCCTGGCACGACGAGGTGGCCGCAGCGGCCGCCGGCACCACCGTCGGCCAGAAGGGAACGCCCTGCGAGCTGCCGATCACCTTCTCGCTGCCGGCCAGGTGGAAGGTCGAGGCGGTGAAGGGCTCGGCGGAGTTCGGCGAGCCGACCGTCGGCAAGGCCAGGATGCTGTGCGAACTCGACGCCCGGCCGACCGGCGAACTCGGGTTCCTCCGGGTCTGGCGGGTCGACGGGGTCGCCGGCGGCGCCGAGGCGCACCTGAAGCACTTCGTCGAGGCGTACTCGCCGAAGGCTTCGGACACGCAGTACCGGCGGCTGCGGGCCGGCACGCTCGACGCCGTGGAGGCGACCTACACGGCGGACGGCGACACGGACCGGGCCATCGCGTTGTCCAGCCTCTACGGCCCGATCGTGCTGAGCCTGGACGCCCCGGACCCGGAGGACCTGCTGCCGGCGTACCAGCTGGTGAAGCAGTCGGCCCGGATCAACCGCGACTGAGGCGGTCAGCCGGCGCAGGTGGTGGCGGGCAGGCCGGGCACCGGCACCGGGGACCGACCCTCCGGCCGCGCCTTGCCGGCCAGCACCCCGGCGAGGGCGGCCATCGACGCCCGGCTGGACGAGTACGTCGCCAGCAGGGTCGGTGACTTCGCCTTCGCCAGCACGTACGGGGTGTCCATGGCGACCGTGACGGCGGCGTCGGCGCGCAGGTCGCCGGCGCCGTCGCCGTACCCGACCAGGTGCACCACCGTGCCGCCGCTGGGCACCACCCTGACCCCGGCCGCGGTGAGCGCCTCGGTCAGCGCCGCCCGGGTGTGGTCACGCCCGCCGGAGGAGGTGACGGTCACCGGGCCCCGCACCCCGCCGCCGCAGGCGCCCCGGAACACCGTCACGGCCGCCGCCGCCAGGTCCTCCGCCGCCTTCCGGTGCGCCGGGCCGCCCAGCGTGGACAACTCGGGCGTGGGCCGGTCGGCGAGCTTGAACTTCATGGTCAGCACCCGGGTCGCGGCCTCGACGAGGCGGGCCCGGGGCAGCGAGCCGTCGCGGAGCGCGGCGAGCAGCCCGTCGTACGCCCGGCCGACGTGCGGCGTCATCAGGATCAGGTCGTTGCCCGCCTGCAGTGCGCGCACCGCGGCCTCCCCCGGTGACCAGCGCTTCGCCGGCGGCATGTTCATCCCGTCGGTGATCACCACGCCCTGGAAGCCGAGCTGGCCGCGCAGCACGTCGGTGAGCAGCTTGCGCGAGAAGGTCGCCGCGGTGCCCGGGTCCACCGACCGGGCGTCGAGGTGGGCGGACATGACGGCCATCGCGCCGGCGTCGATGCCGGCGGAGAAGGGCGGCCAGGCACCGGTCTCCAGCGCCTTGCGGGACTGGCCGAGCACCGGCAGGTCCTCGTGCGAGTCGGCGGCGCTGTGCCCGTGGCCCGGGAAGTGCTTGACGGTCGCGGCGACGCCCGCGGCCTGCAACCCGCGGACCGCGCCGGCCACCTGCCCCGCGGCCGCCTTCGGGTCCGCCCCGTACGACCGGGAGCCGATCACGGTGCTGCGGGTGGCGAGCACGTCGGCGACCGGGGCGAAGTCGAGGTTGATGCCCATCGCGGCGAGTTCGGTGCCGGCCGCCCGCCAGGCGGCCTCGGTCAGCTCCGGCTTCCCGGCCGCGCCCGCGGCGAGGGCGCTGGGCAGCAGGGTCACCCCGTCGGTGATCCGGGTGACCACGCCGTACTCCTGGTCGGTGCCGATCAGGAACGGCGCCTGACCGGCGGGCAGCCGGCCGGCGGCCTCGCGCAGGCCGGTGGTGAGTTCGCGGACCTGCTCCGGGTTGTCGACGTTGGTGGTCTCCTGGTTGCCCTTGGTCGGGTCGTCGGCGCTGAAGCCGACCAGGATCAGCCCGCCGAGCCGGTACCTGGCGATCATCTCGGCCGGGGTGTCCACCCCGGCGAGCGCCTGGTTGCCGGCCTTCGATCCGGGCGAGACCCGGGTCGCCGAGTCGCCGTAGGCGTAGGGCATCAGCACCTGGCCGACCAGGTCCTCGTCGGCGAGCGTGCCGACCAGGGCGGCGGCGCGGGCGGCCGGGTCGGCGGCGGGCAGGCTCGCGCCGGGCGTCGGGGTGGCCGCGGCGCTCGTCGACGCGGGCTCGGGGCGGCGGTCCGCCGGCCCCGAGCATCCGGAGAGGAGCAGTGCGGTCAGGGCGGCGAGCGCGACGCCGGCACGTCGCGGGGTAGTCGACACGCGGCCCATCCCACCAGTTCACCCCTTATCGGGGCAACCTGACCTCCGCGCCACCGCCGGGCCGGGGTGCGGCCGGACGTGGTACGTCAGCCGACGCGGGTGAGCAGGGTCACCGGGGCGCCGTCGCCGGCGTAGCGGTAGGGCTCCAGCTCGGCGTCCCAGGCGGTGCCGAGCGCCTTGTCGAGCGCGTGCGCGAGGGCCTCCGGCGCCCGCGCGCCCGCCATCAGGCTCCGCAGCCGGTCCTCGCCGAGCTGGATGTCGCCGGCCGCGCCCACGGTCGCGCGGAACAGGCCGCGCCCCGGGACGTACATGAAGCGCTCGCCGTCGGCGCCGGCGCTCGGCTCCTCGGTGACCTCGAAACGGATCATGGGCCACTGCCGGAGGGCAGCAGCCAGCTCGGCGCCCGTCCCCGGACGACCGGTCCACCCGCACTCGGCCCGGCGGGCGCCGGGGTCGACGGGCTGAGCCGTCCACTGCAGGTTGACCGGCGCGGCGAGGACGCGCGCGATCGCCCACTCGACGTGTGAGCACACGGCGAGCGGGGTCGAGTGGACGTATACGACGCCACGCGTTGGCACGGTGACCTCCCGGAGAGCGAGGTGCGTCTTCCCCTACGACCTCGATCACCCGAGTGGCTTCTGGAACACATGATGACTGGTGTGACGGATGGTGCGCCAGGGAATCGGAAAACTCGCCGGTCGGAATAGTCGGACGGGTGACCGCCGTTGACCCCTCCAGACGCGATGACCAGCCAGGGACCGTGGTCGTGTACAGTTCCATCGGCGGCCTGTGCCGCGCACATCTTCTGCGGGCCCACTCACCAGGTGCCGTCCGCACAGCCCCCGGACGTTCCGTCCTCCCGTACGTCTTGCAAGGAGTACCTCCGTGGCGAGCAACACCTCTAAGACCGCGCGCGCGTCAGTCCGGGCCGGCCAGGCTGGCCAGGGTGGCGCCCTCAGCGTGCTGGGCGAGTTCAAGTACGTCATCCCGCTCAACGGCGGCAAGCACGCCTACGTGCGTAACCTGACCAACGGCAAGACCGCGCACCTTCGCACCGACTCCGAGGCCTTCGTCGAGGAGATCCGGACGCTGGCCGCCGCCGGCCACGCCGCGAAGATCCGGGCCGAGCTCAACAACCTCAACGCCACCCACCCGGGTGACGGCTGGGACGCCACCGAGAAGCGCCTCGTCGAGGCCGGCGTCTTCGAGGGCTGAGCCCTCCCCCACGCGACACCTGGACCGCCCGTCGGGATCATCCCGGCGGGCGGTTCCGCGTCTGCGACCGAGGTGTAAGGAAGGGCCCCTTCCTAACGCATTGCGTTAGGAAGGGGCCCTTCCTTACACCTCACACCTCACGCCTCGAGCAGGGCGACCTCGCCGGTGGCCAGGTCGTAGAGGGCGCCGACCACGGCCAGCCGGCCGGCGGCGACGGGGCCGGCGAGCAGGTCGTCGGCGCGCAGCGCGGCCACCGTCCGCAGCACGTGCCGGCGGACCGCCAGCGGATGCGCCCGAGGATCGTCGACGCCCACCTCGGTCACCGCCGGGGCGATCTGTTCGACGAGGTGCGCGAGCGCGCCGTCCGGTGACCGCCCGCCGCGCAGCGCGTCCACGGCGGAGGCGACCGCGCCGCACCGCTCGTGCCCGAGCACCACCACCAGCGGTACGCCCAACTCCCCGACCACGTACTCGATGGAGCCGAGCACCGCCCGGTCGAGCACGTGCCCACCGGTGCGGATCACGCAGATCGAGCCGAACGTCTGGTCGAAGATCGCCTCCAGCGGCACCCGCGAGTCGATGCAACCGAGGAGCACCGCGTACGGCTGCTGGTCCCCGGAGGCCGCCGCGGCGGCGGCGGTGACGTCGTGGCCGTGGACCGGCTGGCCGCTGACGAACCGGCGGTTGCCGGCGAGCAGTTCCGCCAGGGCGGCCCGGGGCGTACCGCCAGCCGCCCGCCCAGCCGGCGCGGGCCCGGGCGGCGTTGCCTGCGGCGACCCCATGCCCCCAGCTTGGCCGGCCCGGCCGGCGCCCGGACCGGGTTGCGAATCTTCTCACCGGCACGGTTGCCGTGGTGTCATGACGGGTAGCCGGTGTTACCACCGGGTATCCCCGGTGTTGCGGACCAGCGCGGCCTTGGGGAGGTGGCGATGCCGGAGCACGTCGAGGTACGTCTTCCCGACGACGTGCGTCTGCACGTCGAGGCGACGGGGCCGGCCGATGCCGAGGTCACCGTGGTGCTGCTGCACGGCTGGACGCTGGACGGGCGGGCCTGGCACCGGCAGCTCGCCGACCTGCGGGAACGCTTCGACGGCGCGATACGGGTGGTGACCTACGACGCCCGCGGGCACGGCCGGTCGAGCTGCATGGCGCTGCCCACCGCCACCCTCGCCCAGCTCGGCGACGACCTGGCCGCGGTGCTGGACGAGGTGGCCCCGGGCGGCCGGGTGGTGCTCGCCGGCCACTCGATGGGCGGCATGACGATCATGGAGTACGCGCACCGGCACCCCGAGCACTTCGCCGCCCGGGCCGTCGGGTTGGTCTTCGTCTCCACGACGGCCGAGGGGCACACGCACACCGGCTACGGCCTGTCGCCCCGGATCGCCCGGTTGATCCGGCTCGCCGAGACCACCGGGGCCGGCATGCTGGCCCGGTGCGGGTCCTGGCGGCCGCCCCGGGCGCTGCTGCGGGCCCTGCGCCCCAGCATCCGCTGGATGCTCTTCGGCGACCGCTGCGACCCGCACGACATCCGGCTGGTCACCTCGGCGGTGGCCCGCGCCTCGCTCCGCTCGATCGGCGGGTTCCGCGCCTCGATCGGGGCGCAGCACCGGCTGGACACCCTCGCCCGGCTCGCCCACCTGCCGGCGGCGGCGCTGGTCGGCGACCGGGACCGGCTCACCCCGCCGCCGTGCGCCGAGTCGATCGCCGCCGCGCTGCCGGCGACGGAGCTGACCGTCTGTCCGGGCGCCGGGCACATGCTGATGATGGAACGCCCCGCCGAGGTCAACGCGGCGCTGGGCGGCGTGCTCCGCCAGGTGCTCGACGACGCCCGATCCGCCGCTCCCGCCACCACCCGCGAGGGGTGACTCGGGCAGGCCGGGCGGGGTGACGCGGGCTCCTTTCCCGCACCTCAGGCGCGGCTGGTTGCGCGCGGGCCGTACCCTCTTGCGGTTGGCCTGGCGTGGTTCGCGCGGTTCGCGCCGCCCGCCGCCGACGTCAGGAGGAGCGACCGTTGAGCGACCAGACCACCCTGGCGCGGGAGACCGCCATGGAGCAGCGGCACCTCGACCGGGTGTACGCCCGACTGGCCGAGCTGCGCCGGTCGGCGGTCCGCGCCGAGAAGGAGGGCTACCGGCTCGCCCGGGTCGGCAACTTCGGGGCGCTGGTCGAGCGGGACGCGATGGTGTTCCACGCCGCGCAGCGCCGGCACGTGCTGGACGCCGAGCACGAGGGGCTGGTCTTCGGCCGGCTGGACCTGCGCGACCGGCAGGTGCTGCATGTCGGGCGGCTCGGCATCCGGGACGAGGACGCGACCACCCTGG
Source organism: Micromonospora sp. NPDC047620 (assembly GCF_043205005.1). Lineage (NCBI taxonomy): Bacteria > Bacillati > Actinomycetota > Actinomycetes > Micromonosporales > Micromonosporaceae > Micromonospora > Micromonospora sp. NPDC047620. The sequence goes on along the minus strand of NZ_JBIDDG010000007.1, from coordinate 107,427 downwards.
TGGTCGACTGGCGGGCCCCGGCCGCCGCCGCCTTCTACCAGGCCACCCCGGCGGAGCCGCTGGGCGTGGTGCGGCGGCGCATGATCCAGTCCTCCGGTGAGCGGGTCACCCGGATCGAGGACGACCTGCTCGATCCCGCCGCCGCGCCCGCCGACATGGCGGTGGTCGGCGACGGCGCGCTGCTCGCCACGCTGTCGAAGGCCACCGGCCGGGGCATGCGGGACATCGTCGCCACCATCCAGCGGGAGCAGGACGAGGCCATCCGCTCCCCCGGTTCCGGGGTGACGATCGTCTCCGGCGGCCCGGGCACCGGCAAGACGGCGGTCGCCCTGCACCGGGCCGCGTACCTGCTCTACTCCGACCGCAGCCGGTACGCCGGCGGCGGCATCCTGGTGGTCGGCCCGTCCTCGGTCTTCGTCGAGTACATCGCCTCGGTGCTGCCCTCGCTCGGCGAGGACACCGCCACGCTGCACTCGCTGGGCACCCTGTTCCCGGGCATGAGCGCCACCCGTACCGACCCGCCGGCCGTGGCGGCGGTCAAGGGCTCGCTGCGGATGCGCCGGGTGCTGGAACGGGCGGCCCGGGACGCGGTGCCGGACGGCCCGGCCGAGCTGCGCCTGCTCTACCGGGGCGAGCTGCTCCGGCTGGACCGCCGCGAGCTGGACGCCATCCGGGAGCGGGCGATGCCCCGGGGGGCCCGCCGAAACGAGGTGCGCCGCGCCGGCTTCGACGGCGTCTTCGCCGCGCTCTGGGCGCAGGCCCGTCGGCTGGGCATCGGCCGGCTGCCCGAGCAGCGCGCGTTCGAGGACGAGGTCGCCGAGCGGCCGGAGTTCCGGGAGTTCCTCAAGGCGTGGTGGCCCCGGCTGCACCCCCGGCACGTGCTGGGCTGGCTGGCCCGCCCCGACCGGCTGCGCCGGTACGCCGGCGGGATCCTCTCCGGCGCCGAGATCCGGCTGCTGACCGACGCGTACCGGAGCCTGGACCGCGCCGGGCTGACGATCGCCGACATCGCGCTGCTGGACGAGCTGGACGCGCTGCTCGGCAAGCCGATGAAGCCGGCCCGGCCGAAGCGGGACCCGTTCCAGTTGGCCGGCGGGGTCCGCGAGCTGAGCACGTTCGCCGACCGGCAGCGCGCGGCCCGCGAGGCGGCGCGGCAGCGCCCGGAGGACTACCGGGAGTACGCGCACGTCGTGGTCGACGAGTCGCAGGACGTCTCGCCGATGCAGTGGCGCATGATCGGCCGGCGCGGCCGGCTGGCCTCGTGGACGGTGGTGGGCGACCCGGCGCAGACGGCGTGGACGGGCGACCCGGATGAGCTGACCCGCGCCCGGGACCAGGCGCTGGGCCGGCGCAAGCGGCACCACTTCACCCTCACCACGAACTACCGCAACTCGGCGGAGATCTTCGCGGTGGCGGCGGCCGAGATCCGCCGGCTGCACCCGGACCTCCCGCTGCCCAGGGCGGTGCGCTCCACCGGCGTCGACCCGGTCGAGCTGGTGGTGCCGCCGGCGGAGCTGGAGACCGCCGTGGTGGCGGCGGCCACGGCGCTGCTGGCCGAGGTGGAGGGCACCGTGGGCGTGATCACTCCGGTGCCCCGCCGGGACGAGGTGGCCGGGTGGCTGGGCGGGCTGGGCGCGCCGCGCCTGCAGGTGGTGACCAGCCTGGAGGCCAAGGGCATGGAGTACGACGGCGTGGTCCTGGTCGCCCCGGGCGAGATCCGGGCCGACCCGGGTTCGGGCGTACGGACGCTCTACGTCGCGCTGTCGCGGGCCACCCAGCGGCTGACCACCGTCGACCCGACCGGCTGAGTCGTCCCGGCCGCCGCCGGGCAGTCACTTGCACATATTGCGATGTGAGCATAGATTGAACCGGGTCCGGACGGGTGACGGAAGGTGGGCGCGTGGGTGCAGGTCATGGCCACCACCACGGGTCGGTCGCGAATGCCGCGCACCGCCACCGGGGCCGCCTCTGGGCGGCGTTCGCGCTGCTCGGCGCCCTGATGGCGGTGGAGGCGGTGGCCGCCTTCCGCACCGGCTCACTGGCCCTGCTGAGCGACGCCGGGCACATGTTCACCGACGTGCTCGGCATCGGCATGGCGCTCGCGGCGATCACCGCGACCCGGCGCGCCGGCGCGGACCCGCAGCGCACCTTCGGCCTCTACCGGCTGGAGGTGCTGGCCGCCCTGGCCAACGCCGTGCTGCTCTCCGGCGTCGCGGTCTACGTGGTCGTCGAGGCCGTACGCCGGTTCGGCGACCCGCCGGAGGTGCTCGCCGGCCCGATGCTCGCGGTCGCCGTGCTCGGCCTGCTCGCCAACGTGGCCGCCTTCGCCCTGCTGCGGTCCGGGGCGAAGGAGAGCATCAACATGCAGGGCGCGTACCTGGAGGTGCTGGGCGACCTGCTGGGCTCACTCGGCGTGATCGGCGCAGCCCTGCTGATCGCCGTCACCGACTGGTGGTGGGCGGACCCGCTGGTCGCGGTGGCGATCGGGCTGTTCATCCTGCCCCGCACCTGGCGGCTCGGGCGCGCCGCGCTGCGCATCCTGGTGCAGGCCGCGCCGGAGCACCTCGAGGTCGCCAGGGTGCACGACCGGCTGGCCGCCGTGCCCGGCGTGGCCGAGGTGCACGACCTGCACGTCTGGACGCTGACCTCCGGGATGGAGGTGGCCTCGGCACACCTGACCATGGAGCCGGACGCGGAGGTCGGCGCGGTGCTCACCGCGGCCCGGACGGCCCTGCACGAGGACTTCCAGATCGAGCACGCGACGTTGCAGATCGAGCCGGGGGCGTCTCCCGGGGCCTGCGGGTCGGTTGAGTGGTAATGAGCACAGCCTTAAATCTGGGAGAGTATTGTTGACTTATGTCGGATTTGACGGTAAGCGGACAGGCACCCTCAGTCACCTGCGCTACACCAGTCACACCGGCACCGGTAGGCTCGGTTCCGGCCTCCGCCAGGCGGCACCCACCGGTGCCGGCGGTGGCCGCCGCCTAATCGCCCGGCGGGGCGAACCGGGGAACCATGTTCGTGGGGTGCATCCGCGTCAGCGGTAGGGATCTTCCGTCCCGAACCCGTCAGCTAACCCGGTCGGCGGCTGACGGAAGGACACGTGTATGCCAGTGATGGCACCTGTACGACGACGCGCCGCCCGGTTGGCGGCCCTGATCGCCGTGACGCTCGCCCTCGGCGCCGCGGTCGCCCCGGTCACCACCGCCCCCGCGGCGGCCGCCTCCCGGGCCGGCCTGCTCGCCGCGGCCCCCGGCCAGGACCAGGAGGGCGGCACGCCCGCCCTGCGGGCCCAGCTCGAAGCCGCCAGCAAGGGCTACCTGGACGCCAAGCGGGCGCTGGACACGTCGGTCAAGCGGCAGCAGCAGCTCGCCGCGCAGCTCAAGACGACCGAGAGCGAGCTGACCGAGCGGAGCACCAAGGTCGGCGAGATCGCCGGGGTGGCCTACCGGACCGGCCGGCTGGGGGTGGTGTCCGCCCTGCTCAACAGCAGCTCGCCGGACGGCTTCATGGACCGGGCCGCCGCCCTCGACGCGGTGGCCGCCAACGAGGACCGGGCGCTCCGCGAGCTCCAGGAGACCCGCGACCAGGCCGCCCGCACCAAGCTCGCCCTGGACGGCGAGATCCGGGAGCAGCGCAAGCAGGTCACGCTGATGGCCAAGCGCAAGGACCAGGCGGAGCGGGCGCTGACGGTGGCCAACCGGTCGCAGTCAAGCGGCGGCGGGCCGGGCGGCAGCTCCACCGCGACGGCGAAGCCGGCGCCGCGCAACTCCGACGGGTCCTGGCCGTCCGAGTCGTGCAGCGTCAACGACCCCACCCCCGCCAACGGCTGCATCACCCCGCGCACCCTGCACGCGCTCAACCAGGCCAAGGCGGCCGGCTTCACCCGCTACGTCTCCTGCTACCGCCCCGGCGGCTCCGGGGAGCACCCCAAGGGTCGCGCCTGCGACTTCGCGGCCCAGAAGAGCGGGTTCGGCGGCGACGCCACCGGCGGCGACAGGACGTACGGCAACAACCTGGCGGCGTACTTCGTCAAGAACGGCGACCGGCTCGCCGTGCTCTACGTGATCTGGTACAGGCAGATCTGGCTGCCCAGCAGCGGATGGAAGTCGTACAGCGGCGCCAACGGCGACCCGTCCAGCGACCACACCAACCACGTGCACCTGTCGGTCTACTGACGCCCCGGCCCCGGTGACCCGCGAGCGGGTCACCGGGGCCGACGGCCTTCCCGCCCGCCACCTCCCCGGCCGACGGCCGGGCATGTCGCCGTGTCGCCGATACCCGGCTCAGGCGGGCGGTGACTCCGGCGGGTGCCCGCCCAGGGCGACGCCGAGCCGGGCCGCCAGCCCCAGGTGGGCGGCGCGCGCCTGGCGGAAGGCGTAGCCGAAGAGCGGGACCGGCGCGGTGAGGGTGATCTCGACGTCGATCCGGACGACGCCGTCCGGCTCGGCCCGCAGTCGGGTCCGGTTGCGCACCGTGGTGGCCGGCCACTGCCGCGCCACGGTGACGATCTCGTCGGGCCCGTCGACCAGGACGTCGGCCCGGTAGGTGACCGGCAGGCGCAGCGGCCCGACGGCCAGCCGGTCGGTGATGAGGTAGCTGGCCCGCGCGCCGCGACGGGGCGACACCCGGCGGACCCGGGCGATCAGCGGGTGCAGGTCCTGCTGCCGGGCCGGGTCCGCGAGCAACCCCGCGGCGTCGGCGAGCGAGCAGCGCGCCTGGACGGTGTAGCTGAAGGAATCCCGCCTGAGCACGCCGTCTCCCCACCGTCGCCGTCGCCCGATCGTCGCGCACCGGCGGCGCGCTGGCAACGGCGCGCCGCTCCGCGCGCGGATGCCGGCCGTCGACCCGCCCGCCCGACTACCGTCGTTGACAGGTGCAGCCGGGCAGCGGCCTGGCCCTGCTGGCCGGCGGCTACGCCTCCGTGACGGCGATCCGCGCGGTCACCGAGGCGTCCGACGTCGACCTGTCGGGCCTCGGCGACGACTGACGCCGACGGGTCACCGGCGGGGCCCCTGCCGGCGGGTCAGGCGCCGGGGAGGACCTCGGGGGCGGGCGCGCCGGCGTAGTAGGGCTCGGGGGCGCCGAAGAGGCCGAGCAGGCCGGTCACCCAGAGCTGCCGGTGCACGAACCGGCTCGGCTCGGTGACGACGAGCTTGACGCCGCTCACCTCGGCGGTCTGGAAGCCGGCGACCATCGCGCTGATGCCGACGGAGTCGATGAAGGTGACGAGCCTCATGTTGAGCTCGATCCGGCTGGGGCGCCCCTTGGCCAGGACCTCGGCGATCGCCTCGCGCACCTCGTATGCGGTGTCGACGTCGATCTCGCCCCGGGGGGCGATCTCGATGACACCACCGGGCATAACCGACTTCACGATCGACAGGCTCACGCGAGCACCTCCACTCGCCCGTCCGACGGGCGCCTCATCAGTACGCGGGCCGCGACCGAGAGTATTCCTCCGACGGCCTCGGTCGCCACCCCTCGGGATGAGCAATTCGCGGATGAGGGCGCACCAAGTCGCACTTATCCGGACTTTTCATTTCTTGTTCACCCAACGATCAGCTGCCGCTGACGCGTCGCCGACCCAGGGTAGCCGTCTCCCGCCGGCACCGCCCGGCACCCGAACTTCCTGGCGTGGCCGGCCCCGATTCGCCCGCAGGTTGCCCGTCCCACCTAGCATCGGCCCGGAGAGCGGACGCCACGACGGAAGGACGATCGATGATCAGGAGACTCGCCGCGCTGGCCGGTGTCGGCGCGTTGCTGGCCCTCGTGCTGGCCTGCGGCTTCGGCGGCGGCGACGATGACGACGACGATGACGACGACTTCGCGCGCGGCGTGACCGCGGTGGTCACGCTCCGCTGACGCACGGCGAGGGCCCGGCCGGTGACCGGGCTCGCCCCGCGTCGCCGAGGGTTTGCGGAGGCGTCCGGTTGGGCACAGGCGGAACGAGCGAACCATGACGCGCCGGTGAGACGCCGAAGTCCGAAGTGGCCGCCGGCTTCGGCCCGAGGAGGTAACCCACCATGTTCGGTACCAACCTGCTGGATCACCGCAGCAAGCCCGAGCGGATCGCGGACCAGGCGTGGCAGAACCTGGTCTCGGCGGTCAGCTCCGCGGGCGACAGCGTCCGCGACACCGCCCGGTCGGCCCGCCGCGGCGGTTCCGGCCTCGCCGACGAGGCCGGCGACCTGGTGGGCTCAGCGGCGGACGAGGCGCGCCGCCGGGCCACCCTGGCCTTCGACGCGCTCGCCGGCCGCCGCCCCGCGCTGCCCTGGACGCTGTTGATCGGCGCCGCGCTGGTCGGCGCGGCAATCGGTTGGGCCGCCGGCACCGCCGCGCGGGCCGCCGGCAGCCGGGACGACCGGGCGGCGGACGACATCGAGTTCGTCGACGTGGACCGTCCCAACTCCCCCGTCGGCCTCGACGGCTGACTCGCCCCAACCCACGGGCACACGCGGGCCCCGGTCGACCCTTGGGTCGGCCGGGGCCCGCGCCGTACCTCCCGGGCAGCCACCCGGGTCGGGTGAGGGACGCTCACCCCCGCCCGCGCCAGGATCGGTCCCGGCGGGTCCGTGTGCACAGGCAGCTATCCCGTGAGGAGTGACAGATGGCCATCGAGACGATCACCCGTACCGACCAGGACATCCAGTCCGCCGTCCTCGACGAGCTGACCTGGGAACCCCGGGTGCGACCGCACGAGATCGGCGTGACCGTCTCCGAGGGCGTGGTCACGCTGACCGGTCGGGTCGACAGCTACGCCAAGAAGTGGGCCGCCGAACGGGCGGCGCACCGGGTCGCCCGCGTCCGGGCGGTCGCCAACGACCTGGCGGTACGCATCGGCACCGGCGCCGAACGCGCCGACCCGGACATCGCCGCCGCGGCGGGGCACGCGCTGGAGTGGGACGCCTTCGTCCCGCTGGAGCAGCTCGACGTGACGGTCTCGCAGGGCTGGGTGACGCTGCACGGCGAGGTGGACTGGGAGTACCAGCGCCGCGCCGCCGAACGGGCGGTGGCCCGGCTGACCGGCGTACGCGGGGTCAGCAACGGCATCACCGTCCGCCCCGGCACCCGGCCGGACGGGCACGCCCTGGCCGCCCGGATCGTCGACGCGCTGGCCCGCAACCGGGCCACCGAGGCGGAACGGATCACCGTCCGGGTGCACGGCGACACGGTGGTGCTCGGCGGGCTGGTCCACTCGATGCCGGAGCGGGCGGAGGTGGAACGCACCGCCTGGTGTGCCCCGGGCATCCGCGAGGTGCAGAACCACATCGCGGTCGCCCCCGTGCTGGCCTGAGCCACCGTGCCCCGATCGGCCCCCGACCCCGGCGGCGAGGGCCGGCGGACGTGGCCCGACGGGCACGCGGGCCGAACCACCCGGGCGGGGTGAGCCGCGCTCACCCCGCCCCGGGACAGCCTGGGAGACATGACTGATCCGAAGGGGTCGACTCGAGCCGGGCGCGGCGCGCCCGGCTCCCGCACGCCGGCCACCCGGCCCGGCGCCGCACGCCTCCGGCGGTCGGACGACGGCCGGCTGCCCGCGCCGGAGCGCCTCGGCACGGATCGGCGGGTGACGACCGGATGACCACGCCACTGCAGGTCACCGCCCGCCTGCGGACCCCGGTGACCGAGCACGACCACGTCCGTGGGCCGGTGGACGCGCCGGTGACGATCGTCGAGTACGGCGACTTCCAGTGCCGGTTCTGCGGGGCCGCGTACCAGAACCTGCGGGAGGTGCTGCGGCAGCGGGCCGACACGGTGCGGCTGGCGTACCGGCACTTCCCGATCACCAACCTGCACCCGTACGCCGAGCACGCCGCCGAGGCCAGCGAGGCGGCTGGGCGGCGGGGACGGTTCTGGGCGATGCACGACTGGCTCTACGAGCACCAGGACCAGCTCGATCCGGTGCACCTGTCGCTCGGCGTCGCGCAGCTCGGCCTGCCCGCCGACGAGGTCAACGCGGAGGTGGAGCGGCAGGCCCACGGCGACCGGGTACGGCGGGACTTCGTCGGCGGCATCCGCAGCGGCGTCGAGGCCAGCCCGACCCTGTTCGTCAACGGGGTCCGCCACGACGCCGGCTACGACGTCGCGGACCTCCTGGCCGCAGTCGACGCCGCCGCCACCCCCTGATCCACCCGCCGACGCGGTCAGATCAGGTGGAGGTCGCGGGCGCGGCGGACGGCTTCGCGGCGGCGGGTGGCATCGAGCTTGCGGTAGATGTTGCGCACGTGGGTCTTGACCGTGTTGACCGACAGGGACAACTCGGCGGCGATCTCCACGTTGGACAGGATGCTCTGCAAGTAGCGCAGGATGGTCAGCTCCCGCTCGGTCAGCGGCTCGTCCAGCGCCGCCGGGCGCTGCTCCGCCGAAGCCCGGTCGGGCGGCGTGTCGGCGCCCCGGACCAGGTCGCTGACGGTCGGCCAGTGGGCGGTGCCCGCGTCGAGGTGGGCGGCGAGCAGGTCCCGGACCCCGGGTTCGGCGCGGGTGAACACGCGCCGGAACCCCTCCGGGCCGGCCACGTCGAGGGCCCGCTCCAGCACCCGTCCGGCCCGCCGGTCGTCGCCCGCCCGCCGCGCCAGCACCGCGTCCAGCACCGCGGCGTCCAGGCGTACGGGCAGCGGCCAGTCGGCCGACCCGGGCGCCTCCCAGTCGGGCAGCGCGTACCCGGCGGCGCGGGGGTCGCCGGCGCGCAGCTCCACCCGGGCCAGCGCGATCGCGAGCGGCGGGTCGGCCCCGTCCCGTACCCGATCGGCGAGCAGGCGCCGGGCCGTGTCCAGGTCGCCCCGGGCCCCGCACAGGTCCGCCTCGGCGGCCAGCAGCCAGGACGCCAGCTCGGCGGCCCGCGGCCGGTCGGCCAGCCGCTCCCGGGCCTCGGCCAGCGCCCGGTGCGCACCGGGCAGGTCGCCGGCGTCCCGCAGCAGGCCCGCCCGGCACAGCGCCGCCGTCGCCGCCACGGTCGGCTCGCCCGTGGCCGGCGCGGCCAGCGCCAGGTGCGCCTCCGCCTCCTCGGGTTGGTCGCGGTGCAGCGCGACCAGGGCCAGCGCCAGGTACCCGTGCGCGCAGTCCTCCCGGCACGACCAGCCCTGGCACGGCGGCATGGCCAGGGCGTCCCGGGCCAGCGCCTCGGCGGTCCGCAGCTCGCCCCGCACGGCGTGCAGGAGCGCCGCCCGGCTGGCGCACACCAGCTCGGTACGCGGCCGCCCCGCGTCCCGGGCCGCCGCCAGCGCCCAGGCGAAGGCGGGCCCGGCTGCGGCCAGGTCGCCGTCGGCCAGGTCGGCCAGCCCGAGTGCGGTGCCGGCGACGGCACGCACGTCGGCGTCCTCGGTGGCGCCGCCGCGCGGCTCGACCGGCAGCGCGGGCCCCGGGGCGGGGAGCCAGGCGGCGGTCTCCAGCCGCTCTGGGCCGGTCGGGGGCACGCCGGTCGGCCCGCCCGGCGCGGGCATGCCGGTCGGGGGCACACCGGTCGCGGGCACGCCGCTCGGGCCGCCGATGGGCCCGCCCGTTGTAGGCACGCCGGTCGGGGGCACGCCGGCCGGGGATGCGTCCGCCGCGGGGGCGCCGGTCGCCGGTGGCGAGATCGGAACCGTCGAGTCCGGCGCGGGGCGGCCGGCGAGCAGCCGGGCGGCGGCGGCGCGTACCGCCTCGGGGTCTCCCGCCAACCGGGCCAGGGTGACCTCCAGCGCGGCGACCAGCCGACGGAAGCGGTCCCGGCGCGGCGCCGGCAGCGACCGGGCGGCGTCCACGGCGGCGCGCAGGTGCCCGGTGGCCGCGGTCGCGTCCCCGGCCCGGGCGCGCTCGGCGGCGCAGGCGAGCCCCAGCTCCGGGTCGCGCCGCACGGCCTCCGGCGGCGGGGAGGCGGGCGGCGGTCCCCCGGGCTCGTCCCGGTCGTACGGGACCAGCTCCGGCCAGCGGGTGACGAACAGCTCGGTGGCCCGGTCCCAGTCCCCGCCCGCCAGTGCGTGCCGCAGCCCGTCGGCGGGCCGCCCGTTGTCGGCGTACCAGCCGGCCGCCCGCAGGTGCAGGTCGCGCAGCTCGTCAGCGGGCAGCCGGCCCAGCTCGGCCCGCAGCAGGTCGGCCAGCAGCGGGTGGCAGCGGTACCAGGGCGGGCGGCTGTCGTCGCGCCGGAGCAGCCCGCCGTCGCCGGCCAGGCCCGCCAGCGTCTGCTCGCCGTCGGCCCGCCCGGTGAGCGCGTCGACGAGCCCGGCGCAGACCGCGTCGGCCACGGCGGAGCACCGCAGCACGTCCCGGGCCTCCGGGGCCAGCCCGGCCAGCACCTCCTCGCGCAGGTAGCCGGCGACGTCCGGCTCGTCGCCACCGAACTGCTCGGCCCAGCGGGCCGGGTCGGGCTGCCCGCGCAGCGCCAGCGACGCGAACCGCAGCGCCGCCGGCCAGCCAGCGGTCCGCTCCCGCAGCCGGCGCACCCCGGCCGCCGGCAGCGTCACCCCGTGCGCGGTCAGCAGGTCGGCGACCTCGTCGCCGGTGAAGGCCAGCTCCTCCGGGCCGATCTCGGTCAGTTCCCCGGCCAGCCGCAGCCGGTGCACGGCCAGCGGCAGCCCGCCACGCGCGCCGACCACCAGCCGCAGCCGCTGCTCGGCGTGGCGCAGCAGGAAGTCCAGCCCGGTCAGCGCCGCCGGGTCGGTGATCTGGTGCAGGTCGTCCAGGACCAGCAGCACCGGCCGTTCCCGGGCGGCGAGGGCCGCGGCCAGCACCTCCAGCTGGTCGGGGCGGGGCGAGCGGTCGGGCACGGGTGGGCCCGGCGCGTCGTCGGCGGGATCGGCGGCCGCGCGCAGCGCCGCCGCCAGGTAGTACCAGATCCGGTCCCCGTCGTCGCCGGCCTCCACCGACACCCACGCCGGCAACGGCCGGGCGGGGCTCGCCGGCGCGTCCGCCGCCGCGCCAAAGTCGCCGGGGCTCGCGCCGGCCGCCGCCGGGTCCCGGGCGCCCTCGGCCGCGGCCGTCACCGGCCCCTCCCCCGTCCGGCCCGGGTGGCTCCCGGCCTCCCCGGCAGCCCGGAACCAGGAGGCGAGCAGCGTCGTCTTGCCCCACCCCGCCGGGGCGCAGACCAGGGTGACCGGGCCGGCCGTCCCCGCGTCCAGCGCCCGCAGCAGCCGGGGCCGCAGCAGCAGCGGCTCCGGCGGCGCGGCCGGGCTCAGCCGGGACGCCAGCAGCGGCGCCCCCGCCGGCCCGCCCGCGACCGCGACGACCCCCGTGTCCCGTACGTGCTCCGGCATCCGGCCCCACCCCCACGGACGCATCCACTCCCCAGGCCATGCTGCGGGCGGTTACCCGGCCGGGCCGGATTCACCCCTTCGGGGGGAGCCTGCGTCACCCGGGCCGCGGCGACCCTGGTGGCACGCGGGCGACCGGCCGCGCCCCGACGGCGCGCGAAGGGGGCCGGTGGGACGAAGGACACCGGGGTGGACGCGCGGGGACGGAGGGACCGGTGGGACACATCGCGGGGATGGCCGGGGCCGGGCTCGCCCTCGCCACGACGGCCGGGGCGGCGGCGCTGCGGGCGCTGGCCGTACGCCGGCAGGGACGGGCCTGGCCCCGTGCGGCCGGGGCCGACCCGCGGCCCACGCGCTGGCAGGTGGTGACCGTCGACCGCACGCCCGGCGAGGTGCTGCCCGGCGGACGCTGGCCCGAGCCCCTGCGCCGGCTCGGCGGCGCGGTGCAGGTGGAGCTGCGCCCGGCGCCCGGCTGCCGTGGCACGGAACTGGCCGCGCGGCCGCTGGCCGGCGCGGCCCCCACCGGACTCGCCGCCCACCTCGTCGGCGACGATCCGGGGCTGCTGATCCGCCAGGCGCTGCGGGAGGTCAAGCAGCTCGCCGAGACCGGCGAGGTGCTCCGCGCGGACCTCTCCGCCGTCGACCGCCCGGCGTCGTGGGTGGCAGACTCGGCAGATGCGTGAGCAGCGGGCGTACGACGTCGTCCTGTTCGGGGCCACCGGCTTCACGGGCGGGCTGACCGCCGAGTACCTCGCCCGCCACGTCCCGCCCGGATTGCGCTGGGCCCTCGCCGGGCGCAACCCCGGCAAGCTCGCCGCCGTCCGGGACCGGCTGGCCGCGATCGACCCGGCGCTGGCCTGGCTGCCCCTGCTCATCGCGGACGTCACCGATGCCGCCTCGCTGCGGGCGGTGGCCGAGAGCGCCCGGGTGGTGGCCACCACCGTCGGCCCGTACGTCCACCACGGGGAACCGCTCGTCGCCGCCTGCGCCCGCGCCGGCACCGACTACCTGGACATCACCGGCGAACCGGAGTTCGTCGACCTGATGTACGTGCGCCACCACGACGAGGCGGTGCGCACCGGGGCGCGGCTGGTGCACGCCTGCGGCTTCGACTCGGTCCCGCACGACCTGGGCGTCTGGTTCACGCTCAAGCACCTGCCGGCCGACGTGCCGATCACCGTCGACGGCTTCGTCCGGGCAGGCGGGCGGTTCTCCGCCGGCACGTACCACTCGGCGCTGCTCGCCTTCTCCCGGCGGGCCGAGACGTCCCGGGCGGCGCGCGAGCGCCGGCAGGTCGAGCCGTGCCCGACGGGGCGGCGGGCGCGCGCGGTGCCCGGGCGGGTCGCCCGCGACGGGGAGCTGGGCATGTGGACGGTGCCGCTGCCGACCATCGACCCGCAGGTGGTACGCCGCTCCGCCGCCGCCCGCCCCGAGTACGGCCCGGACTTCCGCTACCGGCACTTCGCCGCCGTGAAGCGGCTGCCCACCGTGCTGGCGGGCGCGGTCGGGCTGGGCGGCCTGGTCGGCCTGGTGCAGCTGCCGCCGGCCCGGCGCTGGCTGCTCGGCCGGCTCGCCGCCGGGCAGGGGCCGACGCCGCAGCAGCGGGCGAAGTCCTGGTTCCGGGTCCGGTTCGTCGGCGCCGGTGGCGGCCGGCGCGTGCGGACTGAGGTGGCCGGCGGCGACCCCGGGTACGACGAGACGGCGAAGATGCTCGCCGAGTCCGCGCTCTGCCTGGCCACCGACGACCTGCCGGCGACCTCGGGCCAGGTCACGCCGGTGACCGCGATGGGCGACGCGCTGCTGGACCGGCTGGTGCGGGCCGGGATGACGTTCCGGGTGCTCGACGAGCCCCGCTGACCCGTGGGCCCGACCGACCGACGTGACCGGCGACGAAGCCGGACACGACCGGCGGCCCGGGCGGTCGGGTGGCTTGACCCTCGACCAGGTTGAGACGACAGGATCACCGCCGTGGAGAGCGACCTGCGCAGCATCGGCGAGCTGGCCCGGGCCAGCGGGCTGACCGTGAGCGCCCTGCGGTTCTACGACTCGGCCGGGGTGCTGACCCCCGCCCTGGTCGACCCGGTCACCGGCTACCGCTGGTACACCGGCGACCAGGTGGCGCCCGCCCGGCTGGTGGCCGGGCTGCGCCGGGTCGGCATGCCGGTGGCCGAGATCGCCGCCGCGCTGCGGTCCACGCCCGCCGAGGTGCACCGCCTGCTGGACGCGCACCTGCGCCGGCTGGAGGACGGCCTCGCCGACGCCCGTCGCGAGCTCTCCCGGATCCGTACGCTGATCGACCCCGAGGAGCGCCCCGTGACCACCCGCATCGTGCTGTCCCGCGCCGACCTGGCCGCCGCCGTGGACGCGGTCCGCTTCGCCGTCGGCACCGACCCCGACCTGCCGGTGCTGACCGGCATACTGTTCGACGGCGACGGCGACGGCGTACGGCTGGTGGCGACCGACCGGCACCGGATGGCCCTGGCCCGGGCGGCCGGCCGGGTCGACGGGCCGGCGGTGCGGGTGCTCGCCCCGGTCGCCTTCGTCGACGAGGCGCGGGCCCTGCTCGACACGGGCGCGGGGAGCACCCCCGAGGCGCGGTTGACCCTGGCCGGCGGCACGATCTCAGTCTCCGTCGCCGGCCGTACGGTCGACGCCGCCGCCCTGCCGTACGACTTCCCGGACTATCGCCGGCTGCTGCCGTCGGCGCCCGACGACGCGCCGACGCACCGGCTGACCGTCGACGCCGCCGCCCTGCGCTCGGCCCTCACCAGCGCGGACGCCCCCGTCGTCACCCGTCGTCACGACGGCGCACCGCTCGCGGTGACGGTGCTCGGGCCGGACGGTCGGGGCGGGGTGCGGCTGTTCGGGGCGGACGAGCTGGCCGGCGAGGAGGACGCGTTCCGGGTCGGCGTCAACGGCGGGTACCTGCTCCAGGCCCTCGACGCCGCCGGCCCGGGGCAGTTGCTGCTGGAGCTGGACGGCCCGATCGCGCCGCTGGCCGTCCGCCGCCCCGACGACGCCGACGCCTTCTCGATCCTGATGCCGATCCGGCTCTGAGGTGTAAGGAAGGGCCCCTTGCAATCGCCTGGCGATTGCAAGGGGCCCTTCCTTACACGAGGGCGGGGGGTGTCCGGACCGGCTCGGGGCGCGACCGGGCCGCGACGGTAGCATCGGTGGGTCCACCTGACGTCCGGACGGAGGCGTACGGAGCAGCATGCTCGACATGGAGTTGATCCGGAAGGATCGCGAGGCGGTGGAGACCGCGCTGGCGAAGCGACTGGATCCCGCCGAGGTCACCCGTGCCCTGGACGAGATCCAGCGGCTCGACCAGGAACGCCGTGCCCTGATCAGTGGGATCGACGCCGAGCGGCAGCGCCGCAAGGCCGAGGCGCGCGCGTACGCGCAGGCGAAGCGGGCCGGCACCGAGCCGCAGGTGACCGCCCCGGAGGCCGAGCGCAAGCAGCTCGCCGAGCTGGAGAGTCAGCTCGACGAGGTGCAGACCCGGCTGCGCGACCGGATGAGCGAGCTGCCCAACCTCCCGGCCGACGACGTGGTCGGCGGCGGCAAGGAGGCGAACCGGGTCGTCAAGACCTTCGGTGCGCCGCCGGCCATCGAGAAGGTCCGCGACCACGTGGAGCTGAGCCGCGCGCTGGGTCTGGTCGACCACGAGCGCGGCGTGAAGCTCGGCGGCTCCGGCTTCTGGATGTACACGGGCCTGGGCGCCCGGCTGGAGTGGGCGCTGGTCAACTGGTTGATCGAGCGGAACATCGAGGCCGGCTACGAGTTCCTGCTCCCGCCGCACCTGCTGCTGGACACCGCCGGCTTCGCCGCCGGCCAGTTCCCCAAGTTCTACGACGACGTCTACCACCTGGACCGGCAGTCCGCGCCGCGCGGGCAGTTCCTGCTGCCCACGGCGGAGACCGCGATCCTCGGGGCGTTCCAGGACGAGATCCTGGACACCGCGAAGCTGCCGCTGAGGGTGTTCGCCTACACCCCGTGCTACCGGCGCGAGGCGGCCGGCTCGCACTCGGACGAGCGCGGCACGGTGCGGGGCCACCAGTTCAACAAGGTGGAGATCTTCCAGTTCACCCTGCCCGAGCAGGCCGACGCCGCGCTGGAGGCGATGGTCGGCCACGCGGAGAGCCTGGTCGAGGCGCTGGGCCTGCACTACCAGCGCACCCTGCTGTCGGCCGGCGACGCCAGCGCCGCGATGAAAAAGACCCTCGACATCGAGGTGTGGATGCCGAGCACGGGCAAGTACAAGGAGGTCTCGTCGGTCTCCTGGGGCGGCGACTACCAGGCCCGCCGGGCGGCCATCCGCTACCGGGAGCCGGGTGGCAAGCAGACCCGCTTCGTGCACACCCTCAACGGGTCGGCGCTGGCCACCAGCCGCCTGTTCCCGGCCATCCTGGAGCAGTTCCAGCAGCCCGACGGCTCGGTGCTGGTGCCCGAGGTGCTCCGCGACCGGTTGGGCACCGACCGCCTCACCCCGACCCGCTGACCTTCGGCCCTCGCCCCCGCCTCGCGTCTTCCGCCGGCGGGGGCGACTCGGCGGTGGCGAGCCGCGGTGCCGCCCTCACGGACGGCGCGGCTGCCCTTCACTTCACCGCAGTGACGCATGTCCATGCGTTGACAGCCACTGCAACACGCTTGTAATCTTTCGGAAACTTTCAGACCGGGCTGCAATTTTCCGGCAGCATCGGGCCCTCCCCCCGGCCCGCCGCCGCCCCGCCCCCGCACCCCGTCAGGAGTCCTCCGATGCAGAGACGTCGACGTCTGTCGGCGATCGTCGCCCTCGGCGTGATCGCGGGCCTGATCGTCCCCGCCGCCGCGACGGCGCCCCCGGCCGCCGCGGCCCCGGCCGGCAGCAAGAAGGTCATCGCCAACCTCTTCGAGTGGAACTGGGCCTCGGTGGCGACCGAGTGCCAGAGCACCCTCGGCCCCAAGGGGTACGGCTGGGTCCAGGTCTCCCCGCCGCAGGAGCACGTCCGGGGCTCGCAGTGGTGGCTGGCCTACCAGCCGGTCAGCTACCGGATCGAGTCCCGCAAGGGCACCCGCGCCCAGTTCAAGTCCATGGTCGACGCCTGCCACGCCGCCGGGGTGAAGGTGATCGTGGACGCGGTGGTCAACCACATGTCCGGGCAGGACAACGGCGGCACCGGCTGGGCCGGCTCGTCGTACGGCCACTACGACTACCCCGGGATCTACCAGATTCAGGACTTCCACCACTGCGGCCGCAACGGCAACGACGACATCGCCAACTACAACGACCGCTACGAGGTGCAGAACTGCGAGTTGGTCAACCTCGCCGACCTGAAGACCGAGTCGGACTACGTCCGGACGCGGATCGCCGGCTACCTCAACGACCTGCTCTCGCTCGGCGTCGACGGCTTCCGGATGGACGCCAGCAAGCACATGCCGGCCGCCGACATCGCCGCCATCAAGGGCAAGCTGTCCCGCCCCGCGTACCTGGTGCAGGAGGTCATCCACGGGGCCGGCGAGCCGATCCAGCCGGGTGAGTACACCGGCAACGGCGACGTGCACGAGTTCCGCTACGGCAAGGACCTGGCCCGGGTCTTCCGCTCCGAGAAGCTCGCCTACCTGCGCAACTTCGGCGAGGGCTGGGGGCACCTGCCCAGCGGCTCGGCGGCGGTGTTCGTGGACAACCACGACACCCAGCGCGACGTGGGCGGCGTGCTGACCTACCGCGACCGGGGCATCTACGCGCTGGCCAACGCGTTCATGCTCGGCTGGCCGTACGGCTCCCCGACGGTCATGTCGAGCTACACGTTCAGCCAGCGCGACCAGGGCCCACCCTCGGACGGCTCGGGCCGGACCCTGGACACCACCTGCTACTCCGGCTGGGAGTGCGAGCACCGCTGGCCGGTGATCGCCAACATGGTCGGCTTCCGCAACGCCACCGAGGGCGCCGGCGTCGCCAACTGGTACGACAACGGCAACAACCACATCGCCTTCAGCCGCGCCGGCAAGGGCTATCTGACGGTCAACGACGAGGACCACGCGATCACCGGCCGGTCCTACCACGCCGGGCTGCCGGCCGGCCGCTACTGCGACGTCATCCACGGCACCTTCGCCAACGGCACGTGCAGCGGGCCGGTGATCACTGTGGACGGCAACGGCTGGTTCGCCGCGAACATACCCGCCCACGACGCGGTCGCCATCCACGTCGGCGCCCGGCTCAGCTGACCCGCCACCCCACCGACGGCCCCCGTCCCCGGTCGACTTTCCGGCCAGGCGGGGGCTTCGTCGCTCTCCACCCGTTACAGTGGTTTCGTGCGTTTTGACCGAATGATCCGGCAGCGGGCGGGCCTGCTGGCCATCGCCGTGGGCGTACCCCTGCTGCTGGCGGCCGTCGGGGCCACGGGCTGGGCACTGACCCCCGACCGCACGCCCTCCGCACCTCCGATCGTCGCGCCGCCCACGCCGACCGCCGCCGCGCCGAGCAGCGCGGCCCCGACGCCGGAGCGGGTGCCCGTCGCCGCGCCCGCGCCCGACGACCTGCCGGTGGTCGACTACGGCCCGGCGCCCGCCGGATTCCCGGCCGACCCGGACACCCTGGACACCACGCCGCTGACCGAGGGCCTGCACCCGACCCGCGAGATCGCCGCCTACACCGCCCCCGGCGGGCGGCCGCTGGCCTTCCTCGCCCCCACCATCAACGGCGTCGAGCTGACCATGCCGATCGCCCAGCGGCGCGCCGGCTGGACGGCCGTGCTGCTCCCCTCGGCCAACCGCACCCTCGCCTGGCTGCCGCCCGGCGGTTTCACCACCGTGCCGCTGCGCGACCAACTCGTGGTCGAGCGCAAGCCGCACCGGCTGACCTGGTACCGCGCCGGCCAGGCCGTCCAGTCCTGGGAGATCAGCCTCGGCCAGCGCGGCCAGGAGACCCCGCTGGGCCGGACCTTCGTCCTCGGCCGCACCCCGCCGCCGCAGGACGTGTACGGGGGGGTGGACATCTTCGCCCTCGGCGCGGTGCCCGACGACCCGGAGTCGGTGCCGGCCAGCCTGCGCGGGGCGCACATCGGCATACACAGCTGGTACCACGACGGCGAGCTGGGCATGAAGACCACCAACGGCTGCATCCGGCTGACGAAGAGCGGGCAGCGGAGACTGCTGGCCGAGGTGCGCCCCGGCACCGAGGTGGTGGTGGTCGACGAGCTGCCCACCCCACCCCCGACGGCCTGACCACACCGGCGCCACACTCACCGCCACCTCGGCCGCCGCGAGCACGCGCCGTCGTGGTCGAGCCAGAGCAGGCACCGCCGGCCGTCCGGCCAGCACATCGTTGGCCGCCGCCAGCACAGGTGAATACTCGGCTATTTTGGTTGCATGGTTGATGGTGTCGCGGTTTGCGTGACTCCTTCCTGCCGCAGTTCCAGGATGTAAGGCTGGTCGTTGGTCTGCAGGAACCGGACTTCCAGATCGAGTCCTGGGTGTAGGTAGAGTCCGTCTGGGTCTGCCAGTAGTACAACCGGTTGCTGGGCAGCGGCGGAGAAGGTCAGTTGGCCGTTGGTGACCGCGATGTCGATCGGGTAGCCGTCGTGTAAGACGTAGCGGCCCGTCACGTCACTATGCGGCGCGGCTGTGACACCGGTGGCGTACCGACGGTCCGCGGCGGCGCGGATGCTGGCCAGCAGCTCCCATCCATCCTCAGAGTTAGTCATCGCAGCGACCGCGGTGCCGCTGTCGGGCCACACGTAGGAAAAGCAGGTATAGCCGACGTTCAACCCGGTGTGTCCGAAGCGACGGCGCCCGGCGCGGTCGTCGACCTCAGTGCCGAGCCCGTAGATGCCGCCAGGAATCTGCGGTGTCCACATCTCGGTGGCCAGGTCGCGGTCGAGCAGCTTCGAGTCTCCCGAAGCCGCCCGGGCGATCTCGAGGTCGAGCCGGAGCAGGTCGGTCGGGGTGCTCCACAGTCCACCTGCGGCCGTCTCCGGTTGCACTCGCCAACCGCCGGGAATCCCGGTGCCGCCACCGTGATGGCCACGAGCCACCAGATGCGGTCGCTGGTGCGGAAACTGCTGGTCGAAGCTGCTGTCGGCCATGGCCACCGGTTCCAGCACCAGAGTTTGCATGAGGTCCTCGAACGGGATTCCGGTCGCGTCCACCATCAGCTGCTGGAGCACGGAGTAGTGGCTGCCCGAGTACCGGAAACGGCTACCCGGCAACAGGGTCGACCGAACCGGTGGAGTAGTCGTCGGGCCGCTGCCTTCCAGGACCTGCAACAGCGACGGGGCGCGATCTGCGGCATAGCCGCGGTACCAGGTGTCGGACAAACCCGCCGTGTGCGCCAGCAATTGTCGTAACGTAACTCCCGGTTGCTGACCCTCGCGGTCGAGTAGTCGCCACGAGGTGAGGTACTCGCCGATGTCGGTGTCCAGATCCAGGACACCGTCCTGGACCAGTATCAATGCGCCGAACGCGGCGACATGCTTACTGATCGAGCAGGCCGCAAACGCGGTGCCCGCGGTCACCGGCGTCGACGTCTCGCCACCCGTGACGCCATGCCCCGCCGCCCACATCCGCCCGCTCACGTGCCCGACGGCGATGCTGACCCCCGGCACCTGATAGATGTTCATAAGATCTGATAACGCCGCCGTGTCCGGCGAAAGCCGCCCGGAAGACACATGCCGGTCAAGTTGGCCCAGCAATGGGACCCAGTCCTGAGAGAAACCCACGTCTTCCACGGCGTCGATTCTCGTCCACACGTACCGGGTGGATCAACGCGACGACGGACGCGTTCACCGACGCGGGCTACCGCCTCTCGGTCATCAGCACCCCCCATCTCTCCCGAGACTCCGCGCGAGCTCCTGCCTCCACCGCTCGTGGACCGCAAGTCGTTCCTCTGCTTCGTCTTCTTCGTCCTCGAAGCGCACTGACTCCGGGGTCAGGCTGCCGCCGCACGCCGCCCCTCCGCGTATGCACGAGCCGCCCAGTCATCGGCGGATCCGCGCACTGTCGTGCGGCAGCACCAGCAGTCTTAGCCCTTACGCACCGTTACTTGGCTCTCGGCGAGACCGGCCCGTAGTAGGGCCAGTTATGGCCGTCCCGGTGGAGCCATCTCGTCCGTCATAGCCAGCGGCTCGGACGCGATATCAAGGCGGCGCCCGCACCGCCAAGGACGCACAGCGTGCGCGGTGGCTGCTGAGTGGCTTCCGGTGGCTGCCGATGCCCGACGAAGTCTGGGATCGCGCAGTCGAAGTCCAGGTGCAGGCGCTGCACAAGGGCAACCACCCTGCGCTGTCCATGGCGGACCTGCTGATCGCCGCCACCGCCGAGCGACACGGAGCCACCGTCCTGCACTATGACGGCGACTTCGACCTGATCACCGCGATTACCGGCCAGCCCACGCCCTGGGTGGTTCCGGTCGGCACCGCCGGCTGACGCGGAGCAGCCACCCTACTCGGCGTCAGCCGCCCCCGGTGCAGAGCGGCACGTCGGGGATCGTCTGCGAGCGTTTCACGATGTCCCACAGGAACTCGCTCTCCAGGTCGGCCTTGAACTTCGGCCGCCCGGGAAGGCGGTCGCCGATGAGTTTCCCCAACTCGCCGTCGATGTTGATCCCCATGCCGAAGCCGCCCTTGATGACCAGGTCGACCCGGGTGCACCGGGCCAGCGGAGCGCCGAACGCCGAGCCGTTGGTCACCCCCGCCGCGAACCGGAACTTCGCGTACGGGCCGGCGGAGGCCCCGGGCACCCCGAAGCCCAGCGAGAACTTGAACTCCGGCGCGATCACGAGCCCGCTCGGGCCGAGCGTGATGCCGCTGATCGAGTCCATCATGCTCGTGATGACGCTGAACGTGGGCACCAGCGGCGTGCCCGCCTGCATGCCGAGCGCTCCCACCAGCCCCCACTTGCCGGACGCGGTGAGCGTCGAGTTCTTCCCGGTCAGCGCCGTCTCGATGACCAGCTTCACCTTGCCGACGAGCACCATCGGAAGGCCGTTGACCATGATCGGTTTGTTGAAGATCTCGGCCGGCACCTCGAGTTTCACCTTGGAGTTGCTCTCCGTGCCGCCGCCGAGCCCGGCCTGGAGCTTGACCTCCAGCGACTCGAGGCCGTGCAGGACGGCGCCCGGGTTCGCGGCGATGGTGCCGGCGGTCAGGGCGACGTCCGTGGCCAGCCGCAGCGTCTTGAAGCCGAGGGTGATGTCGGCGCCGAACTTCAGGTGGCTGCCCTCCTTGCGGTACACCGAGACGGTCAGCCCCTTGGCGTCGAGCGCCGTCGTCACACCCCAGTCGTCGAGAGTGACGTCCAGCTTCTCCTTGGCCGGCGACGGCAGCTTCTCGTCCGCCCCGGCGATCCTCCCGACCAACTGTTGCGGCACCGTCGCGGCGGCGAACCGGCGCGCCGGGGCTCCCACGCGGTGGCCCGGCTCGCGGACGACGCCCGCGCCGCCGGCCGCGTCGAACACGGTCGTCGGCTGCCGCGCACCCCGGTCGGGCACGCTGCTGGCCAGTTGCAGGTCCGTGTCGGCCCGATCCGGGGTTGCGACGGTGCCGGGCAGGTCCGGAATCTCCTGGATGCCGATGCTGTCGGTGCCGATGTCCGCGACGTCGATCGCGGCGTCGACCTTGATCCGCCCGTCGCGGATCACCTCCTGCGGCTGCACCGGCACGAGCGTGACCGCGACGTCGCCGCCGACCCGCTCCTTCGCCGCGACCCGGCCGACCGCCCGCGAGGTCAGGAACATGACCTCACCCACGTCGAGGTCGCCCAGGCCGCGCACGCCCCCGTCGATCGTCCAGACCAACCCGTCGCCGCTCACCGACCGGACGGCCGCCGCGCCGCCGTCGACCACGACCACGTCCGGCTGGTACGTGAACCCGGACGGATCCTTCGCCGGGGACTGGCCGTAGCGGGCCGCCAACCCGGGCGACTCCTCGGCGGTCGAGGTGTCGCCCGGGGTGGACGAGCACCCGACGAGCGCCACGCAGCAGGTGATCGCGAGCGCGACGCGCGCCCTGGTGGCGCCGCGACACGGCGCAGCCGGGAACAGTCGAAGCGTCATGCCGCGACGCTAGGCGCTGGCGCGCGGCGCGTAATCGGTCGTTTCCCTATCCTTCGAGCCCCTGATCAGCGGGGACACCGCTCTCCCGCGTCTGCGGGCTGTCGGTGCCGGATTCTCCGGCCGACCCGCCCGCCCGCGCGTCGACCGGCGGAAGCTGGCGCGGCGGAAGCTGGCGCGGCAGGGGCTGGCGCGGCCGTCCGGCCAGCTTCCGCCACAGGAGCTCACACGTCAGCGCCCAGATGAAGGCGCGCTGCTCGCTGTTCGACGCCGCGCCGTGCCCGCCCTCGACGTTCTCGTAGTAGGACACGTCGTGGCCGTGCTCGCGCAGCCGGGCGGCCATCTTGCGGGCGTGCCCGGGATGCACCCGGTCGTCGCGGGTCGAGGTGACGAGCAGGACGGGCGGGTACGCCAACCCGCCGCGGACGTTGTGGTACGGCGAGTACCGGCGCAGGTAGGCCCAGTCGGCCGGCTCGTCCGGGTCGCCGTACTCGGCCATCCACGAGGCGCCGGCCAGCAGCCGGTGGTAGCGCCGCATGTCCAGCACCGGCACACTCGCGACGACCGCGCCGAAGAGCGACGGATAGCGGGTCAGCATCACCCCCATGAGCAGCCCGCCGTTGCTGCCGCCCTCGATGCCGAGCTGCGCCGGCGTGGTGATCCCGCGTGTCACCAGCTCGGCCGCCACCGCCGCGAAGTCCTCGTACGCCCGGGGCCGGTTCTCGCGCAGCGCGGCGTGGTGCCACTGCGGGCCGTACTCCCCGCCGCCCCGGATGTTCGCGACCACGTAGGTGCCGCCCCGGGCCAGCCATCCCCGGCCGATGATCCCGCTGTAGTGCGGGGTCTGGGAGATCTCATACCCGCCGTACCCGGTGAGCAGCGTCGGCCCGGCGGGCGCCTGCGGGTCCCCCACCACGAAGTACGGCACCCGCGTGCCGTCGGCCGAGGTGGCGAAGAACTGGCGTACCACCAGGCCGTCCGCGTCGAAGGACGCCGGCTCCTGCTTGAGGGTCTCCACCTGGCCGCCGACGTGGCCGAGCCGCAGCGTCGCCGGTTGGAGGAACCCCTCCGAGGCGAGCAGGTAGGCGTCGCTGTGGTCCGGGTCGGTGTCCACGATCCCGCTGTGGTCGAACTCCGGCACCCCCGCCAGCGGCTCCCGCCGCCATCCCGTCCCGCCGGGCGTCAGCACCTCCAGCCGGCTCCGCACGTCGGCGAGGGTGGCCAGGATCAGGTGGTTGCGCGTCCAGGAGTGGTAGCTCAGCGCCGTGCGGACGTCCGGCCGGAAGAGCACCGCCATCTCCCGTTCCCCGGCGAGGAACGCGTCGAACCGGGCCGCCAGCAGGGTGCCTGCGGGATGGGTCACCCCGCCGACCGCCCACGGCGAGCGCAGCCGGATCAGCAGCCACTCCCGGCGTACGTCCCACTGGGCGTCCTCCGGCACGGGGATCCGGATCCGCTCGCCGGCCGCTGTCAGCAGGTAGTTCTCCGTGCGGTAGAAGTCCAGGCCGCGGCCCACGAAGTCGCGCTCGAACCCGGGCGTCGGGTCGTGCGAGGCGTAGACGGCGACGTCGTCCGCGGAACCCTCGTAGACGACATCGGCCTCGATCAGCGGCGTGCCCCGCCGCCACCGTCGGACCGTGCGCGGATGGCCGGAGGCGGTCAGCGAACCGGGCCCGAAGTCGGTGCCGACGTAGACGTGGTCCGCGTCGATCCAGCAGACGTCGCTCTTGGCCTCGGGCAGCGTGAAGCCGTCCTCGACGAAGGCACGTCGGGCCAGGTCGAACTCGCGCACCACGACGGCGTCGGCGCCGCCCCGGGACAGGCTGACCAGGCCGCGCCGGTAGCCGGGCCGCAGGACCGTCGCCCCGCTCCAGACCCAGTTCTCGCCCTCCTCGGCGGCCAGCGTGTCGACGTCGAGCAGCACGTCCCACTTCGGCTCGGGCCGGCGGTACTCGTCGAGCGTGGTCCGCCGCCACATCCCGCGCGGGTGCGCCGCGTCGGTCCAGAAGCTGTAGTAGAAGCCGTCCCCACGCCACCCGGGATAGGGAATGCGGTCCTCGGCGTCGAGCACCTGCCGGAGTTCGGCCCGCAGCGCGGCGAACGCCTCGCCGCCGGTCAGCGCGGCGACGGTCTCCGCGTTGCGGTCCCGCACCCACCGGGCCGCGTCCGCGCCACCAAGATCTTCCAGCCAGAGGTACGGATCGTCGCTCTCAAGGTTCAGCCCCGCCACCCTCGCAACTATCCCGACGAGCGACCCGCATCCATGCCCAGCTGTCGGCATGGCGACTCAAGCACCCGCCGCTTGGGTGATCAGCACCGGCCTGTCGGCGGCGGCGGGCGACCCGGGGAAGCCGGGCCACCCGCCCAAGCACCACCAGAACGGGTCAGAGTTCCTGCACCCAGTACCCGGTGACGTCCATCCAGCCGTTGCCGGCCGCGCCGTACTTCCGGCCGCTGCTGGCGGTGGACAGGGTGTACCAGGCATCCACGAAGTCCGGGTCATCGGTGTACCAGGAGGTCGGGATGGCGTCCAGAATCGCGTTGACCAGCGGGGTGTACGCGCCGCCGTCCACGATCACCAGCAGCGCGCCGGCGATCGCCTTGACCAGTGCGGAATAGTTGGTGTCCCCGTCGTCCTCCATCATGACCACGTCGGCCAGGTTGTACTTGTACGACGAGAAGTGCACCAGCAGTTGGTTCGGGTAGTACGTGGTGCCGTCGTGGTCCAGGTACGGCATCTGCACCAGGTCGACCTTGACCTTGCCGTCCAGCCCGAACCCGGCCACGATGTTGTAGATCTCGGCACCGCCCTTGATCCACGGCTCCTTGTCGTCGCCGAGCCGGACGGCATCGGCCTTGGTGGCCCAGTAACCGGCTGCGGCGGTCACCCCACCGCCCGAGGCACGGGACGCGGGCGGCACCGGAGCCGCCTGGCGGATGCCCCGCGCGCCCAGTTCCTCGCGCATCACGGTCAAACCAGCGGAAAGCGCCCGCTCGGTGTCGACGTCGACCAGCAGCACCGGCCGCTGCGGCACCCGGACGGCGTCCAGCACCACCGTGCCGCCGGAGCGGTCGTACGCGGTCACGCTCGTCGCCGAGTCGTCGGTTGGGGTGGCGGCGACCAGCGGCGCCTCGCCGCGCGCCAGTGCCACACGCATGTCCGGGTGGGCCAGCCGCAACCGCAGCAGCGAGCCGGTGCCGGCTGGCAGGCCCTTGGCGATCAACAGCCGCTGGTTGGCCGAGCGCAGGTCGCCGGCGAGTCGTCCGCTCAGGTTGACGGCGAGCAGGTCGACCGGGCCGTTCGCGGCGGAGGTGCTCAGCCTACCCATGCTGGCCCGATCGGCGAAGGCGTCCGCCACCTGACGGGCCACGCCGTCCAGCACGGTGAACACGGGGCTGGCGGCGACGGTCGCCGGCGCGGGTGCGGAATGGTCGGGCCGGGCATACGCAGGGGTGGCGACCGCTGCAGCCAGGGTGGTGGCCGCGATGCCCAGCGACAGGGTGGCGCGACGGAAGGTACGTGGGTTCACGAGGGCTCCTCTGCGTGTACCGGCCACCGGCTGTGGCGGTGATCGAGAGACTTGCGACGTCCACAAAATAGATATATGTGAATTGCCGGTTCGTCAATCATCACCAGGGCTTTCGACCTGCGCTTTCAACGCATGGAAGCACTTTCCGGGGGTAGTCCCCGGGCATGAGGGCGAGTTTCCGGCTCGGCCGGATCGCGGGCGTGCCGGTCGGGGTCAACTGGAGCGTCCTGGTCATCTTCGTGCTGATCGCCTGGGCGCTGTCGGCCAACCAGTTCCCCCGGGCCTACCCTGACCGGCCCGTGATCGCGTACGTCCTCGCCGGGCTCGCCGCGGCGCTCGTCTTCTTCCTCGGCCTGCTCGCCCACGAGGTCTCCCACGCGATCGTGGCCAAGCGCAACGGGCTGGAGGTCGGCAGCATCACGCTGTGGCTCTTCGGTGGGGTGGCCGAGCTGCGCGGCGAGGCGCCCAACCCGGGCGCGGAGCTGCGCATCTCCGGCATCGGCCCGCTGGTGAGCCTCCTGATCGGGTTCTTCTTCGGCGCGATCGCGGTGGTGCTCGCCCTGGCCGGGGTCGACGGGCTACCGCTCGGCGCGCTGGCGTGGCTGGCCGGCATCAACGTGCTGCTGGCGGTCTTCAACGTGCTCCCCGCCGCCCCGCTGGACGGCGGGCGGCTGCTGCGCGCGGCGGTCTGGAAGGCGACCGGCGACCGGACCAAGGCGTCGATCGTCGCCGCCCGGGCCGGCTGGGTTCTCGGCGCGCTGCTGATCGGCCTGGGGCTGTGGCAGTTCCTGGCCGGGGTCGGCTTCGGCGGGCTGTGGCTGGCCCTGATCGGCTGGTTCCTGATCGGCGCCGCCGGCATGGAGGAGAGGCAGGCCCGGATGGGCAGCGCGCTGCGGGGGATACACGTGGCCGACGTGATGACGCCGCAGCCGCAGACCGCGTCGGGGCAGATGACCGTGGCCGACTTCGTCGACCACTACCTCTTCGCGTACCGGCACACGGCGCTGCCGCTGACCGAGGACGACCGGCCCGTCGGCCTGGTCACCCTCGACCGGGTCCGCGGCATCCCGGCGGACCGCCGGGCCGCCACCACGCTGGCCGAGGTGGCCTGCCGCGCCGACGAGCTGGTGCTGGCGCGGCCGGAGGAGCCGCTCAACGACCTGCTGCCCCGGCTCAGCGAGTGCGCCGACGGGCGGGCGCTGGTGGTGACCGACGGCCGGCTGGTCGGGATCGTCTCGCCGAGCGACATCAGCCGGGCGGTGCAGCGAGGCAGCCTGCGCGAGCAGATGGCCGGTCGCCCCGGCGGCTGACCCGGGAGGCGCGGCCCGCGGGCCCCGACACCGCCCGCGCGGACATCGCAGCGCGAGGCCCGCCCAGCAGCAGAACCAACAAGGCCCCGCAGCGCAGCCAACCCACCGCCTCCGCGACCGGCTGGCGCAGCTCGTTCCGGGACGACGGCCGGCGGCGTCGGCGGCCCCCTGCCCGTGCCCGTGGTCGTCGGGCTGCGTCGCGGACGGGTGCCCGCCGTCCGGCGACGGTTACCACCGCCGGCGTCGGGGAACCCTACGGCGATGAGCAGCTACCGCGATCCCGCCCCGGTGGGCACGACGCCCGGACCCCGACCGACGCCCGCGCCCCCGCCCGCGCCGCACCCGGTGCCCCACCCCGGGCCGGCGCCCAAGGCCGGGCAGCCGGCCGCGCGGGCCTGACGGCTACCCGGGCCGCCGCGCGGCTCATAGCCGGGGCATCACCTCGGCCGCGACCAGCTCCAGGTGGTCCAGGTCGGCCAGGTCGAGCACCTGGAGGTAGAGCCGCTCGCTGCCGATCTCCGCGTACCGGCCGATCTTGTCGACGACCTCGGCGGGGGTGCCGGCCAGGCCGTTGGCGCGCAGCTCGTCGGGCTCCCGGCCGATGGCAGCCGCCCGCCGGGCCACCTCGGCGTCGTCCCGGCCGCAGCAGAGCACCAGCGCGTTGGACCAGCACAGCTCGGCCGGGTCCCGGCCCGCCTCCGCGCAGGCGTCCCGGACCCGCCCGAACTGGGCGGCCGAGTCCTCGACCGAGGCGAACGGCAGGTTGAACTCGTCGGCGTAGCGGGCGGCCAGGCGGGGCGTCCGCTTCGGGCCCATGCCGCCGAGCAGGATCGGCGGACGCGGGTCCTGCACCGGCTTCGGCAGGGCCGGCGAGTCGCTGACCGGGTAGTACGTCCCGGCGAAGTCGAACGTCTTGCCCGGCGGCGTCGCCCAGAGCCCGGTGATGACGGCGAGCTGCTCCTCCAACCGGTCGAAACGCTCCCCGAGCGACGGGAAGGGGATCCCGTACGCGGTGTGCTCCTCGGCGTACCAGCCGGTGCCGATGCCCAGCTCGACCCGGCCGCCGCTCATCTGGTCGACCTGCGCCACCGTGATGGCCAGCGGGCCGGGCAGCCGGAAGGTGGCGGCGGTCATCAGCGTGCCCAGCCGGATCCGCCTGGTGTCCCGGGCCAGCCCGGCGAGGGTGGTCCACGCGTCCGTCGGGCCGGGGTCGCCGCTCACCGAGCCCATCTTCAGGTAGTGGTCGGAGCGGAAGAAGGCACCGTAGCCGGCGTCCTCCGCGCAGCGGGCCACGGCGAGCAGGTCGTCGTAGGTCGCGCCCTGCTGGGGTTCGGTGAAGATCCGCAGTTCCATGACCCCGAGCATAGGGAGCCGCCGCGGGCTGGCACCTCTGCCTCGACGTCGCCGAACCCCTGCTCGACGGCGACCCGGTCGGCCCGATCCGGGGCACCGAGGCGACGAAGTTCGGCTGGCCGGCCCTGCGCGACGCGTACGCCGCCCGCCTCGGCGGGACTCAGAGCTGACCGAGGCCGGCCTGCCGGGCGCGCTGGATCGCCTGGCCCCGATCGGCGACCTGGAGCTTCGTGAGCACGTTGGACAGGTGGTTGCGGACGGTCTTCGGGCTGAGCGTCAACCGCCGCGCGATCACCACGTTGCTCAGCCCCTGGGCGACGAGGTCGAGCACCTCGCGCTCCCGGTCGGTCAGCTCGGGAAACGGCACCGGGCCGGCCGCCCGGGCGCCGGCCAGGAAGCCCACCGCCCGGGCGGCGACCGCCGGGCCCAGCAGCACCTCGCCGTTGGCCACCGCCCGGACCGCCCGTTCCACCTCCCCCGGCGCGGCCCCCTTGAGCAGGTAACCGCGGGCGCCGGCGCGCAGCGCCGCGAAGACGGAGTCGTCGTCGTCCAGCATGGTGACCACGAGCACCCCGATCCCGGGGTGCCGCCCGACGATCTCCCGGGTCGCCTCCACCCCGGACCGGCCGCCCAGGTGCAGGTCCATGACCATGACGTCCGGGCGCAGGGTGTCGGCCACCCGCAGGGCCTCGTCGGCGTCTGCGGCCTCGCCGACCACCCGCAG
Source organism: Micromonospora sp. NPDC047620 (assembly GCF_043205005.1). Taxonomy (NCBI): domain Bacteria; kingdom Bacillati; phylum Actinomycetota; class Actinomycetes; order Micromonosporales; family Micromonosporaceae; genus Micromonospora; species Micromonospora sp. NPDC047620. The sequence continues at coordinate 78,256 of NZ_JBIDDG010000007.1, read as the reverse complement.
GCCGGCGGTGCTCGCGAGCAGCGCGGTCATGCCGAGGCGGAAGACCGGATGGTCGTCCACCACCGCGACCCGGATCACCCCGCCGTCCGTCCCGGTCACCGCGCCACCGCCCGTCCCGGTCACCAGGCCACCCCCACCGTCCGGCCCACAGCCAGGCCACCCCCACCATCCGTCCCGGTCACGACGCCACCCCCACCGTCCGGCCCGCAGCCAGGTCGACGGCCGTCCGGTCGCCGGGGCCCGGCGACGACGCGCCGTCGGGCGTCGACACCACCGCCCCGCGCGACGACACCGCGACGTGCGGTGGGCTCGTCGGGCTCGTGCCGGCGGTGCCCGCGCCCTCCAGCGGCCACGGCGCGCGGTCCGGGGGCCGCTCCGCCGGGGCGCGGGTGGGCACGGCGCAGCGGTCGGCGGGCACCCGGACGGTGACCAGGGTGCCCCCGGCCGGCCCCGGACCGACCGCGCACGTCCCGCCCACCCCCTCGGCCCGCTCGCGCATCGACAGCATGCCGACGCCGGGCGGTGCCCCCGGCGGGATCCCGGCCCCGTCGTCGGCGACGGTGAGCGTGAGGCCCGCCTCGTCCACCGTCAGCGCGATACGGCAGGTCCGGGCGGCGGCGTGCCGGTGCGCGTTGCGCAGCGCCTCGGCCACGATGCCGTACACGGCGGTGGCCACCGGCTCGGGCAGCGGCAGCGGGGCCGCGTCGACCTCGACCAGGAGCGGCGCGCCGTCGTACCGCCGGGCCAGCTCGTGCACGGCCGGCACCAGGCCCCGCTCGCCGAGCACCGGCGGCAGCAGACCCCGGGCGAGGTCGCGGACCTGCTCGACGCTCTGGTCCATCTCGTCGCGCAGCCGGTCCAGCAGCCGGCCGGCCGCGTCCGGGTCGACGGCGAGCAGGTTCCGGGCGGCCTGCACGCCGAGCGCCACCCCGGCCAGCGCCGGCCCGAGGCCGTCGTGCAGGTCCCGGCGCAGCTTGCGCCGCTCGGAGTCGCGGGCCTCGGCCAGCCGGGCCCGGGACGCGGCCAGCGCGCCGCTGGTCGCGGCGAGGCTCGCCGCGGAGGAGACCAGCGGCATCAGGTCGAGCAGCGCGGCCCGGGTGCGCCCGTCCAGCCGCTCCCCCGCCCGGGCCCACGCGGTGAGCCGGCCCACCTCGCGCTCCCCCCGACGCAGCGGCAGCACCAGCGGCGCGCCGGGCGGCCCGGCCGACTCGGCCCGCGCGGAGCAGCCCTCGGGCCCGTCCACCTCGATGGCGCAGGCGCCGAGGCGCAACAGGTCGGTCAGACTGCGCGCCACCTCGGTGAGCACGTCGGCCGCGTCCCCGGTCGCGCTGATGCGGTGCCCGACGCGGCGCACCACGCGCAGCGGTTCGGCCGCCGCGCCGTGGATCAGCCGGTCCACCCGGCGCTGCACCCGGATCCGGCCCGGCTGCACGCCGATCGCGACCAGCGCCGTGACGAGCGCCCCGGGCACCGCCGGGGTGGCCGGCAGCAGCGCGTCCAGCACCGACACCCCCAGCACGTACGCGGCGACCAGCAGAAACGTCATGAGGAACCAGACCAGGGTGCGGCGGACGGCGATCTCGATGCCCCACAGCCGCTGCCGGAGCACCACCGCCAGCACGGCGGCTGGGAAGAACGCCTGCGAGGCGAGCATCGCGACGGGGGCCGCCTCGTCGGGCACCGGCCGGGCCCAGCCCTCCGGGAGGGCCACCGGCGCGAAGCTCAGGGCGAGCAGCAGCGTGCCGACGGCCAGCCAGCCCAGCCCGACGCGCTCGGCGGGCGCGCCCCGGCGACGGCGGGCGGCGACCCCGGCGGCAGTGAGCAGCCCGAGCGCGGGGACGGCCACCAGCAGGGCCGGCTGCACCCGCTCGATGAACTCCGCCCACCCGGCGCTGGCGATCGGCAGCGGCGCGCCCGACCCGCCCGCGCCCGGCCCGGGCCAGGTGAGCTGGAACAACACGTAGCCGGCGACGACCACGGCGCCGGCCAGCACCGCCGCCCGGGCCGGCCGCGGCAGCCGGCCCTCCCGGACCAGCCAGGGCAGCACCACGATCAGCGAGAGCATCCCCGGCGCCCAGGCCCAGTGCCGGGCCGAGGTGAGCAGCACCGGGTCGGGCAGCCCGGGGTGCACCCCGAGCAGGTCGACGTACTGGGCGCTGAGCGCGGCGAACCCGCCGCCGAGCCCGGTGGCGGCGAGCAGCCAGGCGACCGGGTGCCCCCGGCGCAGCAGGATCAGCCAGGCGACCACGCCGTAGACGGCGCAGTCGGTGAAGTCGACCAGGAAGTAGAGCTGGGACAGTCCCCAGGGCCGGCGGGCGAGCACCCAGCAGACCGCGGTGGCGACGAACAGCAGCGCACAGCCGACGAGGACGAGCCAGGCGGCGACCGGGTGCCGGCGGTCGCCGTGGGTCGCCGCGGGCGGGGGCTGCTGGACCGGCATGCCGAGAATCCTGGCAGTCGCGGGGCCGGTTGGTGATCCCCCGACGTTCCAGTGCGAATGTCGGTCCGGCGACAGTCGCCTGGAATGCGGGCCGGTTCGTCCCGGCCGGGTGGACGTCGCGCGGTGGGGTATGTCCCGGGCATCCGGTGCCGGTGTCCCTGGCCCCCGGGTCGCCGACGGGTCCACGGTGGTGGGTGGGCCACGACGCGAGGAGGAACCATGGAGGAGCGGCACCGGGATCGGCTGGTCGGGGCGGTGGACGCGCTGGTCCCGGAGGTGTCCCGGCGGGCCGGGGAGATCGAGGCGGCACGGGCGCTCCCCGCCGACCTGCTCGACGCGCTCCGGGCGGCCGGCTGCTTCCGGATGTTCGTCCCCCGCAGCCACGGCGGGTACGAGGCGGACCTGCGCACCGGGCTGCGGGTGCTGGAGACGCTGGCGCGGGCGGACGGCTCGACGGGGTGGACGGTGATGATCGGCGCGGAGACGCCGCACCTGCTGGCGATGCTGCCGCGCGACCGGTTCGACAAGGTCTACGTCGACGGGCCGGACGTGGTCGTCGCGGGCGGCTTCGCTCCGCAGGGGCGGGCCGAGCTGGCCGACGGCGGCTTCCAGGTCACCGGCCGGTGGGCGTACGCGAGCGGTGCGCGGCACGCCGACTGGATCTTCGGCAACTGCGTGCTGACCGGGGACGGCGAGCCGCTGCCCGGGCCGGCGGGGGCGCCGCCGGAGGTGCGTTCGATGCTCTTCCCGGCCTCCCGGTTCACGGTGCACGACACGTGGCACGCGCTGGGCCTGCGCGGCACCGGCAGCCACGACGTCGAGGTGGCCTCCGCGTTCTGCCCGGCGGAGGAGAGCTTCGACCTGTTCACCGGCGCGCCCTGTGTGCCGGGGCCGGGCTTCGTGGCACCGCTGGTCCACTTCGTCCTGCACCTCGGCGCGGTTGCGGTCGGCATCGCGCAGGGCGCGCTGGACGACATGGTCGCGCTGCTCGACGGCGGCCGGCAGCGCCTCTACGCCCGGCAGTCGCTGGCCGACTCGCCCGCCTTCCGCCTCCAGCTCGGCCGCGCCGATCTCGACGTGCGGGCGGCGCGGGCGTTGCTGCGGGACCTGGCCGACGACCTCTGGGCGGCGTGCGCCACGGACCCGGCGGCGATCCCCGGGCTGCACCCTCGGATCTCCGCCGCCCTGCCGTGGGTGACCGAGCGGGCCGCCGCCGCGGTCGACACCTGCTACCGGGCGGCCGGCGGCGGGGCGGCCCGGGACTCGTCCCCGCTCCAGCGGCGGTTCCGGGACATCCACACCTTCAGTCAGCACGCGGCGGCGGCCGAGGGCTGGCTCGGCAACAACGGCGCCCGGGTGCTCGGCCGGCCGGTGGAGCTGGCCTACTGACGACGGGGGCGGGGCCGGCCGTGCCACCCGAGCGCCCCGGACGCCGCCCGAGCGCCCCGGACGCCACGCGGCGGACCGGCAGCGCGGCGAACCCGCCGCGCGGCGGACCGGCAGCGGGTCGGCGACGACGCGCACCGCACACTTCCACGCCGACCGCAGTCGGCTGGCTGACGGAACGGCGGTCGGGTAGCGGACAGGACGCCGGCCACCTCGGCGTCGCACTGTTGTAGCAGGTGAGAGGCGTAAGGATGGCGGGCCACATCCCATTCCTCGGGTCCGGCGGGGACAGCACCGTCCCCGCCGACGCCGCCACCACCGAGCCGGCCCCGCGACGGCCCCCGGCGTAACGCAGCGCCGACCGGCCCGCGCACCGCGAGGCCGCGCTCCGGCAGCCACCGTCCCGGGCGCCAGGGCCGGTGCCGCCTCACCGACACCGACGTCACCACTCCGGCGGCCGTCGGGCCGCGCGCGGCGACCCCGAGCCGAGCGCGGTCGGCGAGTCGTACCCCCGGACCGGTCCCCGGCCGCGCCGTCGCGTGCCCGGCGGCCGGTCGTCGCCCGACCCCGATCCCTCCGCAGCCGGACCGGCCGTGACCACGCGCCGGAGCCGGTCCGGCGACCGAGCACGAGAGGAGCCGGCAATGGCCGCTCCCACCGCGACCGCATCCCTGAACGCCTCGACCTACTCACCCGGCGACCAGATGACCCTGACGGTCACCTACGGCGACGCCGACACGAAGCCGGTGACCGTCACGATCGTGGTCACCGACGCGCAGGGCAACAGCAGCGCCCCGGTCAAGGTCACCGCCGTCATCGACCCGCTCACCGTCACCGTCACCGACGACTCCGGCCGCACCTGGACCCGGCTGTCGGACAACGGCTCGGTGGCCGTCTACCGGGCGGTGGCGTGATGCCCCGGGTCACCGTCACGGTGCGCGACAACGGCGGGCGCACCGCCACCGCCACCGCCGACTACACGATCGCCGCGCCGGTGCTGGGCGGCTACTACCTCTCCGGCGGCGCCGACCCGACGGCCGACATGGCCGGCGGGAACTTCCGCGCGCTGACCCAGTACCGCAGCCTCGCCGACGGCTACATCTTCCCCGGCTACCAGCGACCGTGGTTGGTCACGCTGGGCAAGGCCGGGGTGCGGATGAACATGGTGCTGGAGCTGAAGCACTACGGCGCGCCCAACGCCGGGCCGCAGTCCTTCACCGTGGACGGCGTCACCTACACCGTCCCGGCGCCCGCGATGACCATCCAGCAGCGGCCCGGCACGACCTGGCCCCGGGCGTACGGCTACAGCCAGGTCCTCGCCGGGCACTGCGACGGGCTGCTCGCCCGTGCCCTGTCCCAGTACCGGACCATGGGGTTCGGGGTCAACATCCAGCTCGCCTCCGAACTGGACACCGACCACGAGTTCGGCACCACCGAGGCGGGCGTCAGCTACACCTGGGCCCAGTCGGACGCCCGGGCGGTGCAGGCGATGACGTACATCGTCAACTGGTTCAAGGCGCGGCAGCTTCCCGCCGGCACCACCTTCTCGGTGGGGCTGGGCGGCTTCGACCGAGGCTGCTACCAACGCACCCACCCCGAGGCGCTGATGGCGAAACTCGACTTCCTCCAGTGGAACGTCTACGCCACCAGCCCCGCGCACACCGCGCTGGCCCGGTTCCGCCGGACGAAGGACTGGGCGGTGGCCGACCTCGGCCCGGTCGCGCTCTCCCGGCCGGTGATCGTCGCCGAGTGGGGCGTACGGGTGGCGGAAGTCCCGGACCAGGCGGCCTGGATCGCCACCGTGCCGGCCGCGATCGCCCAGCTCAACGCCGAGCGGGGACCCCGGATCGTGTGCACCAACTACTTCAACTCCGGCTGGGGCACGCTGGCGCCGAAGCCGGTGGGGCTGGCCGCGCTGCGGGCCGCGTACGCCACCCGGCCGTACGTCTGACCGGCCCGGCGGCGTCGGGTCCCCACCCGGCGCCGCCGTCGGCAGGTCAGCGGGGTAGTGGCCCGAGCAAGCGGGTGAGGGCGGCGAGCAGCTCCGGCGTGGGCTCGCTGCCCCGGTGGTGCGCGCGGACGGCGCTGCGGCAGGGCGTGTGCCGGACCCAGAACTCGGCGGTGGCACCGGTCGCGTCCGCCACGGTCACGGTGTCGAACGCGGTCGGCGGCGGGTAGCCCGGCCAGTCGCCGCAGTCGCTGGCCGGCACCGAACGGGCGAAGGCCGCGTTGAGCACCGGCCGGAACGCGTCCGCCCCGTCGCGCCGGGTCTCCCGGCGCACCAGCCGGGCGCTCTCGCCGTCCACCTCGTACCGGCAGGCGGCCAACGCGACCAGCGGGGTCATCAGGACGCTGTCGTGCCCGGCCTGGTTGACCGCGATCCGGTCGGGCGGCCCAGGGTTCGAGGGGGTCAGCCGGACCCGGTCGACGGGCATGCTCGTCGGGCAGACAGGGGTGGCGACGGTGGCCGGGTCGGTGGCCGCGGCGAGCTGCGCCCGGTACCGGTCCAGGAACGCGCCGAACAGCCGGCGGTCCAGCCTTCGGCCGTGGCTGGCGGTGACCGCGACCGCGCAGTTGTCGTCGGTCCACACGGTCACTGGCGCCCGGTCGGGGTAGCGCAGCACGTAGGCGGTCTCCTCGAACCGGGCCACCAGGGTGCACCGCAGCCCCGGGTTGGTCGGGTCGGTCACGCGGGGCCGCCCGTCCGGCCCGGTCCGCGTCGGTGGCATCGCGTTGATCGGGGGCATCGCGTTGAGCAGCCCGACGATCTCGTCGACCCCGGCGGTGAGCACCCGGGGGCCGACGCGGTCCGCCGCCCGCGGCCCCCCGCCGACCGGCACCTGGCACGCGGTGACCTCCACCGCGCCCGCCGGCACCAGTGGCACGTCGTCGCCGTAGCGCACCGACTCCAGCCCGGGCCTCCGGCTGATGTCGTCAGGGCAGACCGCCGCACCGACCGGCCCGCCGGTGGCGACCGGCGCCGGCCGGGGACCGCCCCGGTCGCCGGCGACGAGCTGCGGCACCCCGACCGTCAGCCCCACCGCCAGGACCAGGGCCGCCGCCGAGCCGGCGGCCAGCCGCCGCCGGCGCCGGCGGACCCGGGAGCCGACCGCCGCCAACCGGTCCGGCGGGGCCGCCAGTGGCGGTACGGCGTCGGCGAGCAGCCGCCGGACGTCGGAGTCGTCAGAACTCATGGCACGACCTCCCGATCGGTGAACAACCGCAGATCCGGGTCGGCGCGCAGGCTGCGCAGGGCGCGCGAGGACTGCACCTTGACCGTGTTGACCGAACAGCCCAGCACCTGCGCGGTCCGCTCCACGGACAGGTCCTCGACGTACCGCAGCACCACGATCGCCCGCTGCTGGCGGCTGAGCCGGGCCAGCGCGCGGCGCACCGCGTCCCGGTCGGCCGACTCGCCGGCCACGTCGCCGGTCCCGCACGTCTCCGGCGTCGTGGCGGCCGGCACCTCGCCCCGCCACCGCCGCCGCCACCACGAGGCGTACGTGGTGAAGAGCGCCCGCCGCAGGTACGCCTCGGGATGCCCGCCGTGGATGATGCCGGGCCAGCGCCGCCAGGCGACCGCGAGCACGGTCTGGAGCAGGTCCTCCGCCCGGCCGGCGTCTCCGGTCAGCAGCCACGCCGAGCGCAGCAGGGCGCCGGACCGGGCCGCCACGAACTCGGCGAAGCCCTCCGGTGGCGGCGGGTGCGGGCTGTCGGACATGCGTACCTCCCGCCAGGTGAACGCGGTGGCCGCGCCGGGAGGTTAACGCGGGTCCGCGCCTTTCGTGGCGGCGCCTCGCGCCTTTTCATAGCGGCGGCCCGCGCCTTTCGTGGCGGCGGCCCGCATACCCGGTTGGTTGCGCATTCTCGGAATGGCCACCGGCGCGATCCGCGATTCCGGTCTGACCACCCTGAACGGCCGACCCCGCCGACCACCCGGCATCACCTCTGCGTGCGGGGCGGATCGCGGAGCGTTCACCGGGCGGCGAAGGGATCGGGATCGGTCGTACAGTGTGCGGACCATTCGATCAAGGAGGGTCCCGTGACCCAGCCGCCACCGGTGCCGGGTTCCCCGGATACCGCCGGGGGGCCCGCGAGCACCGCCGGTGAGAACCCCGGGCACGCGACGCCGTACCTGCTCGTCATGCCGCCCGTCGACGGTGCGCCGCCCACCATGGTGTGGCCCGGGGCGGAGGGCACGCCCGCGTGGGCGATCCCGGTCAGCATCCCGCCGGGCACGCGCGGGTACGCCGTGTTCATCCCGCTGGTGCCGGCCGCCGCCCCGACGCCGACGGGCACGGACACGGACCCGACCGCCGCCGCCCCGACGCCGACGCCGACGGGCACGGACGCCCGCCCGGCCGCCACCGCCCCGACGTCGGCGGGCACGGACGCCCGCCCGGCCGTCGTGCCGCAGCAGGCGGACGGGGAGGTCCGGCCGGCCGTCGTGCCGAGGCGGGCGGACCCGGACACCCGACCGGCCCCGACGGCCGCCGCCGAGGCGAAGGGCTCGCCGTCGGCCGTCGAGCCGGCGCCGGAGGCCGCGCGTGCGGCGACGGCGTCCTCCGCCGGAAACCCGTCGCCCTCCCCTGCCGGCGCGCCGCCCGCCGTCGCCACCCCGGCGGCTGCGGCGAGCACGCCGCCCCAACCGGTCGCCGCGCCGGCACCCGCCGCCGCACCGACGCCGGTCGCGGCCCCGCCACCGACCGCCGCCCCGCACCAGGCGCCGTACGGGACCGGTACGCCGGCCGCGTGGCCGGCGCCGTACCGCGGCTACCAGCCGCCGCCGGTCCGGCCGTCGTTCCTCAAGACGCGGTGGCCAGGCCCGAAGGCGGCGCGGGACCGCTCCGTGCCGGCCGCCGTCCTCGCCGGGGCGCTGGGGTTGGCGTGCTTCGTGCCGCTGACCCGCACCGGCATCGGCTGGTTCCTGGGCTGGCTCACCCTGACCGTCGCGGTGGTCGTCGCGGTCCGCCGCACCGGCGCCGACCTGCCGCGCGCCGAGCGCTGGGTCCGCGCCGGCTGGGCGGGGGCCGCGCTGGCGCTGCTCTCGGTCCTGGCCTTCCGCAACGCCTGGTGGCTGGTGACGTTCTGCGTCCTCGGCGCGCTCGGCTGCGCGACCCTCGCGATCATGGGCGGCCGGCTCGTACGCTCCATCCTGTTCAGCCTGGTGGCGGCGCCGTTCGCGGCGCTGCGGGGGCTGCCGTGGGTGGGCGGCCACCTCAAGGCCCCGACGAGCCCGGGCCTGGCCCGTCGCGTCGTCGGGTCCGCCGCGGCCACGGTGGCCGCGCTGGTCGTCTTCGGTGCGCTCCTCTCGTCAGCCGACGGCGCCTTCTCCGTGGTGCTCGACGGGCTCATCCCCGAGGTCGACGCCGGCGCGAGGTTCGAATGGCTCTTCCTCGCCGGCATCGGCGGACTGAGCGCGGTCGCCGCCGTCTACACGCTGGCCGCGCCTCCCGACCTGTCGACGGTGGACCGGCCCGGCACGCCCCGCCTCGGCGTCGTGGAGTGGGCACCGGTCATCACCGCGCTGACGCTGCTGTTCGGCGGTTTCGTGGCGGTGCAGTTCACCGTCCTGTTCGGCGGGGAGCGGCACGTGCTGCGCACTGCCGGCCTCAGCTACGCCGAGTACGCGCGCAGCGGGTTCTGGCAGCTCGTCGTCGTCACGATGCTGACGCTGGCGGTGCTCGCCGGGGTGGCCCGGTGGGCACGGCGGGAGCGTCCGGTCGAGCGCCATCTGCTCCGGATCCTGCTCGGCCTGCTCAGCGCGTTCGGCTTCGTCATCGTGGTGTCGGCGCTGTCCCGGATGTACACGTACCAGAAGGCCTACAGCTTCACCGGGGAACGTCTCTTCGTGATGGCGTTCGAGCTGCTGCTCGGCACCGTCTTCCTGATGATCCTGGCGGCCGGGATCCGGTGGCGGGGAGCCTGGATCCCCCGGCTGACCGTGGCGCTCGCCGTGGCGATGCTGCTGGGCCTGGCCGTGCTCAACCCCGAGGACTACGCGGCGCGCCGCAACATCGCCCGCTACGAGCAGACGGGGAAGATCGACGCCTGGTACCTGCGGGCGCTCTCGGCCGACGCGACACCCGCCCTGTCCGGCCTGCCGGACCCCGTGCGCCGCTGCACCCTGAGCTGGATCGCGGACGACCTCGACGAGCCGGACCCCTGGTACGCCTGGAACCTGGGCCGGGTCCGGGCACGCCAGGCGCTCGACCGGGTCGGGCCGGGCGCCGTCGGCGGCACGCGCGACTGCAAGGCCGCCGACCAGTTCGACCTGCCCAAGACCCGTCGGTGACGGACCCGATGCCCCCGGGCCGGCCGGGGGCATCGGGTCGGCCGGGTCACCAGGGCTCGGGGATGGTGATCGCCACGCACCGCCGGGTGCCGAGGAAGGGCTGGTAGCAGGCGGACGCCTCCAGGTTGTTGGTCAGGTCGGACCGGTGGAAGGACGTGCTGCCGCCGTTGACGCAGGTGCCGCCGCTGGTGGTCACGCCGCCGGTGACCTTGCCCGTGGCGCAGCCCACCGTGCCGGCGGTCTTCTCCACCGTGTTCAGCGAGGAGCGCTGGTCCGCGTACTGGTGGGCGCCGTAGCCGGTCAGCCGCACCCCGGGACGGGTCACCGTGTACTGGAACGCCGTCGAGGTGTAGTACGACCAGCTCGCCCCGGTGCCCACGGTCCGCAGCTCCGGGTCGGCCGACGAGCCGGGGACGAACATGGCAAACCCCTTGTCCTGGGTGTTCGTCCCCTGGATCATCCGGTAGACGATCACCAGGAGCCCCTGGCTGTAACTGCCGGTGGAGTAGGTGAGATAGCTGCCGTTGCCGCAGGTGGTCCGGTCGGCGATGTAGCCGACGCCGTTGGCGTACAGCATCACCCTGGCGCAGCGGGCGTCGGCGGCGGTGTCCTCGATGGTGCCGACCGTCGTGCTGGTGCCCGAGTTGTCGGTGGCGTACCCGGTCAGCCGCACGCCCGGCAGGGTGCCGGCGTACTGGTAGGCGCTGGGGTGGTAGTAGCTCCACGAGGCCGACCAACCGCTGCCGGACGGCAGCGCGAACGCGGGCGAGGCGGGCAGCAGGGCGGCGACCAGTGCGGTGGCCAGGGCGGCGACCAGCATCGTGCCGGTCGACCGCCATCGGGGGTGGGTCCTCATCGCTCCTCCGATCTCCACGACGGGCGGACACCCGGCGTCAGGATCAGGTTGGCCGAGGGCGTCGGCCGCGAAGGCGGCTCAGTCCCGAAGCGGACAGCCGAATCAACGTCAGCCACCGCCGGCGTGGTCGAAGGCTTGACCTTCGGTGGGTCAGACGACGGTGAGCAGCGCGTCGAGCGGCCGCGGCAAGGTATCCCGGTCAACTGCCGCCTCGACGAGCAGGCGTGCGTAGCGCAGGTTACGGCGCGAACTGCTGCGCAGGAACCGCCACATCTGCGCTTCGGGCTCCCGGCCGCGCCAGGCGGGCTGGCTCTGGAACGAGCGGAACAACCGGAGGTCGCCCTGCGAGTCGAAGAGTGCTTCGACCCGGGCGGCACCCAGGGCGCGGATCAGCTCGTCCTCCAGATCCTTGACGCAGACGTAGAACCCGAGGTGCTCCATGTCGGCGCGCGTGCGGGGTGAGCCAACACGGGTCACCTCCAGTCCGCGCCGGAATATCTCCTCCTCACGCAGGTCACACAGACCGGCAAGTCGCACCCGGGTGCCCAGGGGGGCCAACCTCGTCAGGAAGCGGCCGATCGCGTGCGCCCCGCCGATCGGCACGATCACGACCCGCTCCGCCTCGAGATCCCGGCCGCGACCCACTGCGGCCGTTTCCAGTGCGATCTGGTCGCTGATGCCCTCGACGAGCACCACGGCCACGGCGGACTCGACCTTCGCCAGGGCGCGGGCCGTCGCCCGGATCGAGGCGGCATTGCCACCCAAGTGGCCGTCGAGCGCCCCGTCGGTAGACATGTCAGCTTGCCGGGTCGTGGCCATGGTCGTAATCATCGGTGATGCGCCTACCGGCCGACCAGGGGATTAGCCACGGCTGAGTGGCCCTCGTGGCGGAGACTGCGCCTACTGGCTGCAACCACAGCCACAGTCGAGGCGACTCCACGGCGCTGCAACCACTTGAACCACCCCCGCTTGGCACCACAAACGCACCACGCGCTCTATGCCGATCCGTCGCGCCAACGCCCGGGTGTCGGCCCTATCCCCGCCGACGGTGTGCGTCGAGCCGGGGACTCGATCGGGTGGTGTGCTTGGTGTGGGAACCGAACCTCGATGTCGAGGCCACCCGCGCGTCGGGGCCGGGCGCTGAGGGCCGCTCTGTGCGCGGTGGCGATCGCGCGGACGATGGCGAGGCCGAGGCCGTGGCCGTCGGGGTGCCTCGTCCGCCGGCCGCCAAGCTGACGGAATGGTTGGAACAGCGCCTCGAGTTCGTCGGGTGGGATCACCGGTCCTGAGTTGCTGACCCGGATGGTGCTCTGGGTTGCGGTGGTCGTCGTGCTGATTTTGACCCAGCCGCCCGGGCTGTTGTGCCGTACGGCGTTGTCGAGCAGGTTGACGACCAGGCGCTCGATCAGGTGGGGATCGCCTGCCGCGGGCGCTCGTTCGACAGTGGGTTGCACCTGGATTCCTCGACGATCGGCGTCCTGCTGGCGGGAGGCGAGCACCTTGGTGGCGGTGTCAGCGAGGTCGAGTGGGGTGTTCAGTTGGAGACTCTGTTGGCCTTGCGCCAAGGTGAGCAGTGCCTCGATGAGGCGTTCCTGCTGTTGGCCGAGCGCGAGGACCTCGTGGCAGGCGGAGCGCAGTGTCTCGACGGTGGCGTCCGGGTCGGCGAGCGCAACCTGGAGCACTGTCCGTTCGGCGGTGAGCGGGGTGCGCAGTTCGTGTGAGGCGTTGGCGACGAAGTGCCGCTGCGATTCGAACGAGGCCTCCAGACGCTCGAACAGGTCGTCGAGGGTCTCGGCGAGCTCGGTGAACTCGTCGTGCAGACCGGTCCGTCCTAGCCGCCGGTGCAGGTTGTTGGCGGAGATGTCGCGAGCGGTGGCCGTGATGTTGCGCAGGGGGCGCAGGAACCGGCCGGCGACGAACCAGCCGAGCGCCAGAGAGACGACAACCATTCCGGCGATGCCCACCGCTGAGCTGGTGAGCTGCTGGTCGAGGTGGCTGTTGTCGCCTTGGACGTCGGCGGGGCCCGCGTACGGACCTGCGGGCACGACCTGCTTGGTGCCTAGCAGCGGAATGGCGAGCAGCACGATGCCGGAGAGCAGGAAGGGTACGGCGTACAGGAGGGTGAGCTGAAGGTGCAGGCTTCGCCGGGGAATTCGGACGCGCCTCATCATGGTTCGCCGATCCGGTACCCGCCCTCGCGCACGGTGTGGATGATCGGCGGTTCGCCCAGCTTGGCCCGCAGCCGGCGGATGGTCGTCTTCACCGCCGTGGTGAAGGGGTCCGCCGCCTCGTCCCAGACCTGTTCGAGGAGTTCTTCCGCCGACACCAGTCGGCCGTGCGCGGCGAGCAGGCACTCCAGGACGGCGAATTCCTTCGGGCTGAGGTCCAGCCGCCGTCCGGCGCGGGTCGCGACGCGCCGGTTCGGGTCCAGCGTCACTTCTCCGTTGTCGAGGATCGGTGGCACGGCCGTGCCCGGCCGACGGCTGAGCGCTCGGACCCGGGCCACCAGTTCGGCGAAGTCGAAGGGCTTGGGCAGATAGTCATCGGCGCCCAGTCCCAGGCCGTCGACCCGCTGTTTCACCGTAGCGGCCGCGGTCAGCATCAGCACCCGCGTCGCCGCGTGATCGTCCACGATACGCCGGCACACCTCGTCGCCCGGCACGCCGGGCAGGTCCCGGTCCAGCACCACCACGTCGTAGCGGTTCACGGACAGGTGTTCGAGGGCTGCGTCGCCGTCGAGGACCACGTCGACCGCCATGCCCTCCCGTCGCAATCCGGTCCCAACCGTACGAGCCAGAACCTCGAAATCCTCGACGACGAGTACGCGCATGATCCCCACGATGCCAGTTCGGAGGTGTCAGCGCGGTGTCAGCGCCCGCCACCCGATCCGGTGTCAGCGCGGTGTCATCCGCCGACACCGGCCCGACACCAGTGTCCGCGTAGAACCGACACCTGCAAACCGCGTGAGCAATGCGAGAGGGACACCCGATGGACATCGTGCTCGAGACCGATCAACTGGGAAAACGGTACGGCAGAGCGTGGGCGCTGCGAGACTGCTCGCTGCGCCTGCCCGCCGGGAGAGTGGCCGCGCTGGTCGGCCCCAACGGCGCAGGGAAGAGCACGCTGCTACACATGGCGGTCGGTCTGCTGCGGCCGGACGCCGGCGCCGTCCGGGTCTTCGGCCAGGCACCGTACGACAACGTCGCGGTCCTGTCCGACATCGGCTTCGTGGCGCAGGACACCCCGCTGTACCGGGACTTCACGGCGGGCGAACTGTTCACCATGGGCGCCAGATTGAACCAGCGCTTCGACCTGGCGATGGCCCACCACCGCCTCACGCAGATCGGCATCCCACGCGACAGGCCCGTCGGCAAGCTGTCCGGCGGCCAACGGGCGCAGGTCGCGCTCGCCCTGGCGATGGCCAAACGACCACGGCTACTGCTGCTCGACGAACCGGTCGCCAGCATCGACCCGCTCGCCCGGCGCGAGTTCCTGCAGGCGCTGACCGGCGTCGTCGCGGAGACGGGCACCACCGTGCTGTTGTCCTCGCACCTCCTGGCGGACCTCGAACGCACCTGCGACCACCTGATCGTGCTGCACACGTCGCAGGTGAGGCTCACCGGCGGCGTCGACGCCCTGATCGCCGGACACCGGCAACTGGTCGGCCCCCGGCACGGCGACCGGCCGCCGTCGGGGGTGGCGCACGTGGTCCGGGCCACCCACACCGACCGGCAATCGACGCTGCTGGTCCGCACCGACGGGCCGATCCACGATCCCGCCTGGACAGCGCACGACGTGACCCTGGAAGACATCATCCTCGCCTATCTCGGCGACGGTGAGACCCCGTCCGGCCGCACCCACGCGGCGTGGGGAGCGCCGGCATGATCTGGCTGACCTGGCGGCAACACCGCAAGCAGGCACTGTTCACCGCGATCGGCCTCGCGATCCTGGCCACGTTCATGATCCCGACCGGCCTGGCGATGCGACACACCTTCGCCGACAAGGGCCTGGCCGACTGCGTACGTGCGTTGGGCACCGACTCGCTGGTCCCGGCCAGCGCCGACACCTGCGGCAAAGCGTCCATCGAATTCAACAGCCAGTACGGCACGATGAGCATGATCGGCGTTCTGTTCCTCGTCCTGCCACTGCTCGTCGGGCTCTTCTGGGGCGCCCCACTGGTCGCCCGCGAGGTCGAGGCGGGCACCCACCGGATGGTCTGGACCCAGGGCGTCAGCCGACGGCACTGGGCCATGGTCAAGTTCGGCGTCGCCGGGGCCGGGGCGCTCGCCGCCGCGGCCGTCTACGGACTGGGCATGTCGTGGTGGCTGACCCCGATCAGCCAGGCCGGGCAGCATGGCCGCTTCAACGTCTTCTTCTTCGACATGCAGGGCGTGGCACCGATCGGCTACACGCTGTTAGCGGTCGCGCTGGGCGTCTTCGCCGGCACCATCTGGCCCAAGGTGCTGCCCGCGATGACCGCCGCCCTCACCGGATTCGTCGGCCTGCGCGTCGCACTGGCGACACTGGCGCGACCGCACTACCTGCCCGCCCGCACCCTCACCTTCCCGATCAAGGACGCCACCGTACAGACCAACCCGGCCGCCGGGGACTGGATCCTCTCCTACGGCATCCGCGACTCCTCCGGCAAGCTGCTCACGGCCAACGCGCAGATTGCCTGCGCGCCCGACGCCACGGGACCGGGCGCAGCCTGCGGCGCCGATCTCGGCCTCGGCCCGGGCTCCTACAACTGGCAGCTCTACCAGCCCGGCGACCGTTTCTGGCTGTTTCAGGGCATCGAGACCGGCATCTTCGTCGCCATGGCGGCGCTGCTGCTCTACCTCGCCGTACGTCGCATCCGTCGGATCGCGTGACCGACCGGCCGTGATCCGGCGCCCAGCCCTGATCCACCGATGAGAGGACGACCCTTGATACGCAAGCTCACCCGCCTCGCCGTGGCGGCAGTAACCGGCGGTGCGCTGCTGGCCGCGGCGGTGGCAGCCACAGCGGCCTTCGCCGGCACATCGGCCAACACCAGGACCCCGGACAGCCGGGGCCGCGCCGCTCCGCAAGACGCCCAGGAGACGATCCTGGCCGCCTTCGACAGATACGACGTGGTCGCCGCGGCCAGCCCGAACGACGTCTTCCTCGACCTGATCCGGAACCCCGCATTCCCCGACAGGGTCGACGACATCGCCGTGGAGTGCGGCAACTCGCTGTACCAGCCACTGCTGGACCGCTACATCGCGGGCGAGGACGTGCCACTCGCCGAGGTGCGAAAGGTCTGGCGCAACACCACCCAACCCAGCTGCGGCTTCTCCGCCTTCTATGACCGGTTCTTCCCCGTGGTCCGCCAAGTCAACATGAACCTGCCACCGGCGAAGAAACTGCGGGTGCTGGCCTGCGATCCGCCCATCGACTGGAGCAGGGTGACCAGCCCCGAGGGGCTCGCGCCCTTCGAGGAACGGGATCGCACCATCGCTGCGGTGATGAAGAAGGAGGTCCTCACGAAGCACCTCGCCGAACTCCGACGGCGAGCCGCCGCCGTACAGGATCCCCCCGACGGCCTCATGCACCCGGAGACGTTCTTCAGGCGCGAACTCGAATCAGGCCCACTGGAGTTCGGATCCTGACCACGGTGGCTGATCCCCTCCACCGACGGACGGGCGCACCTTGCCAAGGCGGTTCGCGTATCGCCCATCCGGCTTAACGTTTACCCGGCTCACACGCTGTAGGTGGGGCGGACGGGACTCGAACCCGTGACCGATCGATTATGAGTCGACTGCTCTAACCGGCTGAGCTACCGCCCCGTCACCGCGCCGGATCCTATCCCGCCCGGTCGATCACCGGCCAGCACGAAACCCTGGCTTCACCGCCCCGCGGTGGCGGCACGATGGGCAACGCGAGGATAACAGCGAGCAGCCGACCCGCCGCGCCCCGTACCCACCGATCGGGGCGTCAGGAGCCGGCGCGAAGCTCCGCCAGCACGGCTCCGGCGGCGCGCCAGCCGCTGGCCAGCGCGCCCTGGACGGAGGGGCTGTCCCGGTGGTCGCCGGCCACGAACAGGCCCGCCCCCAGCGCCACCGGCTTGCGCAACCGCCCCTGCGGCGGCGGTGCGGCGGGCAGCGCGTCCGGGACCGACACGGTGGTCAGGTGCGTCCAGTCCGCCGTGGACCGTCCGTAGAGCCGGGTCAGCTCGGCCCGCACGGTCGGCTCGGGCGGCGCCGACGGGCCGACCACGGAGGTGGCGATCAGGTGCCGGCCGGCCGGCGCGTACGTCGGCGCGGCCCGGCTGACCACCACCGTGTTCGCGACGATCTCCCGCCGGTCGCCGTCGACGAGCAGGATCGGCTCGTCCAGCGGCGCCTCCTGCGCGCTGTGGTAGTACGTCGTGTAGCTGTGGGTGCGTACCGCCGGCAGGGTCGGCAGCAGCGTGGCCGCCGCCGGCGGGTCGACGGCGACCACGACGGCGCGGCAACGGATGTCGCCGGCCTGGGTGCGGACCCGGCCGGGCGCCACCGCCGAGACCGGGGTGTCCAGGTCGATCAGTTCGGCGGGCAGCGGGTCGGCGACGGCGCGGGGCAGCGCGGCCATGCCCTCGGCAGGCAGGCCGATCCGGCCCCGGGCGAAGGATCGCAGCACCATCGACAGCACGTGGCTGGAGGTCTCCAGCTCCCGTTCGACGAAGACACCGGAGAGGAACGGCCGCAGCAACTCCTCGATGATCGTGTCGGAGAGGCCGGCGCGGCGCAGCGCGGTCTCGGTGGTGGTCTCGGGCGCGGCGAGCAGCCGGCCCTTCGGCAGGGTCGCGCAGCCGGTGGCGAGCGCGGCGAGGCGCAGCCGGTCGCGCAGCGACCCGACGCCGGCCAGGGCGGTGCCGGGCGCGCCGGTGGGCTCGCGCAGCGGGTTGACCAGGCGGGTGAGCCGGTCGCCCTTGCGCACCAGCACGCCGGAGGTGAAGTGGCCAAGGCGCAGCCGGTCGACGTCGAGCAGGGTGCCGAGCCGCGGATAGGCGGTGTTGAGCACCTGGAAGCCACGGTCGAGCAGGTAACCGTCGACCGCGTCGGTGGCCACCCGGCCGCCGAGCCGGCCGCCGGCCTCCAGCAGCCGCCACGGCACGCCGGCGCGGTGCAGCCGCCGGGCCGCGGCCAGGCCGGCCAGGCCGCCGCCGACCACGACGACGTCGGTCTCAGCGAGCATCGCGCGCCTCCCGCTCACCGTTCGTCCGGGACAGCCGGCCCGGCCACCAGAGCTTCGGACCGATGTCGTACGCCAGCGCGGGCACCAGCAGCGAGCGGACGACGATGGTGTCGAGCAGCACCCCGACCGCGACCGCCACGCCCAGCTCGACCAGCACCACCAGTGGCAGCACGGCGAGCGCGGAGAACGTCGCGGCGAGCACGACCCCGGCGGAGGTGATCACGCCGCCGGTGACGGCGAGCCCGGTCAGCACGCCGGCCCGGGTGCCCCGCCTGACGGACTCCTCGCGGACCCGGCTCATCAGGAAGATGTTGTAGTCGATGCCGAGGGCGACCAGGAAGACGAAGGCGAAGAGCGGGAACGAGGTGTCCACGCCGGGGAAGCCGAGGACGTGGCGGAAGATCAGCGCGCAGAGGCCGAGGGTGGCGGCGAAGCTGAGCAGTACGGTCGCGATCAGCAGGATCGGCGCGAGGAGCGCCCGCAGCAGCAGCGCCAGGATGATCGCGATCACCACCAGCACGACCGGGATGATCACGTTCCGGTCCCGTGTCGAGGCGTCCGACGTGTCCACGTTGATCGCGGTGAAGCCGCCGACCACGGAGTCCGAGCCGGGCACCGCGTGCACCGCCGCCCGCAGTTGCCGGACGGCCCGCTCGGCGCCGTCGCTGTCCGGCGGGTCGGCGAGCGTCGCCTCCAGTTGCACCCGGCCGTCGACGACGGTGGGTGGCGCGTTCGGGTCGGGCGGGCCGGCCCGGTGGGCGGTGACAGGCCGGACGGCGGCCACCCCGGGCACGCCGCGGGCCGCGTCGGCGACCTGCTCGGCGGCCTGCTGGTTGGCGAAGATGGTGGCGGGGCTGCCGGTGCCGGCGGGATAGTGCCGGGCGATCACCTCCTGGCCGGCGACCGAGTCGGTGCGTTCGGTGAACAGGTCGGACTGCCCGAGCGTGGTCGCGCCGAGCTGGGTCAGCCCCAGCGCGAGCACGGCCAGCGCGAGGGTGGTGAGCACCCAGACGGGCCGGGCCCGCCGCGCCACGAAGCCGGCGATCCGGCTCCAGATGCCGTGCTCGGTGCGCGGGTCGGCCTGGTCGGGCCGGGGCCGGCGCGGCCAGAACGCCCACCGCCCGCCGAGCACCAGCAGGGCGGGCAGGAAGGTGAGCATGACCAGCAGGGTGGCGGCGATGCCGATGGCGGCGACCGGGCCGAGCGCCCGGTTGGAGTTGAGGCTGGACAGCAGCAGGCAGAGCAGGCTCACGATCACCGTGCCGGCGGAGGCGACGATCGCCGGGGCGGCGCCCTTCCAGGCGGTCCGCATCGCGTCCCAGGGGCGCTCGTGCCGGTGCAGTTCCTCGCGGTGGCGGGCGACGAGCAGCAGCGCGTAGTCGGTGCCGGCGCCGAAGACGAGCACGGTGAGGATGCCCTGCGCCTGCCCGTTGAGCTTGATCACGTCGGCGTCGGCGAGCAGGTGGACGAAGACCGCGGCCAGCGCGAAGGACATCCCGGCGGCGAGCAGCGGGAAGATCCACAGGATCGGGCTGCGGTAGACGACGAGCAGGATGACCAGCACCACGCAGAGGGTGACGACCAGCAGGGTGCTGTCGATGGCGGAGAAGACCTCGATGAGGTCGGCGAGCAGGCCGGCGGGCCCGGCCACGTCCACGGTCAGCCCGTCGCGGTCCCCGCCGGCGATGGCGCGAAGTTCCTCGACGACCGTGCCGATCCGTTCGCCGTCGGCGTCATCGATCGGCACCACCACCTGGAGGGCCTGCCCGTCCTCGCTGGGGATCGGCGGCGGCAGCGGGCCGACCACTCCGGGCACCTGGGCGAACCGGGTGGCGTCGGCAGCCGCCCGCTGCGTGTCGGCGTCGGTGATGCCGCTGGCGCGTTCGTAGACCACCAGGGCGGGGGTGGTCTGCCGCGCGACGAACCGTCCGGCCAGCTCCTGCGCCCGGGTCGCCTCCGCGTCGGCGGGCAGGAACGAGGCGTTGTCGTTCGTGGCGACCTCGCCGAGCCGGCCGGAGAACGGCCCGGCGACGGCCCCGACGACCAGCCACGCGAGCACGACCGCCACGGCGACGAGTGTGATCCTGCCGTGGCCTCCTCTTCCGGGCATCCGCACCCACCCCAAGAATCGACGTGCCGATCGACGCAGAGTGAGTCCAAGTCGACACCGACCATCCTGCCGGGCGGGAGCGCCCGCGGTGGCGGAAACCGGGCGGCCGGCAAGGCGCGAAAAACACCGAACCGTCGGCGGTGGGCGGGAGCACGGAACGACGAACGCCCGTCGGCGGGGCCGACGGGCGTCAGGTGTGGAAGCTCCCCCGTTTGGACTCGAACCAAAAACCTGCCGGTTAACAGCCGGCTGCTCTGCCAATTGAGCTACGGGGGACCGCTGCGTCGTCCGGTGCGGATCTCCCCGCGCCGTGCGACGGGGACAAGAGTACAGGACTGCGGGGGGTGTTGGTCCAGGGGGTTACCCCTGCGACCCGTGCCCCACGGGCACGACAATAAACCAGACAAATCGTCATCACGGCACAAGGAGGCATGAGCGGAGAGCAGGATGGGTAGTTAGCTGCGGACAGAGGAGACAGGCGCGATTTGGTCGCCTCCGGCGGGGTAAGCCGCCGGACGACGGCGCGTCAGGTACGGAAGGAGCCGCCATGCGCGGAAAGATCATGTTTCTTGGCGGGCTGGCTGCGGGATTCGTCCTGGGCGCCCGTGCCGGTCGGGAGAAGTACGAGGAACTGGTGATCCGGGGCCGCAAGGTGCTCGACCACCCGACCGTCCAGGAGGCGGCCGGCGTCGCGCAGGCCCAGGCGACCCGCCTCTACAGCGAGGGCAAGGACAAGCTCGGCCAGTCGAAGCTGGGCGAGAAGCTGAGCAGCAACGGCAACAAGCAGGAGCTGACCGCCGCCGACGACGCGTTCGCCGGGACGCCGGCCACGGTGGGGGCGAAGGCGGGCTCCGGCTCGTCGGGCACCGGCTCGACCTCCGGGTCGACGTCGGCCACCACCACCCCCCGCAGCAAGCCGTCCGGCTCGGGCACCAACAACAGCACCCTCTGATCGCACCTTCGCGCGGGCCGGTCGCCAGTTGGCGACCGGCCCGCTCGCGTACGTACAGGCACGTCACGGGCGCCCGGCCCCACCCCTGTGGCCACTTTCGCCGATTGAAGCGAAAGTTCGGCCCATCCATCGAAAACTTCCGCCGCCAACCTCTTCACTTTGGTCCGAGGCGCAAATATCGTCCTGCGTAGAACCTGGCCAGGCTCTTGGTACTCCCCGCGACCTCCTCAGCGACGTCCCAGCGCTGAGGCGGACCCGCCCGACCAGAGCGAGGTTCGATGCGCAGACCGATCGGCCGAAGGGCCGCCACCTACCTCAGCCTTCTCACCCTCGTCGGCGCGACGCTCGTCGCGACCGCTCAGCAGCAGCCGGCACCGGCACTCGCCGCCCCGGCACCGACCAGCAACGGCATCGAGTACAAGGTCCTCGTCTTCACCCGGTCGGCGGGCGGCGGCCACCCCGCCACCGCCGCCGGCGTCGACGCGATCCGCCAGCTCGGCAACGACCGGCGCTTCACCGTCGAGGTGACCGACGACGCCCGCAAGTTCGACGAGGCGCACCTCAAGCAGTTCCGGGCCGTGGTGTTCCTGAACACCTCCGGCGACGTCCTCGCCGACGACCAGCAGGCCGCGTTCGAGCGGTACTACCGCGACGGCGGCGGCTTCGTCGGCGTCCACTCCGCGATCGAGGCCGAGCCGGGCTGGTCCTTCCTGGACGACGTGCTCGGCACCCGGGCGGTGGGCGCCGCCACGGCGGCGGCCCCGGCCACGGTCACCGTGGCCGACCGGGTGCACCCGGCCTCCGCGACCCTGCCGGAGCGCTGGGCGCACACCGACCGGTGGTACAACTTCGCGGCAAACGTCCGGGGCGTCTCGCACGTCCTGGCCACCGTGGACGAGAAGACGTACGCCGGTGGGTCGATGGGCTTCGACCACCCGGTCACCTGGTGCAAGGACCACCAGGGCGGCCGGTCCTTCTACACCGGGCTCGGCGCGACGCCGGAGAGCTTCGGCAGCACCGACCTGCGGGCCCACCTCGGCGGCGCCATCCAGTGGGCGGCCGGTGTGACCGACGGCGACTGCGGCGCCACCGTCCTGGCCAACTACCAGATGACGGTGATCGGGGCGCAGCCCAACGTCAACGAGCCGATCGGCTTCGACGTGCTCCCCGACGGTCGGGTGATCCAGACCGACCGCCGTGGCGGCGTACGCCTGCACGACCCGGGAAGCAACGAGACCACCGTGCTCGCGCAGATCCCGGTCTACACGCACAGCGAGGACGGCATGTACGGGCCGGCGATCGACCGGGAGTTCGCCACCAACCGCTGGGTCTACCTCTTCTACGCGCCCCCGCTGGACACCCCCGCCGGCGGCGCGCCGACCACCAGCACCGACCCGGCGGCCTGGGACCGCTGGAAGGGATACTTCCAGCTCTCCCGGTACAGGTTCGTCGACGGTGAGACGCCCTCCCTGGACCTGGCCTCCGAGCAGAAGATCCTCCAGGTGCCGGTCGACCGGGGTGCCTGCTGCCACGTGGCCGGCGACATCGCCTTCGACTCGGACAACAACCTCTGGCTGGTCACCGGCGACGACACCCCGGCCGGCGGCGGTGGCTCCGGCGGCTTCTCACCGCACAACGACTCGGTGAGCGCCACCGGCGCATACCAGGCGCCCTTCGTGGACGCCCGGCGCAGCTCCGCCAACACCAACGACCTGCGCGGGAAGGTGCTGCGCATCTCGGTGCAGGCGGACGGCAGCTACACGGTGCCGGCGGGCAACATGTTCCCCGAGGCGCAGGACCCGGGCGACAAGACCCGGCCGGAGATCTACGCGATGGGCTTCCGGAACCCGTTCCGGATCACCCTCGACGAGAACGATGTCGCGTACATCACGGACTACTCCCCCGACTCCTCGACAGCCGCGGTGGGCCGGGGACCGGCGGGCACCGGCCGGATGATGGTGGTCGACAAGCCGGCGAACTACGGCTGGCCGATGTGCGTGCAGCCGAACCTGCCGTACATCGAGATGAACTGGACCACCAGCCCGATCTCCCCGGTCGCGCCCTTCGACTGCGCGGCGCCGCGGAACACCTCGCGGCACAACACGGGCCTGACCGACCTGCCCGCGGTGGAGAGGTCGGAGCTCTGGTACTCGTTCCAGGCGCCGACGCCGTGCCCGGAGTCGTACCTGTCGACGCCGACGCAAACCTGTCCCGTGCTCTTCCCCGAACTCGGCACGGGCGGCGTGGGCCCGCACGGCGCGGCGAAATACGACTTCGACCCGGAGCTGAGGTCGGAGACGAAGTTCCCCGCGTACTTCCACGGCGCGATCTTCTTCGGTGAGTTCACCCGGGACACCCTCAAGGAGGTCCGGCTCGACGCCCAGGGCGACATCCTGAAGATCAACAACGTGCTGAACTGCGGGCAGGCACCCACCACGCCGGCCAAGCCGTTCCTCTGCGACAACCCGATGGACATGAAGTGGGGCGCCGACGGCAACTTCTACCTGCTGACGTACGGCGACGGCTTCTTCAACGTCAACCCGGACGCGGCGATGCTGAAGTTCAGCTACGTCAAGGGCCTGCGGGCGCCGAACGCCGTGCTCACGGCCACCCCGACCAACGGAACGGCGCCGCTGACCGTCGCCTTCTCCAGCGAGGGGTCCAAGGACCCGGACCCGGCGGACTCCATCTCGTTCGCCTGGGACTTCGACGGCAACGGTACGACCGACTCGGTCGACCCGAACCCGACGCACACGTACACGGTCAACGGGGTCTACACCGCGCGGCTCACGGTGACCGACTCCAGTGGCAAGAGCGCGTCGGCGAACACCACGATCACGGTGGGCAACACCGCGCCGACGGTCACCGTGCACACCCCGGTCGAAGGCGGCTTCTTCGACTGGGGCGACGGCATCCCCTGGTCGGTGACGGTCACCGACCCGGAGGACGGGCCGGTCGACTGCGCCAAGGTCGAGGTGACCTTCGTGCTCGGCCACGACGAGCACGGCCACGGCGAGGCCAACCAGTTCGGCTGCTCCGGCGTGCTGCCCACGGAGGCCGACGACGCCTCCCACGGCGGCTACATCTACGGCGTCGTCAGCGCCTCCTACACGGACCGGGGGGCCAACGGGCAGCCGGCACTGACCACGGTGGACCAGCAGGTCATCCAGGACAAGCGGCAGCAGGTGGAGTTCGCCCGGGACCAGTCCGGGACCACCGTGGGCACCAGCGCCGACACCGGCGGCGGGCAGCAGCGCGGCAGCCTCGACCCGGGCGACTGGATCGCGGTCAACAACACCGTGAACCTGACGAACATCCAGTCGGTGACGCTGCGTACCTCCGGTGGCAGCGCCGCCACCGCCGGGCAGCCGCGCTTCGGCGTCCAGTTCCGGCTCGACTCGCCCACCGGGCCGGTGGTCGCCACCGCCACGGTCAACGCGACCAGCGGCAACACCGCCTTCACCAGCACCACCGTGCCGATCACCGACCCGGGCGGCACGCACCGGCTCTACCTCGTGTTCACCACCGTCCCCGGCGGCCCGGCCAGCGGTTTCGGAAACCTCAACTGGATCGGGTTCACCGGCCAGGGCATCGGCGTCGCACCGTAGCCGCCGCCGTGGCCGGCTGCCGCGCGGCAGCCGGCCACGGCGACCCCACCGACGTGCCCGGGTCACCGTCGGTGGCCCCCGGCCCGGATCCGCCCTCCCCCACATCGCGAAAGGCAGCAGCACATGAACGACAGTCAGCACGGGATGAGCCGTCGCCGCATGCTCGGCGCCCTCGCCGGCGTCGCCGGCGCGGCGGCCGTCGGCGCCACCGGACTCGCCTCCGCCGCCGGCGCCAACGGCAACGGCGTACTCGTCCCGCCCGGCAAGCGGGGCATCATCCTCTACAGCGTCCGGGACCGCATCGGCGCCGCCCCGGACACCAGCGGAGTGCCGTACGGCTTCGAGCGGGTGCTCGCGCGGCTCGCCGAGATCGGCTACCAGGAGGTGGAGTTCGCCGGCTACAACCAGCACACCTCCATCCTCGGCCGGCAGATCACCGCCGCGGAGATCCGCAAGATCCTGGACGACAACGGGCTGCGGGCCAACGGCTCACACGCGTCCATCCCGAGCGTCATCAACCCGACCACCCTCGCGGCGTTCGAGCAGCAGCTCGACATCGCCGAGACGCTGGGCATGACGCACATCGGCACCGGCAGCGACCCGACCGGCAGCAACTACAAGGCCGACTGGGACGCCGCCGCGGAGCGGTGGAACACCCTGGGCGAGCTGGCCGCCGCCCGCGGGCTGAAGCTGTACACGCACAACCACGACGCGGCGTACAACTTCCTGCTCGACAGCGGCCCGCTGGACGCCCTGGGCCGGCCGACCCGCTCCTCCGGCGTGCGGAAACTGGAGTACTTCATCGGGCTCACCGACCCGGCGTACGTGTGGTTCGAGATGGACATCTACTGGGCGCACGTGGCCCAGCACCGGTTCCGCAGCTACACCGACCCGGACGGCGTGACGCGGAGCGACGTCTTCGACCCGCTGGCGACCGTGGCGGCCCAGCCGATCCGGTTCCCGCTGTTCCACGCCAAGGACGGCGCGTTCAACCCGGCCAGCAGCGCCGGGTACGACATGGTGCCGCTCGGCCAGGGCGACATCGACTACGGCGGGTTCTTCGCCAACATGGGCGCGAAGGGCTACCACAACCCGATGTGGGAGCAGGACAACGCACCGGGCGGCGCCACCGACCCGGGCCGGTCGCTGCGCTACGCGGAGCTCAGCTTCCAGCACATGTCGGGTCTGCGGGGCTGACGGACCCGACACGCACCCGGGGGGCCGCGTCCGGGACGACCGGGCGCGGCCCCGCGCGCCACACGCCGGTAACAGCGCCGTGGAAGACTCCAGGCCGGGAGGTGATGGCGATGGTCCTCGTCCGGCCTGAGAACGCGTACCAGGCACGGCTGGTCCGGCTGCTGCGCGACGACGGTCCCCGCTCGCGGGTGGAGCTGGGCGACGCGGTGGGCCTGTCCCGGTCCAAGCTGGCCGCGGAGGTGGACCGGCTGGTCGAGCGGGGCCTGGTCGAGACCGCGGGGCCGGCGGCGTCGCGCGGCGGGCGCCGGTCCTCGATGCTGCGCGTCGCCGGCGGCGTGCGCTTCGCCGGCGTCGTCGTCGGCGCGGACCGGATCACCGTCACGGTGACCGACGGCGAGTTGACCGTGCTCGCCGAGATCGCCGAGCCGATCGACGTCCGGGTGGGACCGGAGCCGGTGCTCGGCCGGGCCGTCGAACTGGTCGGAAAGCTGCGGGCCGAGCTGGGTCTGGCCCAGCTCACCGGGGTCGGCGTCGGCCTGCCGGGGCCGGTCGACTTCCCCGAGGGCACGCCGGCCTCACCGGCGGCCATGCCGGGCTGGCACCGGTTTCCGGTGCGCGAGGCGTTCGCCGCCGAGCTGGGCTGCCCGGCCGTGGTCGACAACGACGCGAACGTGATGGCGCTCGGCGAGAAGCACGCCGGGGTCGGGCGCACCTTCGACGACTTCCTCTACGTCAAGCTCGGCACCGCGATCGGCTGCGGGCTGGTGCTCGGCGGCACGCCCTACCGGGGCGCGACGAGCAGCGCCGGGGACATCGCCCACCTGCCGCTCACCGAGGACGGACCGAGCTGCGCCTGCGGCGAGACCGGCTGCCTGGAGGCGTACTGCGGCGACCGCGGGCTGGTCGACGCGGCGACCGCCGCGGCCCGCGCGGGCCGGTCCACGGCGCTGGCGGCCCGGTTGGCCGAGGCGGGCGCCCTCTCCGTGGCCGACATAGTCGCGGCGGCGGGCGCGGGCGACGCGGCCGTGCAGGCCCTGGCCCGGGACGCGGCCCGCCGCCTGGGTCAGGTGCTGGTCGGCCTCGTGAGCTTCTTCAACCCGGGCATCGTCATCATCGGGGGCGCGCCGGCCGGGCTGGGCCACACGCTGCTGGCCGAGATCCGTGGGGTGGTCTACCGCCGGTCCGCGCCGCTGGCCACCGGCACGATGCCGATCGTGCTCTCCGACCTCGACGACCGCGCCGGAGTGGTAGGCGCGGCGCGGCTGGTCAGCGACCACCTCTTCTCCACCGGCTGACGGGGGCCGACCGGCGGCCGGCCCCCGGGTGCGGGCTGAGTCCCGCTGCCGCGCCCGGCCGCGACCGGGGCTCGGTGCCTTGCCGCCGGGCTCGGTGCCTTGCCGCCGAACGCGGCGTCGACCGGCAGCCGGGACTCGGCCCGCCGACGGGTGCTCAGTCCTTGCTGCTGAACGCGGCGTCGAAGGCCGCGGCCGGGGCGTCGAAGGCGAGCCGCCGGACGAACTGTAGGGCTTCGGGGGCGCCGACGAGGCGGTCCATGCCGGCGTCCTCCCACTCGATCGAGATCGGGCCGGCGTAGCCGATCGCGTTCAGCGCCCGGAAGCAGTCCTCCCAGGGCACGTCGCCGTGACCGGTCGAGACGAAGTCCCAGCCGCGCCGCATGTCCGCCCACGGCAGGTGCGAGGCGAGCCGGCCCCGCCGCCCGTCCCCCGTACGCACCTTCGCGTCCTTGCAGTCGACGTGGTAGATCCGGTCGGCGAAGTCGAAGATGAAGTTGACCGGGTCCAGCTCCTGCCAGACGAAGTGCGACGGGTCCCAGTTCAGCCCGAACGCGGGCCGGTGCCCGACGGCCTCCAGCGCCCGCTTCGTCGTCCAGTAGTCGTACGCGATCTCGCTCGGGTGCACCTCGTGGGCAAAGCGGACCCCGACGGAGTCGAAGACGTCGAGGATCGGGTTCCAGCGGTCGGCGAAGTCCTGGTAGCCCCGCTCGATCATCTCCGGCGGCACCGGCGGGAACATCGCCAGGGTGTGCCAGATCGACGACCCGGTGAAGCCCACGACGGTGTCCACCCCGAGCCTCGCCGCCGCCCGGGCGGTGTCCTTGATCTCCTCGGCGGCCCGTCGGCGTACGCCCTCGGGCTCGCCGTCGCCCCAGATCCGGGCCGGCAGGATGCCCTGGTGCCGCTCGTCGATGGGGTGGTCGCAGACGGCCTGGCCGACCAGGTGGTTGGAGATCGCGTACACCTTCAGGTTGTGCTTCGCGAGGGTCTCCCGCTTCCGGTCGACGTACGAGTCGTCGGCAAGGGCCCTGTCGACCTCGAAGTGATCGCCCCAGCAGGCGATCTCCAGCCCGTCGTAGCCCCACTCGGAGGCGAGCCGGCAGACCTCGTCGAACGGAAGGTCGGCCCACTGGCCGGTGAAGAGCGTGATGGGTCGCGCCATTGTCCTTCTCCCCTGTCGTGATGGGGGATTCCGTACGGGCGGGCCGGGGCGAGGGTGACCGGCCGGTACCGGTGAACGGCGGGGCCGCGGGGTGTGCCGGTGGGTGCGCAACGCACCGAGGCCCGCCGGGTTGCGCCTCCCGCCGGCCCACCGACCACCACAACGGTCGCCGCCCCCACTCTAGGCACCCCGGCGGCCCGAGGAAACCCCTCGTACCCTGCCCACCGTCCCGCCCCGCGATCTTGCAGTTTCGGCCCGTTCGCGGCGTTCGCCGGAGACGCCGGGGCACCAACTGCAAGATCGCGGGGACTCAGGTCAGGGCAGGGTCCACTTCTGGTTGGCGCCGGTGTGGCAGGTCCACAGGTGCACCGCCGTGCCGTCGGCGGGGTTGTTGCCCGAGACATCCAGGCACTTGGCGGACTGCGGGTTGCGCAGCGTCCCGTCCGGCTGCGCCGACCAGTTCTGGGCGCCCGTACCGTTGCACGTCCAGAGCTGGATCTTCGTGCCGTCCGCCGAACCGCCACCCGAGACGTCCAGGCACTTGCCCAACGCCCGCACCGTCGAGTTCGGCGTCACCGCCCAGGTCTGCGCGGCGCTGCCGTTGCAGGTCCAGATCTGGATCTGGGTGCCGTCGGCCGTGGCGGCGTTACGCACGTCCAGGCACTTGCCGGCCAGGCCCCGGATCGGGCCCACGCCGCCGCTGCCGCCGGGCCTGACCAGGGTGAAGTCGTCCACGTCGAAGAGCCCCGAGCCCGACCCGGCGAAGGTCAGGTAGAGGTTGCGGGTGCCGGACGGGACCCCGCCGAGGGTGGTGGTGACGTCGGCGAAGGTGGTCCAGCTTCCGGTGTTCGGCACCGCGACCGCGCCGAGCACGGTGCCGGTCGTGGACCCCGTACGCACCTGGAGGGTGCCACCGGGCCCGCCCGAGACGACCCGCGCCCGGAACGACGTGACGCCGGTCAGGTCCACCCCGTCGTACGCGGCCCAGTCGCCCGGGTCGATGTAGCCGAGCGTCTGGCCACCGTTCGCCCCGGCCTTGGTGAACGGGGTGACGCCGCCGGCCGAGCTGAACGCCTCCGCCTGGATGGTGGTGTCGCCGGTCGGCGGGGTGGTGCCCAACTCCTTGATGCGGATGTTGCGGAACGAGGCGTCGTCGCCGGTGCCGTGGTTCTGGAGCCCGATGTGGCCGGCGAGCGACCGGGCGGGGTCGGTGTTGGTGAAGTCGTTGATCTTCACGCCGTTGAGGAAGACCTGGAGGCGCTCGCCCTCGACGAGCAGCTCGTACGTGTTCCACTCCCCCGGCGGGTTGAGCGCCGCGTCCCGGGCGGCGAGGTCGGCGGACTTGAAGGTGTAGACCGCGCCGGTGGTGCGGTCGGCCGCGTCGGTGGCGTCGATCTGCACCTCGTAGCCGTTGTTCACGGCCGACCAGGGGTCGCTCGACGGCGGGAAGCCGATGAAGACGCCGGAGTTGTCGTCGCCGGCGAGCCGCCAGTCCAGTTTGAGCGAGTAGTTGGTGAACTGCTTGGCGCTGTACCAGTAGAGCCCCATCCCGCCGACCGAGGTGAGGGTGGCGTCGGCGTTGCCGAAGCCGCCCGGCCCGGCCTGGGACCAGCCGGTGGTCGAGCCGTCGTAGAGCGCGGTGTAGCCGGTCTCGGGGCGGCAGTCGGCCCTGGTGCGGCCGGCCGCGTACCGGATGCCGCCGAGCAGGTGCGCCCGGAAGGCCGGCTCGGCGTACGACGCCTGGGTGTGCCCGCCGCCGGTGTAGAAGGCTCGGCCGCCGTTGTGGGTCTTGCACCAGGAGTGCGGGTGGTCGGCGCCCATCGAGCCGCCCGAGTACGACGACTCGTCGAGGGTGGCCAGCACGCGGGCCGTGGAGCGGGCGTTGGTCTGGTAGTTGTACCACTCGTCGGTGCGGGTCCACGTCTGCGGCAGGTGCGTGGTGGCCGCGTGCGCCCGGTTCTCCGCCTTCACGTTTGCCTGCTGGATGTGCGGGTGCGAGGCGAAGTACGCGCCGACCAGGTTGCCGTAGAACGACCAGCCGTACTCGGTGTCGGCCGCGGAGTGCACGCCGACGAAGCCGCCGCCGGAGCCGATGTACGCCTCGAAGGCGCCCTGCTGGGCGGCGTCGAGCACGTCGCCGGTGGTGTTGAGGAAGACGACCGCCTCGTATCGGGCCAGGTTGGCGGTGGTGAACTGGGCGGCGTCCTCCGTGGCGGTGACGGTGAAGTTGTTGGCCGCGCCGAGGTCGCGGATGGCCTGGGTGCCGACCGAGATGGAGTCGTGCCGGAAGCCGGCGGTCTTCGAGAAGACCAGCACGTCGTACGGGGCGTCGGCGGCGCTGGCCGGGGCGGCCGGGGTGGTGCAGGCGAGGACGGCGAGGACGGCGGTGGCCGCGCCGAGGACGGTTCGCAGGAGTTTGCGCATGTCGCTCTCCCAACGGGTGTTAGGAAGGGCCCCTTTTAGTGCACCAGGCGTTAGTAGGGGGCCCTTCCTTTCGGGTCAGGGCAGGGTCCACTTCTGGTTGGCGCCGGTGTGGCAGGTCCACAGGTGCACCGCCGTGCCGTCGGCGGAGTTGTTGCCGGAGACGTCCAGGCACTTGGCGGACTGCGGGTTGCGCAGCGTCCCGTCCGGCTGCGCCGACCAGTTCTGCGCGCCCGTACCGTTGCACGTCCAGAGCTGGATCTTCGTGCCGTCCGCCGAACCGCCACCCGAGACGTCCAGACACTTGCCCAACGCCCGCACCGTCGAGTTCGGCGTCACCGCCCAGGTCTGCGCCGCCGTGCCGTTGCAGCCGTAGATCTGGATCTGGGTGCCGTCGGCCGTGGCGGCGTTGCGCACGTCCAGGCACTTGCCGCCGAGCCCGACGACCGGGCCGGTGCGGACCGCCGCGCCGGTGGTGAAGGTGAACGAGTCGACGTCGTAGAGCGCGCCGGTGCCGGCGCCGGCGAAGGTCAGGTAGAGCGTGGTGGTGCCGGCCGGCGCCCCCGACAGGCTGCCGCTGACCGTGGTGAACGTGTCCCAGGCGCCGGTGACGGGGACCGTCGCGGTGCCGAGCACGGTGCCGGTGGCCGAGCCGGCCCGCACCTGGAGGGTGCCGCCGGAGCCGGCCGAGGAGACCCTGGCGCTGAACGAGGTCGCGTCGTCGAGTTTGTACGGCTCGAAGGCGACCCAGTCGCCGTTGTGGATGTCACCGACGGTCTTGCCGCCCTCGGCCGTGGCCTTGTCGAAGGTGTTGACGCCGGAGGACGTCCTGAAGTGCTCCGCCTGGCGCTTGCGCGGCTGGAGGGTGTGCTGCTTGTGCGTGGTCAGCCCGCCCGCGTCGGTGTACTCCGCGTCGAAGATGGCGAAGATGTTCGCCGCGTCGTCGTGCTCGCCGTCGACGGGGATGGTGATCGAGCCCGAGCAGCCGGTCCTGGAGGTGATCTGGTGGCCGTGGCTGTCGTGGCCGAGCACGTAGGTCATCCTGACCTTGGTGCAGTCGATCGCGCCGTCCTCCGGGTCGGTCACGGTGATGCTGAACGGCACGGTGTCGCCGTAGCTGAACAGTTGGCCGTTGGCCGGGCTGTTGATGGTGACCGTGGGCGCGGTGTTGCCGACCCCGATCTGCACGTTCGCCGTGCCGGTGGCTTCCTGCGGGTCGCGGACGGTCAGCGTGACCTGGTAGGTGCCGTTGGCGGTGTAGGTCTTGCTGGGGTTGGCCGCCGTCGACGTGGTGCCGTCGCCGAAGTTCCAGGAGTACGTCAGCGCGCCGCCCTCCGGGTCCGACGACCCGGCCGAGGAGAAGTTCACGGTCAGCGGCGCCGTGCCGGAGGTCCTGTCGGCCGCGGCGACCGCGGTCGGCGCGCGGTTGCCGCCGGCGATGTGGTCGTAGCGGTACAGCGCCGAGTTGGCGTCGCCGTTGAAGTAGCCGGTGCCGTAGTCCAGCACGTAGAGCACGCCCTCCGGCCCGAACGCCATGTCCATGACCTGCTTGCCGTTCCACGGGAACGTGTCGATGGTGCCGGGCGCGCCGCCGGCGTCGAGGTGGATCGGCTTGACCCAGCCCCGGCCGAGTTCCCCGGCGAAGAACTGCCCGTCGAAGGACTGCGGGAACTTGGTGGCGGAGTCCAGTGCGGCGTCGTACCGGTAGACCGGGCCCGCCATCGGCGACTCGGAGCCGCCGCCGAACTCCGGCGGGCTGCCGGCGTCGCCGGCGTACCGGATCCAGGCGGGCTTCGCCCCGGGCAGGGTGGGCAGGCCGGTGTTGCGGAAGGAGTTGTTGGTCGGCCCGCCGGCGCAGTTGTACTTGGCCCCGGCGGTCCCGGTGGCGAAGTCCCACTCGGCGTACGTCTCGGCGGCGGTGTTGGTGCCCGTGCAGTACGGCCAGCCGTAGTTGCCGGGGCCGGTGACCCGGTCGAACTCGACCTGGCCGCTGGGGCCCCGGGCGCTGGTGGTGCCGGCGTCCGGCCCGTAGTCGCCGACGTAAACGATGCCGGTGGCCCGGTCGACGCTCATCCGGAACGGGTTGCGGAAGCCCATCGCGTAGATCTCGGGGCGCGTCCTCGGGTCCGAGTCGACGAACATGTTCCCGGCCGGAATCGCGTACGTGCCGTCGGCGTTCACCCTGATCCGCAGGATCTTGCCGCGCAGGTCGTTGGTGTTGGCCGCGCTGCGCTGCGCGTCGTACGCGGGGTTGCGGTTGGTGCGCTCGTCGATCGGCGCGTAGCCGGCCGAGTCGAACGGGTTGGTGTCGTCGCCGGTGGAGAGGTAGAGGTTGCCGGCGGCGTCGAAGTCGATGTCGCCGCCGACGTGGCAGCACATGCCCCGGTCGGCGGGCACGTCGAGGATGTCGACCCTGCTGCCGGTGTTGATGGTGAAGTCCGCGTTGAGGGTGAACCGGGAGAGCCGGTTGACGCCCTGCCAGGCGGAGAAGTCGGTGCCGGTCGCCGGCGCGTCGCCGGCGGGGGTGGACAGCGGCGGGGCGTAGTAGAGGTAGATGTGCCGGTTGCTGGCGAAGTTCGGGTCGGCCCCGATGCCCTGCAACCCCTCCTCGTCGTGGGTGTAGACCGGCAGTGTGCCGATCACCGAGGTGGTGCCGGCGGAGTCCGTACGCCGGACGGTGCCGTTGCGGGCGGTGTGCAGGACCGACCGGTCCGGCAGCACCGCGATCGTCATGGGCTCGCCGACCTCGGCGACGCCCTTGGCGAGGGTGACCTGCTGGAAGTCGGTGCCGACGACGGGGTGGGCCCGGGCCGGGGTGGGGCCGCCCAGCGCGGCGGGGCCGGCGCCGAGGGCGACCGTGGCGGTGGCGGCCAGTAGCAGCGCCGCGCCGGCGGCGGCGGACCGTCGCCCGGTCCCGTGGGTGGGAGCGTCCTTCGTGGACATGAATGTGCCGTCCCTTCCTGACCGGTGACTGCCAGGGCGGGCGCGCGCCGTCGCGCCGGATGCCGTAGCGGGGATGGGGTCGACCGCCGGGTGGTTTCCCGGCCGGCCGTGACCTGCGAGGGGTGGGGTGCCACCGCTCGGAGGTCACCAGTCGATGGGTTCCCGCGCCGCCGGTTCACCTCGACGAAACATCTTCGCGATAGCCCGACACTAAATGACGTACGTCTATGTGTCCACACGTTCCGACCGGTCGGCGCGAACTTTCGTCGATCCCGCAAAAAGTCCCGGAGGCACCCGGCGGCGGCAGCTCAGAGTGATCGGTCGACGGCCTGGGCGGCCAGGGCGGCGAGGGCGGCACGGGCCTCGGGGGTCACGGGGGCCTCCGCCAGGGCCGCCAGGGCGGCATCGGCGCGCACCCGGATCATCCGCTCGATCCGCTCGCGCGCGCCCGTACGCTCGATGATGCCCCGCAGCTCGGCGGCCCCGTCGGCGTCCAGCGCCGGGTTGCCGAACAGCTCCCGCAGCCTGGCGGCCTGCGCCCGGTCGGCGGCGCCACGGGCCAGCGCCATCATCACCGTCGGCTTGCCCTCCCGCAGGTCGTCCAGGACCGACTTGCCGGTGACGGCCGGATCGCCGAAGACCCCCAGCACGTCGTCGCGCAGCTGGAACGCGTCGCCCAGCGGGTCGCCGAACGCGGCCAGCTCGGCGACCGGCCCCGGGCCCGCCCCGGCCAGCGTCGCCCCGATCTGTAGCGGCCGGGTGACCGTGTAACGGGCAGCCTTCATCCGGATCACGGTCAGCGCGCTGGCCACCGAGCCGTCGCCCACCCCGGAGACCAGGTCCAGGTACTCGCCCGCGATCACCTCGGTGCGCATCAGCGCGAAGACGGCGCACCCCCGGTGCACCCGCGCGGCGTCCAGCCCGCACTCGTGGAACATCTGGTCCGACCAGGCGGCGCACAGGTCGCCGCAGAGCAGGGCCGTGTTGCGCCCGTACGCCTCGGGATCGCCCCGCCAGGACGAACGGGCGTGCAGGTCGGCGAAGAGCCGGTGCACCGACGGCTCGCCCCGGCGGCGGTCGCTGCCGTCGAGGATGTCGTCGTGGATCAGCGCGAACGCGTGGAACAGCTCCAGCGCGGCGGCGGCCACCACGATCGGGGCGCCGTCGGGGGCGCCGGCGCCCCGCCAGCCCCAGTAGCAGAAGAGCGGGCGCAGCCGCTTCCCGCCGGCCAGCACGAACCGGTGCAGCGCGGTGAAGACGCCCCGGGGCGCGCCGTCCGGCCAGTCCCGGCCCTGCCGGTCGAGGAACGCGGCCAGCTCGGCGTCGACACGGGCCCGCAGTTCGCTGGTGTCGGGGGGCGCGACGGTGACGGTCACGACGCCTCCCCCGGTCGTCCGGCCGCCGCAGGGGGCGGCGGCGCGGCCGGCGGGACCAGCCCCGCCAGCTCCAGCAGCAGGGCTTTCACCTCGGTCGCGGCGACCCGGCCCCGGGCGGCGGACGGGTCGGAGCAGAGCAGCACCGGCCCGTCGGCCGGGTCGACGGGGAGCCGCCCGTGCGACCCGCGCACCGCCCGGGCGCCGGCGTCCAGCCCGACCACGCTCATCAGGTAGCGCAGCCCGAGCTTCTTGCGGGCCAGCGCCACGGCGGCGCGGCGCTTGGCGGCACCGGGGGCGGCGGGGTCGAAGAACAGCTCCGCGGGGTCGTAGCCGGGTTTGCGGTGGATCTCCACGAGGCGGGCGAAGTCCGGCGCGCGGGTGTCGTCGAGCCAGTAGTAGTACGTGAACCAGGCGTCCGGCTCGGCGACGAGGACGAGTTCTCCGGCGCGCGGATGGTCCAGCCCGTGCGCGGCCTTGCCGTCGGCGTCGAGCACCTCGGCCACCCCGGGCAGCGCCGCGCAGAGCTTCGCCACCGCCGGCACGTCGGCCGGGTCACGGACGTAGACGTGCGCGACCTGGTGGTCGGCGACCGCGAAGGCCCGCGACGTCCACGGGTCGAGGTACTCCATGCCGGCCTGGGTGTGCACCCGCAGCAGCTTCTCGGCGCGCAGCAGCCGGTTGACGTCGACCGGGCGGGATGCCTCGGTGATGCCGTACTCGGAGAGCACCACCACGGTGGCGTCCCGGGCCCGGGCGGCGTCCAGCAGCGGCCCGAGCACCCCGTCCAGCTCGGCCGCCGCCGCGGCGGCCCGGGGCGACGAGGGGCCGAAGCGTTGCAGGTCGTAGTCGAGGTGCGGGACGTACACCAGGGTCAGGTCCGGGGACTGCTCGGCGAGGATCCGCTCGGCGGCCCGGCAGATCCACGCCGACGACGCCAGCCCCGCGCCCGGCCCCCAGTAGCTGAACAGCGGGAAGGTGCCGAGCCGGTCGGTGAGCGCGTCGTGCAGCTCCGGCGGGTCGGTGTAGCAGTCCGGCTCCTTGCGCCCGTCGGCGTAATAGACGGGGCGCGGGGTGACCGTCCAGTCCACGTCCGCGCCCATCGCGTACCACCAGCAGACGTTGGCGACGGTGTAGCCGGGCTCGGCCCGGCGGGCCGCCTGCCAGAGCCGCTCCCCGCCGACCAGGGCGTGGTGCTGACGCCAGAGCAGCACCTCGCCGAGGTCGCGGAAGTACCACCCGTTCCCGACGATCCCGTGCCCCGCCGGGGGCAGCCCGGTGAGGAAGGTCGACTGCACCGAGCAGGTCACCGCGGGCAGCACCGTGCCCAGCTCGGCGCGGAAGCCGGCGTCGGCGACCGCGCGTAACCGGGGCATGTGCGCCAGCAGGCGCGGGGTCAGCCCCACCACGTCCAGCACCACCAGCCGCCGACTCATGTCGGCACCTCGGCCGTCACCGGTGCGTCCGCCGGAGCCAGGCCGAGGGCGACCAGCTCGGCGTGGGCGAAGGCCAGCTCCGCGGCGATCCCGGCGGCCAGCTCCGCGTCGGTGCCCGGCCGCCGCGCGGCCGGCAGCACCCCCCAGGTGTACGTCTCGACGTCGAGGTGGTCGCAGCCCGCCTCGGGCCCGGCGTAGAGCGCGGCCAGCGCGGCGCGCAGCACCGGCAGGGTGGAGTCGAGCGGCGGTTCGGGCGGGGCGTGCAGCGGCACGTGGTAGTGCACCCGCCACGGCCCGGGCAGCCGCGCGGCCAGGGCGGCGTCCAGGTCGTCTGCGGCGTGGGCCGGGTCGGCCGGGTCCGCCGCCCCCGCGCAGCCGGCCGCGCGGGTCTGGTGCAGGAAGCGCGGCTCCACCCAGCGGCGCAGCGCCGCCGTCGCCTCGGCCGGCGCCTCGA
This sequence comes from Micromonospora sp. NPDC047620, assembly GCF_043205005.1. Taxonomy (NCBI): domain Bacteria; kingdom Bacillati; phylum Actinomycetota; class Actinomycetes; order Micromonosporales; family Micromonosporaceae; genus Micromonospora; species Micromonospora sp. NPDC047620. The sequence continues at coordinate 41,131 of NZ_JBIDDG010000007.1, read as the reverse complement.
TGGCGGCCGAGACCTGCACCTTGACCACCGGCAGGCCGGCGGCCCGCAGCCGGCGCAGCGCGTCGGCCGGCTCCTCCCAGGCGCAGGCGAGGTGGGCGAGATCCAGGCAGACGCCGAGGCGGTCGGTGTCCACGGCGGACAGTGCCGCGACGGCCTGTCCGGTGCTCTCCACCACGCAGCCCGGCTCCGGCTCGAAGCCGACCCGGACCCGCCGGCCGGTGTCCCGCTCGACGGCCGCGAGACCGGCCGCGAGCTGGTCGAGCCGGCGGCGCGCGGCGTCCGCCCGGCCGGCGTCCCAGGGCCGGCGCCAGGCCAGCGGCAGGGTGGAGACCGAGCCCCGGGCCGCGTCGTCCGGCAGCAGGTCGGCGAGCACCCGGGCCAGGTCCAGGGTGTACGCGAGCCGCCCGACCGTGGTCCAGTCCGGGTGGTAGACGTCGCCCTTGACCACCGGCGCCTGGAAGGCCGCGTACGGGAAGCCGTTGAGCGTGACCACCTCCAGCCCCCGGACTGTCAGCTCGGTACGCAGCCGGCGACGGGCCGCCGGGTCGGCGGCCAGCTCGGCGGCGACCGGGGCGGCCAGCCACAGCCCGAGGCCGAGCAGGTCCGCGCCGACCGCCTCGCGTACGGGCACGGCGTAGGTGTCCAACTGGCGGAGGATGCCGGCGAGGTCCTCGGCGGGGTGCACGTTGGTGCAGTAGCCGAGGTGGACGGTGTCTCCGCCGGCGTGCCGCAGCCGCATCAGCTGCCGCCGCGCAGGATCGAGTTGCCGGCGAAGGTGCCGGTCGGCGGGTCCAGCTCGGCCAGGTCCAGGTCGGTGAGGTCGAGCCGCCCGGACTGGCCGTAGAACTCCACCGGGTTGCGCCAGAGCACCCGGTCGACGTCGTCGGCGGTGAAGCCGGCCAGCAGCATCGCCTCCCCCGTGGCCCGGGTGAGCAGCGGGTCCGAGCGCCCCCAGTCGGCCGCCGAGTTGACCAGCACCCGCTCGGTGCCGTACGCCCGCAGCAGCTCCACCATGCGCGGCGGCGACATCTTGGTGTCCGGGTAGATGGAGAAGCCCAGCCAGCAGCCGGTGTCCCGGACCAGCTTCACCGTCACCTCGTTGAGGTGGTCGAGCACCACCCGGCCCGGCTCGATGCCGGACTCGGCCACGACGGCGAGGCTGCGCTCCACGCCCCGGGCCTTGTCGCGGTGCGGGGTGTGCACCAGCGCCGGCAAATCGTGCGCCACGGCCAGGGCCAGTTGGGCGGCGAACGCGTCGTCCTCCTCCGGCGTCATCGAGTCGTAGCCGATCTCGCCCACCGCCACCACGCCGTCCTTGTCGAGGTAGCGCGGCAGCAGGTCGAGCACCGGGCGGCAGCGCGGGTCGTTGGCCTCCTTCGGGTTCAGCGCGACCGTGGCGTGGTGGCGGACCCCGAACTGCCCGGCCCGGAACGGCTCCCAGCCGATCAGCGAGTCGAAGTAGTCGGCGAAGGAGGCGGCGCTGGTGCGGGGCTGGCCGAGCCAGAACGCCGGCTCCACCACCGCCCGGACGCCGGCCGCGGCCATCCGCTCGTAGTCGTCGGTGGTCCGCGAGGTCATGTGGATGTGCGGGTCGAAGATGCGCATCACGCCTCCCTGGCGGTGATCGGGACGGGGCCGGTCGTGAGCCGGCCGAGCAGCGCGGTGGCGTCGGCGGGCATCGTGCGGCCGGCGGCCTGCCGCTCGGCGGCCAGCCCGGCGAGCATCGCGGCGAGTTCCGCGTCGGCGCGGGCGTCGAGGTCGTGCACCACGGCCAGCGGCACGCCCGTGAACACGCACTTGAGCACCGCCTGCCGCCAGGCGGCCGGGTCGAGGTGCCGGGCGTACGGGCCGAGGGCGGCGGCGACCAGCCGGGTGTCGTTGGTGCGGATCGCGTCGTGCAGCAGCGGCACCCCGGCCGCGCCGATCGGCAGCAGCGGCAGGGCCTTGAGCACGGCCCGCTTCTCGGCGGCGTCGCCGTGTCGGTAGAGCGACTCGGCGTGCGGGGCGTGGTCGGCGGGCAGCGCGGCCAGCAGCAGCGCCCGGGCCGCCTCGTCGGCGCTCCAGCCGGCCGGCTCCGCCAGCGGGGCCCGGCCGCAGCGCCGGCCGGCAGCCGCGAAGAGCCCGCCGATCGCCGCCGGTTCCGCCGCCACCCGCCGCAACGCCGCGTCGAGCCAGTCGGGCGCGGGCACCCCCCGCAGCGCGGCCCGCAGTGAATCCGGTGTCATCCCGTCTCCTCTCTCGTGCTGCCCCGCGCATGGCCCCCGTCACCGATCCCGTCGCGCGGCTTCCTTCGTGGCGGTGCGCAGGAAGTCGAGCGAGCGGGCGGCGACGGCCGGGGCGGCGTGCGAGTGCCGGGGCAGTTCCACGGCGACCAGCCCCCGGTAGCCGGCGTCGGCCAGGGCCCGCAGCACCGGCGGGAAGTCGATCTCGCCGGCACCGAACTCCAGGTGCTCGTGCACGCCCCGGCGCATGTCGTCGATCTGCACGTTGACCAGGCGCTCGGCCACCTCGTGCACGCACGCGGGGATCGGCTGCGGCTCCAGGCAGCGGCAGTGTCCGATGTCGAGGGTGATGCCGAAGTGGGCCGGGTCGCCGAGCGCGCCGCGCAGCCGGCGCCAGCCGGCGATGTCCTCGACCAGCATTCCCGGCTCCGGTTCGAAGCCGAGGGTCACCCCGGCCACGTCGGCGGCGTCGACCACCGTCGCGCAGCCGGCGACCAGCCGGTCCCAGGCCGTCGGCGGCGGGACGGCGTCGGGGCGTACGCCGGCCCAGAAGGAGACGGCCTCCGCGCCCAGGTCGGCGCCGATCCGCACGGCCCGGCGCAGGAACTCGACGCGCCGCGTCGGGTCGTCGTGCAGCAGCGTCGGGGCGTGCTTGTGCCACGGGTCGAGCAGGTACCGCGCGCCGGTCTCGACGACCACGGCGAGGCCGAGCGCCGCCAGCCGGCGGGCGACGGCGGCCACCCGCCGCGCCAGCGCGGGCCCGAACGGGTCGAGGTGGTCGTGGTCCAGGGTGAGCGCGACGCCCTGGTAGCCCAGGTCGGCGATGACCGCCAGCGCGTCGGCCAGCCGGTGGTTGGCGAACCCGTTGGTCCCGTAGCCGAACCGCAGCCCGCCGTCGTCGCAGCCAGCCACCCCGGCGCTCGGGGGCTCCGGGGCCGCGTGCCGGGGACGCGGGGCGGTCATGTCGGGGAGACCTTCCGGGCCAGCCGGCGGCCCAGGGGCGCGGCCGCCGCCACCGCCAGCCCGAGCAGCCCGGCCCCGGCGCGCGCGGCCAGGGCGCCCTGCAACGCGGGCAGCCCGGTGATCCCGGCCCCCACCGCCGCGCGCACCCGGGCGGCGGAGGGCTCGGCCACCACCCGGGCCTGGGCCGCGCCGTAGCGGGCCGCGTACGCGCCGGCCAGCAGGGCCGGCAGCACCTCGACGCCGGCCGGGCCACGCCGCCGGCGGGGCGTCGCGCGACCGGCGGAGCGGGCACGACCCGCCGGGACGGTGGCGGCGCCGGCGGCGACCAGGGCGGTGCCGGCGAGGGTACGCAGCGGCAGCGCCGCGTCGGCGCCGGTGACCTCCCGGCGGGAGAGTGCCGTGACCGTCCACGTGTGGGCGGCCACGGTGACCGCCGCCGGCACCGCCCGCAGCACCCGTCCACCCGTGGCGCCGAGCAGCACGTCCAGCCCCCGGCACGCGGCCATCACGGCCGGTCCGGCGGGGGTGTCCTTCGCCGCCAGGTCGTACCCCCAGATGGCGGCGGCGAGCGGGACGGCGACACTCGCGGCGCGCCGGCCTCCGGCGGTCGCGGCCAGCGCGACCCCGGCGGCGGTGAGCCCGGCGGCGAGGCCGAGCGCGGTCCCGGGGGCAACCCGGCCGCTGGGGATGGGCCGCTCGGGGCGTTCGACGGCGTCCAGCCGCCGGTCGGCCCAGTCGTTGGCGGCCATTCCCGCCCAGTAGAGCAGCACGGACGCGGCGGCCAGGGCGGGCGTACGCCGGTCGAGCGCACCGGCCGCCGCCGCGCCGGCGACGACGTCGCCGGGCACCGAGAGCGCGGCCGGGGCCCGGACCAGCTCGACGAGGTCAGCCGCGCGGGGCATCGGCACCTCCCGCGTGCAGCCGGCGGGTGAAGCCGCACAGACGGGTCCACTGGTCGGCCAGCGAGTGGGTGGACGCGCCGAGCGGGTCCTTGAAGAAGAAGGCCAGGTCGTGCAGGGGGCCGGTGTGGCCGGCGGCGTGCGCGGCGGCGACGAGCCGGGCCAGGTCGAGCACCAGGGGCGCGGCCAGCGCGGAGTCGCAGCCGTGCCAGGTGAACTCCATCCGCATCCCGGTGCCGAGGAAGCCGGCGAAGGTGACCAGGTCCCACGCGGTCTTGAAGTCGCCCAGCTCCTCGACGTACTCGATCCTGGTGCCGCCCTGCGGGAGGTAACCGAGCGTCTCGCCGAGCACCCGTTGCTTGCTCTCCACCTTGGCGGCGTTGGCGGCCGGGTCGGCGAGGGTGGCGCCGTCGCCGCCGCCGAGCAGGTTCACCCCGGACCAGGAGCGCACCGCCAGGTGCCGCATCGCGAACATCGGCGCGAGCACCGACTTGACCAGGGTCTCCCCCGTCTTGCCGTCGTGCCCGGCGTACGGGATCCCGCGTTGCGCGGCCAGCGTGGCCAGGGCCGGCAGCCGCAGCCCGGTGGACGGCGTGAAGTCGACGTACGAACAGCCCGCGAGCACCGCCGCGTACGCGTAGAGCGAACTGGGCGGCAGCACCTCCTCGGGACCGGCGAGCGCGGCCCGCAGCGTGTCCGGGTCGGCGTGCGCCGGGTGCGGTCGGGCGACCGGTTCGGTGGCCGAGACGTTGACCACGACCACCCGGTCCAGCTCGTGCCGGCGCCGGAAGTCGGTGAGGTCGCGTACGGCCGCGGCGGCCCGGTCCGCCTGGGTGCCGGCGGTGGGGGCCGCGCGCAGCTCGCGCTCGACGGCGGCCAGTTCGTCGGGGAGGGCGGCGACCAGCCGGCCGGGCAGCACGCCGGCGGCGGCGAGGGCCTCGGCGCGTTTGGCCAGCGGGACGGTGGCGACGTCGTGTCCACCGAGCACCAGGTCGGTGAAGGCCGGCAGGGCGGGCCCACGCACGTCGGGCAGCTCGGTGACGCAGCCGGTCGGGCCGGTGAGCCCGGCTCGCAGGGCGAGCGCCCCGACGATGCTGGTGGTCGCGACCGAGCCGCGCGCCCCCACCAGCCAGACACCCGTTCGCATGGTGCTCCTTCCCGTCAGGAGGAACCAGCCGTGCATTGACTTACATGGATATCAGAAGTTTGTGCGGAAAGATATGGATCTGTGCGGATGGGCCCCGTCCGCCGGCCGCACCGGGGGAGCCGACCGGCCCGGTGTCGACGTCGGCGGCGACGACGCCGGCCCGGCTCCCGGTGCGGGCGCGGACGGACGGGGCTGGCAGGCAGGGTCGGTCGGCGTCTCGCCCCTGCCTCCCCCGCATCCGCCGGCCGGGACGACGGCGCGCCCCGACCGGACGTCGTGGGGTGACGCGGCCCGGCGGGATCGCCGGGGTGGTGGCGGTCCTCCGGTGCGACTGGGGAATCCCGGTCCGGCCGCACCGGACGACCGTCCTGCTCGTGCGCCACCGGGCCGTGGCGGCCCGGCTGCACGTCCTCCGGTGCCGACCTCGTCCCGGCCGCGGGGCGCAACCGCGGCCGGTCCCTCGCCGGTCGGCGCCGGAGGTGGCTCAGACGGCCACCGAGGCCAGCGCGGGCTCCACCTCCGTCCACGAGGAGCCCAGCTCCGCCGACCGGGCGACCGCGTCCAGCACGAGCTGGACCTGGAGCCCGTCGGCGAAGGAGGGAGTCGGGTCGGCGCCGGTGGCGACCGCCTCGACGAAGTCCCGCATCTGGTGCGTGAAGGAGTGCTCGTAGCCGATGATGTGGCCGGGCGGCCACCACGCCGACATGTACGGGTGCTCCCCCTCGGTCACCAGGATGCGGCTGAAGCCCTGCTCGGCGGCCGGTCGCGTCGCGTCGAAGAACTCCAGCTCGTTGAGGCGTTCCAGGTCGAAGGCCACGGTCCCGAGGGAGCCGTTGATCTCCACCCGGAGCGCGTTCTTGCGGCCGGTGGCGAACCGGCTCGCCTCGTACGTGGCCAGCGCGCCGCCGTCGAGCCGGGCCACGAAGACCGCCGCGTCGTCGACGGTGACCGTGCCGGTGGCCGGGCGGTGCCCGTCTGCGGCGTTGCCGTCGACGGCGCCACCGTCCACCGTGGCCGCCAGCCCGCTCGACCCGCCCGGCAGCGGGCGCTCCTTGACGAAGGTCTCCGTCACGGCGCTGACCCCGCTGATCCGCTGCCCGATGACGTACTGGGTCAGGTCGATGATGTGCGCGCCGATGTCGCCGAGCGCGCCGGAGCCCGCCCGGTCCCGCTGCAACCGCCAGACCAGGGGGAACTGCGGGTCCACGATCCAGTCCTGCAGGTACGTCGCCCGGACGTGCCGGATCACCCCGAGCCGACCGTCGGCGACGAGCTGGCGCATCATCGTGACCGCGGGCACCCGGCGGTAGTTGAACCCGCACATCGACCGCACGCCGGACGCCCGCGCCGTGGCCGCCGCGGCGGCCATCGCCCGGGCCTCGGCGACCGTGTTCGCCAGCGGCTTCTCGCACAGCACGTGCTTGCCGGCGGCCAGCGCGGCGAGGGCGATCTCGGCGTGGCTGTCCCCGGGTGTGCAGACGTCGACCACGTCGATGTCGTCCCGGGCGACGAGGTCGCGCCAGTCGGTCGTGTACGCCTCCCAGCCGAGCCGGTCGGCGGCGTCGGCCACCTTTCCGGCGTCCCGGCCGCAGATGAGCGCCATCCGGGCCCGTGTCGGCAGGTCGTACACCCGGTTCACGGTGCGCCACGCCTGCGAGTGCGCGGCGCCCATGAACGCGTAGCCGACCATGCCGACCCGCAGTTGCCTGTCTGTCGTGGACAAGGTGGGTCTCCCCCCGTGTGTCAGAACCCGAGCTTCAGGTAGTTGCCCGCGTTCTCCTTGGTGATCGTCTCGGAGGCGAGGATGATCTCCTTGGGCACCTGGAGTTCCACCAGGTCGGACATGCCCTTGCCCTGGGCGATCAGCCGGGCCAGGGAGATCGCCGAGGAGGCCATCGACGGGCTGTAGGTCACCGTCGCCTTGAGCACCGTGTTGTCGGCCTGGATGTCCTCCATCGCCTTCTTCGAGCCGGCGCCGCCGACCATGAAGAACTCCTTGCGGTTGGCCTGGTTGATCGCGGCCAGCACGCCGATACCCTGGTCGTCGTCGTGGTTCCAGAGGGCGTCCATCTTCGGCAGGGCCTGGAGCAGCTGCGCCGCCTCCTGCTGCCCGGAGTCGGCCGTGAAGCGGGCCGCGCGCCGGTTGGCGATCTTCAGGCCGTTCGCCGTCAGGGTGTCGACGAAGCCCTTCGACCGCTCCTGCGTCAGCTCCAGCTCGTCCATGCCGGCGATCTCGCCGATGACCGGGTTGCTGATGCCCTTGGCCTTGAACTGCTCGACCATGTAGGTGGCGGCGGCCACGCCCATGCCGTAGTTGTCGCCCTTGATCTGGAGTCGGTAGGCGCGCGCGTCGGGGAAGGCGCGGTCCAGGTTGACCACCGGGATGCCGGCCTTCATCGCCTCCAGGCCGAAGGCGTTGAGCTCCTTGCCGTCGTGCGGCAGCAGCACGATCACGTCGGGCTTCTGCGAGACCAGCGTCGACAGCGCCGCCCGCTGGGCCGCGGCGTCGGCGCCGGCCTCGACCGTCTTGAACTCCACGTCGGAGTACGTGCCGGCCTGCGCCTTGGCGTTGTTGGTGATGGCGGCGATCCAACCGTGGTCTGCGGCCGGCGCGGAGAAGCCGATCGTCACCCGCTTGCCGGGCTCGCTGTTGCCGCCGGGGGCGCCCGCCGCCTTGGTCTGCGCCTCGGTGGGCTGGGCCTCGTTGCTGGTGCAGCCGGCGAGCAGCACGCCGGCGCCGACGGCGGCCCCGCCGAAGAGCAGCCGGCGGCGCGACACGTCGCGACTGTGCTGGGTCATGACGACCTCCTGGGTTCGCGGTGGTGGAGGAAACTCGCGGATCTGGACGGGACGAGGGTGTGCGGGGTCCGGCCACCGTCGCTCGGGTGGCCCGGACGCTGCGCGGATCGGGTGCGGTTGCCGGTGGTGCGGGTACGGGTCAGGTGGTGGTGAGCCGGTTGCGGCCGAGGAACTGGGTGAGGCTGCGGAACTGGACCTGCTGGACCAGGACGGCGGCGACGATGATGCCGCCCTTGACCATGTTCTGGGCCTCGGTGGAGAGACCGTTGATGGCGAAGAGGTTGGTGATGGTGGCGAAGATGACCACCCCGAGCAGGGAGCCGATGATGGTGCCCCGCCCGCCGCTGAGCAGCGTGCCGCCGATGATCGCGGCGGCGATCGCGTCCAGCTCGTAGAGGTTCGCCATCGCCGCCTGGGCCGAGTTGGCCTGGGCGGTGAGCATGATGGCGGCGATGCCGCAGCAGAGGCCGGAGAGCGCGTAGAGCAGCAGGGTGTGCCGCTTGACGTTGATGCCGGCGAGCCGGGCCGCCTCCGGGTTGCCGCCGACGGCGACCGTACGCCGGCCGAAGGTGGTGCGGTTGAGCAGCACCCAGCCGGCGGCCACCACGGCGGCGAGGATGTAGACCAGCAGCGGGATGCCGAGCAGGTCGTTGCTGGCGAGGCCGTTGATGAAGCCGTTGTCCGAGACCTGCGTCTGCTTGTCGGAGATCTCGGCGGCCAGCCCCCGGGCCGCCACCAGCATCGCCAGGGTCGCGATGAACGGCACCAGCCGGCCGTACGAGATCAGCAGGCCGTTGATCAGGCCGACCGCGAGCCCGACGGTGAGCGCGCTGAAGATCATGCCGCCGGCGCCGTAGCTCTGGGTCGCCACCGTCGTGCACCAGACCCCGGCCAGGGCGACGATCGCGCCGACGGAGAGGTCGATGCCGCCGCCGATGATCACGAAGGTCATCCCGACGGTGACCACGCCGACCACGGCGGCGAGCTTGAGGATGCTGAGGATGTTGTCCCACACCCAGTCCGGATTCGAGTACAGGTCGGATCGGGTGAGGGCGCCGATGACGACGAGCACCGCCAGCACGCCGAGCAGGGCGAGGTTGCGCCGGGCGCCCTCGCCGCCGTCGCCCCGCCACCAGGAGAGGCGCCCGGCGGTGGAGACCTTGTCGACGGCGGCCGCGGCCACCGCCGGGTCCACCGGCGGGGACTGCGCCGGCAACTGCGCCGCCCGCTCCGGCGCGTCGGTGGAGGTAGGACCCTCGGTCATCGTTGTAGCGGCGTGGACACCACGGGGTTCAGCCCGGGTAGAACGCGCCGCTCCCTCCCTTCGGCGTGTGTCTTACATGTCAGGCCGGTATGTTGTGAGGCGTGGGTGAGGTGGTGAAGCGGGCGTACAAGTACCGTTTCCATCCCTCCTTTGAGCAGGCCGAACAGTTGAACCGGACGTTCGGATGCGTGCGTCTGGTCTACAACCGTGCGCTGGAAGCGCGCACCCGGGCGTGGGCCGTCGACGGGCGGCGCACCAGCTACGTGCAGTCCTCGGCGTGGTTGACCGAGTGGAAACGCACGGACGACCTGGCCTTTCTCAACGAGGTGTCGTCGGTGCCGTTGCAGCAGACGCTGCGGCATCTGCAAGGCGCGTTCGCGGCTTTCTGGGACAAGCGCACCCGCTATCCCCGATTCAAGTCCAAGCGCAAATCGCGCGCCTCGGCGGAATACACCCGCTCGGCCTTTCGCTGGCGGGACGGACAGCTCACCCTGGCGAAGATGGACGCGCCGCTGGCTATCGTGTGGTCCCGGCCTCTGCCCGAAGGCGCGCAGCCGTCCACGGTGACCGTGTCCCGAGACGCGGCCGGCCGCTGGTTCGTGTCCCTGCTGGTGGAAGACCCGACCGTCGCGCCGCTGCCGCCCACGCACGGCGTGGTCGGCGTGGACGCCGGCATCACCAGCCTGGTCACCCTCTCCACGGGGGAGAAGGTCACCAACCCGCGCCACGAACGCGCCGATCGGCGGAAGCTGGCCAAGGCGCAGCGGGAGCTGTCCCGCAAGGAGAGGGGCTCCAACAATCGGGCCAAAGCCCGGGTGAAGGTTGCCCGCATTCATGCCCGCATCGCTGACCGGCGACGCGACCAACTGCACAAGTTGAGCACTCGGCTCGTCCGCGAGAACCAAACGGTCGTGATTGAGGATCTCAGCGTACGTAACATGCTGCGCAACCACCGGCTGGCCCGCGCCATCTCCGACGCGGCCTGGTCGGACCTGCGGAACATGCTGGAGTACAAGGCCGCGTGGTACGGGCGGACGGTCATCGCCGTGGACCGTTGGTTGCCGTCGAGCAAGACATGCTCGGCGTGTGGGCGCGTCAACACCACGCTCGCCCTCGGCGTCCGCGTCTGGACGTGCCCCGGCTGCGATGCGACGCATGACCGGGACGCCAACGCCGCCAGGACCATTCTCGCCGCCGGGCTGGCGGAGAGGTAAAACGCCTGTGGAGGGCTGGTAAGACCTGACCCGCGTGAGCGGGAACGGCACAGCCCAACGAAGCAGGAGCCCCCTCGGGTGACCCAGGGAATCCCCGCTCATCAGGGCGGCGGAGGATGTCAAGCCGGAGCGCCTTCCATCAGGGACCCCGCCATGACGAGGTCGAGCACGGTGTTCTCGTCGAGTTCGCCGGCCGGGGCCTCGCGGACGACCCGCCCCTCCCGCATCACCAGCACCCGGTCGGCCAGGCCGAGCACCTCGGGGACCTCGCTGGAGACCAGCAGCACCCCGACGCCGCGGGCGGCCAGCCCCCGGACGACCTGGTAGAGCTCGGCCCGGGCGCCGACGTCGACGCCCCGGGTGGGCTCGTCGAGCAGCAGCAGCCGGGTGTCGCCGAGCAGCCAGCGCCCGACCACCACCTTCTGCTGGTTGCCGCCGGAGAGGGTGCGCACCGGCCGGCGTACGTCGCGGGGGCGCAACTCCAGGCTCTCGGCGATCCGGTTCGCCTCGGCCCGCTCCCGCCCGGCGTCGGTGAAGCCGGCGCGGGCGTAGCGGGCGAAGGTGGCCAGGGTGACGTTGCGGTAGACGGGCTCGCCCAGCAGCAGCGCCTGGCTCTTGCGCTCCTCGGGAGCCATCCCCATGCCGGCCCGCACCGCCGCGCCGACGCTGCCCGGGCGCAGCGGCCGGCCGGCCATCCGCACCGTGCCCGCGTCGGGACGGCGCGCGCCGTAGATCGTCTCCAGCAGTTCCGACCGGCCGGAGCCGACCAGCCCGGCGATGCCGACGATCTCGCCGGCCCGGACGCCGAGCGAGACGTCGGCGAACTCGCCGGCCCGGGTCAGTCCCTCGACCGTGAGCAGGTCCGCCCCGCCGGCCGGGTCCGCCGGGCGGTCCGGGAAGACGTACTCGATGGTGCGGCCGGTCATCCGGGAGACCAGGTCGCGGGTCGGGGTCTCGCGGGCCGACAGGTTCGCCGCCGTGGTCCGCCCGTCCTTGAGGACGGTGACCCGGTCGCCGATCTCGCGGATCTCCTCGAGCCGGTGGGAGATGTAGATGACCGCGATGCCCTGGGCGGTCAGCTCCCGGATGATTCGGAACAGGTTGCCGACCTCGTCGTGCGCCAGCACCGCGCTCGGCTCGTCCATGACGATCAGCCGGGCCTCGTGCGACAGCGCCCGGGCCATGCTGACCACCTGCTTGGCGGCCGCCGGCAGCGAGCGGACCATCCGGTTCGGCGGGATCTCGGCGTGACCCAGCCGACCGAGGATCTGCCGCGTCCGGCGGGCCATGTGGCCGCGCTGGACGAAACCGAACCGGCGCGGCTCGTGGCCGAGGAACGCGTTCTCCGCGACCGAGAGGTCCTCGACCAGGTCGAGTTCCTGGTAGATCGTGGCGATGCCGGCGCGCATGGCGGCCTGCGGGTTGGCGAAGCCGACCGGCTGGCCGCGCCACTCGACCTGCCCCGAGTCGGGGCGGTGCACCCCGGCCAGCACCTTGATCAGGGTGGACTTGCCGGCGCCGTTCTGCCCGAGCAGGCAGTGCACCTCGCCGGCGCGCACCTCCAGCTGCACCCCGTCCAGCGCGCGTACGCCCGGGAAGGTCTTGACCACGTCGGTGAGGCGCAGGACCACCTCGCCCGCGACGGCGTCGGCGGGCGCCTCGACCAGCGGAGCGTCGGCGGGGACGACATCGGCCGGCGTGGCGGCGGCTGTCTTCTCGGGCACGTTCTCCTCCTCGCGCTCGTTCATGACGCCTCCGCGAAGGCCACGTCGCTGGCCAGGACGGCGGCGCCGGCCACGCCGGCGCGGGGCCCCAGCTCGGACAGGACGACCGGGAGATTGCCGGTGGCCAGTGGCAGCGACCGGCGGTAGACCACGCTGCGGATCTCGGCCAGCAGGATGTGCCCGAGCTGGGCGAGCCCGCCGCCGATCACGATCATCGACGGGTTGGTGAAGCTGACCAGCCCGGCCAGGACCCCACCGACCCGCCGACCCCCGTCGCGGATGAGCTGGATGCAGGTAACGTCGCCCTCGCCGGCGCCCTCCGCGACGTCCCGGGCCGTCACCGCGCCCCGCGCGGCGAGCCGCTCGGCCAACGCGGGCGAGGCGCCGGCGCGCGCCGCAGCGGTCGCGTCCTTGGCCAGCGCGGCGCCGCTGAACAGGGCCTCCAGGCAGCCGAGGTTGCCGCAGGAGCACATCGGGCCGTGCGCGTCGACCTGGATGTGGCCGATGTCGCCGGCGCAGCCGTCGGTGCCCCGGTAGACCTCGCCGCTGAGGTAGATCCCGCACCCTATGCCGGTGCCGATCTTCACGAAGAGGAAGTCGTCCACGGAGTGGGCGACCCCGCCGTGCCGCTCCCCGATCGCCATGATGTTGACGTCGTTGTCGACCACCGCCGGGCAGCCGTGCTCGCGGGTGAGCAGCTCGCGCACCGGGAACCGGTCCCACCCCGGCATGATCGGCGGGGAGACCGGCACGCCGTCGCGGAAGCTGACCGGGCCGGGCACGCCGATGCCGACGGCGTCGAGCCGCTCGTAGGCGCCGTCGACCTTGGCCTTGTGCAGCAGCTCGTTGACCCGCTGGAGGGTCACCTTCGGTCCGGTGCGGATGTCGGCCGGCTCGGCGTACGCGGCGACCGGCTCCAGGCGGCCGTTGACCACCTCGACGTCGATGGAGCTGGCGCCGAGGTCCACAGCGGCGAACCGCAGGTGGGGGCTCAGCTCGACGAGGGTGGAGCGCCGGCCGCCCCGGGAGGCGGCGAGCCCCGCCTCGGCGACGTAGCCGAGCCCGACGAGCCGTTCCAGCTCGGCCAGCAGCCGGGGGCGGGGCATCTGCAACCGGTCGCCCAGCTCGGCCCGGGACACCGCCCCCTCGTCGCGGAGCAACCGCAGCAGCCGGACGTGCAGGGGGTCGACCGTCCGCACCGGACTCACCTCTTCCCGCGCCTCGTTCACATCGACGTACCACCGATGTGTTGTGTCCGACACAGTAGGAGTCTTCTGCGCCAGCTGTCCATACCTTCAGCAGATCCGACCCCAACTTTTGTCAGATCGAGCAAAAGTATCGGTGCGCGGGCGCAGCGAGGCGCCCCGCCGCCCGGGTGGGCGACGGAGCGCGGCGGTGCCGGGGGTCGGGGTCAGTGGGGGTTGGCGGGGTTGCGCTTCTTCCTGAGTTTGCGGTCGTCGCGCAGCTCGACGTAGGGCTCCTCGTCGGGCGAGTGGCCGGCCTCGATGGCGCGGCTGCGCTCCAGCTCGGCGTCGAACTCCGCGCCGAGGAGGATCGCGATGTTGCTCAGCCACAGCCAGATCAGGAAGATGATCACACCCGCGAGCGCCCCGTACGTCTTGTTGTACGAGCCGAAGTTGCTGACGTAGAGGGCGAACAGCCCGGAGACCACCAGCCAGATCACCACAGCCAGCACGCCGCCCGGGCTCACCCAGCGGAACCCGCCGTGCCTCGCGTTCGGGGAGGCCCAGTAGAGGATCGCGAACATCAGGCTCACCAGGAGCAGCAGCACGGGCCACTTCACGATGTTCCACACGGTCACCGCGGTGGAGCCCAGCCCGATCGCCTCGCCGACCTGCGCGGCGAGGCCGCCCGTGAAGACCACGATCACCGCGCTGGCCAGCAGCATCACGCCGATCACCGCGGTCACCCCGACGCGGATCGGCAGCGTCTTCCAGATCGGCCGCCCCTCCGGCACGTCGTAGATCGTGTTGGAGGCGCGCATGAAGGCGGCGATGTAGCCGGAGGCCGACCAGAAGGCGGCCAGCAGACCGAGGATCGCGGCGAGCCCGGCGAAGCCCCCGCTCTGCTGCGCCTGGTTGATCGCTCCCTCGACGATCTGCCGGATGTTCTCCTGCGGAACGGCCTGGTTGACGGTGTCCTTGACGCCCTGCGTCGCGCGCGGACCGAGCAGGCCCAGGATCGAGACCAGCACCAGCAGGCCGGGGAAGATCGAGAGCACCCCGTAGTAGGTCAGGGCCGCCGCCCAGTCGGTGAGGCTGTCGTCCTGGAACTCCCGGAGCGTGCGCCGCAGAGTCGCCTTCCACCCGGTGCCCGGCAGCGCCGTCGGGCTCTCGGGGCCCTCGTCGGGCCCGACCGGGCCGCGCCCGGGGCGGTGCCGCCGCGCCGGATCCGGGCTGTGGTCGGCGCGGCCCGTCCGTCGGTCACCGCCCGCCCTGCTGGCGGCCACGGCGCCGGAATCGTCGCGGTCGCGCCCGCCGCGGGCGGAAGACTCGTCGGAGGCCATCGCCCCTCCCTCTGGTCGGCTCATGTCCCCCCGGCATGCCCCGGCAGCGGCGACGACTAACCACCTAGCGGTAGAGCAACCTGCCCATCCGGCGCGAAGCGACCAGCAGGCCGACAACCAGCACCGCGAGCAGGTAGAGCACGTCGAGCACCCACGCCCAGCCGGCCGTGCCCACGGAGACGCCACGGATCAGGTGCACCGCGCGGTAGAGCGGGGTCACCTCGACCACCCAGCGCAGCAGGGACGGGTACGCCTCGGCGGGGACGAACGTGCCGGAGAAGAGGAAGAGGGTGAACTGGGCCGAGCCCATCAGGTCGAAGTCCTGCCAACTGCGCATGAAGGTGGAGATCGTCATGCCGAGCGCGCCGAAGGCGAAGCCGACCAGCACCGCCGCCGGGAAGGCGACCAGGGCCCGGGCCACGGTGGTCAGGTCCATCCCCACCATCACCACGAGGAACGCGGCCGAGTAGGACCCGCCCCGCAGCATCGCCCAGCCCAACTCCCCGAGGGCGATCTCGAACGGCTGCACCGGGGTGGCGATCACCCCGTCGTACAGCTTCATGTACTTCATCTTGCCGAAGAAGTTGAACGTCGTCTCCGACAGCGCTCCGGTCATCGCCGACGAGGCGAGCATGGCCGGCGCGACGAACGCCGCGTACGTGACGACCTGGCCGCCGGGCAGCGTGAGGTCGCCGACCAGCGCGCCCACCCCGACGCCGATGGAGAGCAGGTAGAGCAGCGGCTCCACGAAGCCGGAGACGAGCAGCAGCCAGTAGACGGACTTCAGGGCCGCGACGTTGCGCTCGGCCACCGACGTCGACCGGCGGGTCGCCGCGGCGACGTCGACCAGCCGGGGCAGGACGAGACTGACCACAGCACCCCTCCTAGACGACGAGCCGGCGGCGGAACGCGCGGCGGGCCAGCATCCAGCCGGCGACCGCCCAGGCCGCGAGGTAGAGCAGGTGGCCGGCGACCGACCACTGCGGAGCGACGCCGAGCGTCGCCGCCCGGCACAGGTCGACGCCGTGCCACAGCGGAGTCGCGTACGCCAGCCAGCGCAGCGCCGTGGGCAGCGACTCGACGGGGAAGAACACGCCGGCGAACAGCGTCATCGGGATCACCGCGAAGCGGAGCAGCATCGCCAGCCAACTGTCGGTGGACACCACCGACGCGTACGCGAAGGTCGGGGCGGCGACGGCGAGGCCGAGCAGCGCCACCACCGGCAGCGTGGCCACCGCCCACGGCGAGCGCAGCGCCCCGAACAGCGTCATCACCAGCAGGAACGCCGCGCTGGTGGTGAGCACCCGGAACAGCACGAACGCCAGGTGCCCGCTGAGGATGTCGCCCACCCGCAGCGGCGCGGCGCTCTGCGCGAAGTAGGTCTTGATCCACTGGAAGTTGCTGAACACCGGCCAGGTCGACTCGCCGATCGCCGTCTGGAGGGCGGTCGACGCGATCAGGCCGGGCACGATCCACTCGAGGTAACGCACCCCGCCGACGCCCTGGTCGATGTAGGCCCCGACGCCGACCCCGAACCCCAGCACGGTCAGCACCGGCAGCAGGAACGACGAGAAGACGCCGGCCCGCCAGGTGCGCCGGTAGCCGACCAGGTAGTGCGCCAGCACCGCCAGCGCCGGCACGCGTGGCAGCGACGGCCGCGCCCGCTCCCGCGCCTGTTGCGCCACGCTCACGCGACCACCCCCGTTCACCACGGCCTTCCTACCCCGGGGGTACGACAGGCCGCAGCCACCCTACGACCGGCGTACGCACCTGTCGTGGCAGTTTCCGCTCCGAGCGGGGTCCCTCCGTTCCCTGGACAGGCTTAATCTACATAGGTAGCCTAACCTCGTGGAGCCACTCGGACGCATCGGTGCGGCGACGGTCGACGTCCTGCGGGTGCTGGTCGACAGCGACCGGCCACGCTGGGGGCTGGAGATCATCAAGGTCACCGGGCGCCCGTCCGGCAGCGTCTACCCGCTGTTGGAACGGTTGGAGCGCAACGGCTGGGTGACCTCGCACTGGGAGGACGAGACCGACCGCCGCGGCCCACGACGGCGGATGTACCAGCTCACCGCCGACGGAGCGGTGGCCGCCCGGCGGGTCTGCGCCCGGGCCGACACCCGGGCGGCGCACCACCGCCCGGCCCGACTACGGGAGGCACGATGACGCCCGTCCGGGCCGCGCTCGTCCTCGTGCGCTGCGCCGCGGCGCTGCTCCCCGGCCCTTCCCGCGCCCGTCATCTCGAACAGTGGCAGGCCGACGTGCACGGCGCCGCCGAACTCGGCATGTCCCCCCTCCGGCTCGCTGCGGGCACCCTCGGCGCTGCCGTCCGGATCGCCGCCACCAGCCCGAAAGGACCTCGCGCCATGCAGCCCATCGGCCCGCTCGCCCTCGCCCTGAAGCTGATCGGCGGCACGCACGCCCGCCGTCGCGCCGCCACTCTCGCCGCCGTGCTCACCGCGACCCTGCTGGCCGGCGTCGGGCTGCTCATCGCCGGCTGACCGGCGATCGCTCCGCCGCCGGCCGCCCGAACCGGCGCCCGTAGTGCGGGGTAAGAGCGGCGGCGTGCGGGAACACGCCGTCCAGGCTGGCCGCGCGGGGACCCGGCAGGTGGCCGTGGTGGGCGAGCTACCGCCGGGCGACGCCTGAGACGAACGTCCGCCAGGCGGCGGGGTCGAAGGCCAACACCGGACCGCTCGGGTCCTTGGAATCGCGTACGGCCACCACGCCGGGCAGGTTGTCGGCCACCTCCACGCAGTTGCCGCCCTGGCCGTTGCTGCGGATGCTCTTGCGCCACCGGGCGCCGATCAGGTCCATGTCTCCGCCACTTCCGCTATCAGATCGAGGGACTGCTGCTGAGATAGTGCCTCACCACGGATCGACTCCCAGACCTCGACCACCTGCCGCACGTACTCGGGACGGTCAATCACCTGCCCGTGGAGTTGCCCCTCCACGTAGACGACGTTCTCCCCACCCGGCAAGGTGGCGATCACGAAGGGGCCGCCGAGCCCAGCGTAAGCTCCGGCGGAGAGCGGCACGACCTGGATTCGGACCCGAGGCAGCGTAGAGCCCAGCTTCACCAGATGAAGCAACTGCTCGCGCATCACCTCCGGCCCGCCGATGCGGCGGCGCAGCACGTACTCGTCGATGACCACGCTGAGCAGCGGGGGGCGGTCGCGGGTCAGCAGCGCCTGGCGGTCCAACCGGGTCGCCACCTGCTGCTCGATCTCGTCTGGAGCGAACAGCCCGCCGCCGGCGTGGATGGCGCGGGCGTATGCCTCGGTCTGCAACAGGCCGGGCACATAGAGCGGCTCGAACGAACGCAGCGCTGTCGCCTCGTCCTCGATGCCGGGCCAGTCGCGGAACCAGGGCACCACGGTCTCCCGGCTGATCCGTCGCTGGATGCGCTCGAAGCGCCCGTCCGCCCCGAACGCGGTGTCGCAGCGGCGGGCGAAGTCGAGGCTCGGCCGGCGCTCGCACGTCTCCACCTTGGCGACCAGGGCGCCCGAATAGCTCAGCGCCTCGGCCAGCGCGGTCTGGGACATGCCACCGGTGGCGCGGGCGAGCCGCAACTCCTCCGCGAAGTGGTCCAGCATGGACGAGCGTTCCACGGACAGCCTCCGTACATCCTCGTACCGCCAGGGAACGGCCGCCGTACGCCCTGGTCGTCGGCGCGCGGGATCTCCCACCGTAGTCGGGTCATCACCAGACTGTCACGCAGCGGAACCGCTCACGGGATCGGACGGCGGGCGGAACCAGGCCGGGGGCGCCCGGAGACAACGAGGTCCGGGGCGCCCCCTTCCCACCTTCGACGGAGGCTCACCGCATGCGACTCAGGTTCTGGCGCTGCCGGCGCTCGACGCCACCCGCCATGCTCCCCCGGCGTACGCCCAACACGCGACCGGCGTGGGCGACCGCGCCGACGGAGGTCTTCCCGACCGATGGCCCGGGACGCCCGGGGCAGCTGACCCGGGCGCAGGAGTGGCGGGCGAACGGCGGCCACTGGCTACCGTCGCCGCGCCGGGCCGGGGAGGGCCCGCGCTGATGCCGCGCTACCGCCCGCACGTCGCGGCGCGCCCGTCCTGGCGCTGCCGGGTGTGCGGCGCCGCGTGGCCCTGCTCCCCGGCCCGGCTGGCGCTGCTCGGCGAGTACCGCGAGAACCGGACGGGCCTGCTGATCTACCTCGGCACCCTGATGTACGAGGCCACGGGCGACCTGGCCGACCTGAACGGGCAGGTCGTGCCGGACGGGGCTGGCCGACCGCTTCCTGAGCTGGGCGAGGGCGCGATGACCAGCACGGCCGATCGGCTCAGCTCGGGTGGCACCGCAGGGCCGGGCGCGGGCCGCTCAGCCGCGGACCGCCCGCAGCAGCGACAGCACCGCGGAGCCGAGCAGCAGCAGCCCGGCGCCGGTGCCGACGACCAGGCCCGCCGCCACCCCCGAGGTGAGCGCGGTGACCAGCCCGGCCAGCGCGACGGCGCACATGGCGACGCCGAGGGGCCGCAGCAGCGGGTCGCGCAGCACCGGCACGAGGGGGAAGAAGTGCAGCCCCACCACGGCGCAGACCAGCACCGGGATGAACTCCGACCAGCCGGCGAGACCGAGCACGGCAGCACCCAGCCCGGCGGCGGCGAACTCGGCGACGACGATCAGCAGGTAACGGCGGTCGGCGGCGCGGTCCCGGGCGGCGACGACCGCCCTCCGGCTCCGGGCCACCACGACCGCTCCGGCCACCGCGGTGAGCAGCGCCGCGCCGCTGGCGACGACGAGCAGGGTCCGCAGCGGTTGGTCGGTGGCCGGCACGCTGAACCAGATGGTGGCGAAGACCCCCAGGTAGAGCGCGCCCAGCCCGGCCTGGTGGCGGGACTGGAACTCCAACCTCGACATGTGACCCCCGTGCTCGTCTCCCGGCGGGCAGCGCGCCGCCGGCCCGCCGATGCTACGGAACGAGTCGCAGGACGCTGACGCCCCCGCGCAGCCGGTGGACGTGCGCGACTCAGTCGACCAGGGTGCGGCCGGTGAGGTGGAGGAAGACGTCTTCCAGACTGCTGCGCCGGACCAGCACGTTGGCGGGGTGCAGGCCCAGCGCGCTGACCTCGGCCACGGCCGCGTCGCCGTCGGGGACGTAGAGCAGGATCCGGTCGGGCAGCACCTCGACCCGCTCCCCCAGGCCGTCGAGCTTGCCGGCGAACGCCTCCTGCGACTCGGCGGCGAATCGCAGCTCCACCACCTCCCGGGTGGAGTGCCGCTCGATCAGCGCGCGGGGCGAGCCCTCGGCGACGATCCGGCCGCCGTCCATCACGACCAGGCGGTCGCAGAGCTGCTCCGCCTCGTCCATGTAGTGCGTGGTGAGCACCAGCGTGACGCCCTGCTGCTTGAGCCGGAACAGCCGCTCCCACACCAGGTGCCGGGCCTGCGGGTCGAGGCCGGTCGTCGGCTCGTCCAGCAGCACGATCTCGGGCTCGTTGACCAGCGCGCGGGCGATGGTCAACCGCCGCTTCATGCCCCCGGAGAGCGGCTCGACCTTGCTGTCGGCCCGCTCGGTGAGCTGGACGAAGTCGAGCAGCTCGGCGGAGCGCGCCCGGGCCACCCGGCGGGGGATGCCGAAGTAGCGCGCGTAGGTCGTGAGGTTTTCCCGGACCGTCAGCTCCGGGTCGAGGTTGTCGAGCTGGGGGCAGACGCCGAGCCGGGCCCGGATGGCCGGCCCGTCGCGGACGGGATCCATGTCGAGGATGCGCAGCTCGCCGCCGCTGGGCGGGGAGATGCACCCGACCATCCGCATGGTGGAGGACTTGCCGGCGCCGTTGGGCCCCAGGAAGCCGAAGGCCTCACCGGCGCGCACCTCGACGTCGATGCCGTCGACGGCGGTGAAGTCGCCGAACCGCTTCACCAGCCCCCGCGCCCGGATGAGTGGCTGAGGCGTGGTCACCGCCCGACCCTAACCGCCCGGTCCGACACGTCCCACCGGTTTGTCGGGGCGGGACGCGCGACCCCGCCACCGGGACGCGCCGCGGGCCGACGGGGGCGCGTCCCCGCCGCCGCTCGGCCCGACAGGGGGCGGCGGCCCCGACAGGGGCGGTGGCCAGGTAGGGGACCCCTCGGCGGCCGGATCGGCCGACCGGGCGCACGGAGAGCGACGACACTACTCTCCGCAGCGGTGCCGCCGGGGCGGGCGTGCCCGCGTCGGCCGGTGGACGGGGCGGAGGAACTGGAGGGCGTTGTCGGGACCATAGTGGACAAGATGGATTCAATCGCCGCCGGACATTCCGCATTGTCGCCAGTTTCGGTTCACATTCCGATCAAAAGGCGACCACAACCGCAGTGTCTCTGCGTAATTGTCCACTCGCCACCATTACCGACTGCAATCATGGTCGGCAATATTCCCTAAGGTATGCAATTCGCGTATCGTGCCCCCTCGTGTCACCAGTACGTTCTTCCGGCGATCCCGCCCCACAGCCACCTTCCGTGGGCCCGGGATCCACCGTGGACGAGGCCCCGATGCCGCTGCCGCCGGAACCGCCCGACAAGACGGATCCCGCCGGCGCCGATCCGCGCGACCTCGCCGCCCAGTTCGAGGACGAGAAGCCGGTACGGGTCCTCTCCGGGCCGGTCGCCGTCCTGATCACCGGCACCACGCTCGCGATCGCGCTGCTCGCTCTCTGGCAGGTGTTCAGCCCGCTTTCGCAGGGCAGCAAGTTCTACCTCGTCATCTTCCTGGCCGGCGTCCTGCCGGTCGTCTTCCTGGCGTACCCGGCGGACCTGCGGCTGCCCGAGCGGCTGCGGCGCGGGGCCCGACGAGCGGACGGGGACAGCCGGCCCGACACCGGCGACCGCGACGAGGGCGGGGGCCCGACCGTGGTCGACTGGGTGCTGGCCGCCGCGGCGCTGGTGAGCTGCCTCTACCCGGTGCTGCCGGTCCCCCTCGGCGACGGCGGCGGCGGGTACGACGCCTTCCTCGACCGGCAGGGCCTGCTGGTCGGGGTCGACGTGGCCATGGGCACCGTGTTGCTGCTCCTGCTGCTGGAGGCGTGCCGGCGCACCACCGGGTGGATCCTGCCGGCCGTCTGCCTGGTCTTCCTCGGCTACGGCTACTACGGCGGGCTGCTGCCCCAGTCCTGGCCGGTGGCCCACGCCGGCCTCGACTTCGGGCAGCTCGTCGACGCCTTCTACAACTCCGACAGCGGCTTCTACGGCACCCCGCTCGACGTCGCGGCGACGTACATCGTGCTGTTCACCATCTACGGCGCGGTGCTGGACCTCTCCGGAGCCGGGCGGTTCTTCGTGGAGCTGTCCGCCGCCGCCTTCCGGCGCTCCCGGACGGCGGCCGGCCGCACGGCCGTCGCCTCGGGCTTCCTGCTCGGCACCGTCTCCGGCTCGGGCGCGGCGACGACGGTCAGCATCGGCGCGGTCACCTGGCCCGTCCTGCGCCGGGCCGGCTACCCGCCGGAGCGCGCGGGCGGCATGCTCGCCGCGGCCGGCGTCGGGGCCATCCTGTCCCCGCCCACCCTCGGCGCGGCGGCCTTCATCATCGCCGAGTACCTGGGCGTGTCGTACCTCCAGGTGCTCGGCTGGGCCGCCGTCCCGACGGTGCTGTACTACCTCGGCATCCTGCTCGCGGTCGAGATCGACGCCCGGCGCTCGGGGGTGCGCCCGGTGGTGCTCGACACCGCCTCCCCGTGGCGGCTGCTGGGCCGGTTCGGCTACCACTTCCTGTCGCTGCTCGCGATCGTCGTGCTGCTGGCCGTCGGCTTCTCCGCGACCCGGGCCGTCGTGGTGGCCACCGTCCTGGCCGCGGTGCTGTCCTTCCTGGACCGGCGGCACCGACTCACCCCGGCCCGGCTGCTGGCCGCGCTGAGCGCCGGCGTGCGCGGGGTGCTCGCGGTCAGCGCGGTCTGCGCCGCGGCGGGCATCATCACCGCCACCACCACCAAGACCGGCCTCGGTCCGCAGGCCGCGGCGCTGCTGGTCAGCGGGGCCAAGGCCGTCAGCTCGGATCCGGCCGTGGTGCTGGCGCTCACCGCGCTGCTCGCCGCCGTCGCCCTCACCCTGCTCGGGCTGGCCGTGCCGGTCACCGCGTCCTTCGTGATCGGCTGGGTGATCATCGGTCCGGCCCTGCTGGACCTGGGCGTCACCGCGCCGGCCGCGGCGATGTTCGTCTTCTACTTCGCGGTCCTGTCCGAGGCCTCCCCGCCGACCGCGCTCGCCGCCGTGGCCGCCGCCGCCGTGACCGGCGGCCGGCTGGTGCCGACCATGTGGCAGACCCTGCGGTACGCCCTGCCGGCCTACCTCATCCCGCTCGCCTTCGTGGTCACGCCGACGGGCCTCGGGCTGCTCGGCATCGGGGGCGCGCAGCGGATCGCCGTGGCGGGGGCGGTGGCCGCCCTCAGCGTCGCCGTGCTGGCGGTGGCGGCGGGCGGCTGGCTGCCCGGCGTCGGCCCGGCCGGCACGCCGGAGCGGATCCTCGGCGCGCTCGCCGGGCTGACGCTGCTCTGGCTCGAACCCGTACCCGTCGCCGTCGGCGCCGCCCTGGCTGCCGTCATGGTGGCGGGTGTGCTCGTCAGACGCGGCACCGCCGGCCCGACCGGCGTGCCGTCAGCAGGTGCAACGGTCACCCATGGGGAGGAGAAACAGTGAGACGGATCAACGTGCGGATCGCCGCGGGGGTGGGCACGCTGGCGCTCGTCGCGGCGGGCGCCGCCGGTTGCGGGGGGCGTCAGGACGGCGCCACCAAGGACGACGCCGCCAGCGAGATCACCTGCAAGGTCACCGAGAGCACCCGCGTCGGCATCGCCACCGGCAACGCCACCGGCGTCTACTACGTGGTCGGCAACGCCCTCGCCGGCCAGCTCTCCGGGGCGACCGACGGCAAGCTGAGCGGCACCGCCGCCGAGACCGGCGCGTCGGTGCAGAACGTCGAGCAGCTCGTCGGCGGCCAGTACGACGTGGCCTTCTCGCTGTTCGACACGGCGGTCAACGCGGTGCAGGGCAAGGGCAGCTTCACCGCCCCGCAGCCGGTCGAGGCGCTCGCCCGGATCTACGACAACTACACGCAGGTCGTCGTCCGGGCCGACGCGGGGATCAACTCGGTCGCCGACATGAAGGGCAAGAAGATCTCGACGGGCTCCCCCAAGTCCGGCACCGAGGTCATCGCCAACCGTCTGCTGGGGGCCGCCGGCCTCGACCCGGCCAAGGACATCCAGGCGCAGCGGCTCGACCTGACCAAGACCGTCGAGGGCGTCAAGGACGGCAGCATCGACGGCTTCTTCTGGTCGGGCGGGGTGCCCACGGGCGGCGTGACCGACCTGTTCACCACGGCCGGCGACAAGGTGAAGTTCCTCGACATCAGCCCGCTGCTGCCCAAGATGGCCGAGCTCAACCCGGCGTACCAGGCGGGGACCATCAAGGCGGACGTCTACAAGACGTCGGCGGACACCCCGACCATCGTGGTGCCGAACGTGCTGCTGGTCCGCAAGGACCTCAACGCGAACGTGGCCTGCGCGATCACCCGGACGGTGTTCGACAGGAAGGACGCGCTGGCCCAGGCCAACCCGGCGGCCAAGGGCATCAGCCTCGACACCGCCCGCAAGACCGACCCCGTGCCGCTGCACCGCGGCGCGGCCAAGGCGTTGCAGGACCTCGGCGCGAGCTGACCCGTCGGTGCCGGGTCCGGGGCGTCCCGCCCGGGCCCGGCACCCTCCCGACCCACCCCGGAAGGCCCGAGTGTCGCTTCCCGACCCCGCCCGCGTGCGCCGGCACCGGCCCACCGACCACACCGACCGGCTGTGGTCGGTACGCACCCAGCTGCTCGCGCCGATCCTGGTGGCCACGGTCGGTCTTGTGGTGCTGGGGACCGCCCAGACCGCCACCGCGCTGGACGCCTCCGCCGACGCGGACCGCGCCCGGGTGCTCGCCGGCACCGCGACGGCCACCGTGCGCCTGGTGCACGAGCTGGAGCGGGAACTCGGCGAGACGGCGGCCCTGCGCCAGCGGGGCGGCTCGACCGGCCGTCCCCTCGTCGAGGCGCAGCGGCGGCGGGTCGACACCTCCGTGGAGCGTTACCGCGGCGCCAGCCGGGACGCCCGCCGGGCCGCCCCGGACCTCGGCCAGGTGCTCGACGGCGCCGACGCGCAGCTCGGCCAGCTCGCCCCGGCCCGCCAGGCCGCACTCAACGCCACCACCGCCGACCCGACCTACCTGGCGCTGGTCGAGTCGCTGCTCGCCGTCGCCGACGCGCTGCCGGCACAGGTCCGCGACCGGGACCTGGCCAACGGGGCCCGGGAGGTGGCGGCGGTGGCCGCCCAGGAACACCTCGCCGCCCTGGAACGCGACCTGCTCCGCACCGTCTTCGTGCGGGGCGCGCTGGCGGACGGGGAACTGGTCCGCCTCGGCCAGTTGCGCGGCGCGCAGGAGCAGCGCCAGGCCGAGTTCTCCCGGATCGCCGGCGGGCGGTCGGCGGACGCGTACGCCCGGCTGGTGACCGGCACCGACGTCTCCACGGCGCGGCGGATGCGGGACAGCGCGCTCAACGCGGAGACCGAACCGGGCGGGCTGCGGACCGACGGCGACGCCTGGTACGTGGCCCAGAGCGGCGCCATCCGCCGGTACAACCTGCTCGGCCGGGAGCTGTCCGAGGAACTCGACCGCCAGGCCGCCGGCCTGGCCCGGGACGCGCGGCGGCGGGCCCTGGTCACCGGCGGCGCGACCACCGCCGTCGCGCTGGCGTCGCTGACCGCCGCCGCGCTGCTCGCCGTGCGCACCAGCCGCCGGCTGCGCCGGCTGCGGGTCGCGGCGCTCACCATGGCCCACCGCGAGCTGCCGGAGCGGATCACCGCGATCGCGGCCGGCGACGGTACGCAGACCGAGGGCGCGGCCACCCGGCTCACGGCCGGCATCCGGCAGGGCCGGGACGAGGTCGCCCAGGTCGCCCAGGCGTTCGACACGGTGAACCGGGCCGCGCTGCGGCTGGCCGGCGAGCAGGCCGAGCTGCGGATGGACGTGACCCGGATGGTCGAGGCGCTGGCCCGGCGGATCCGCACCCTGATCACCCGGCAGCTGCGCCTGCTCGACGAGTTCGAACGCGAGGAGACCGACCCCGACGCCCTGGCCCGGCTCTTCGCGCTGGACCACCTCGCCGCCCGGATGCGGCGCAACGGGGAGAACCTGCTGGTCCTCGCCGGCGGCGAGCCCGGCAGAGCGCACGAGGGCGCCCACCTGCTGGCCGACGTTATCCGGGCGGCCGCCTCGGAGATCGAGGAGTATCCCCGGGTGGAGGTCGACGTGCCCACCGCCGCGGTGCACGGCGACGCCGTCGGCAACCTGGTCCACCTCCTCGCCGAGCTGCTGGAGAACGCCACCGTCTACTCGCCGCCGGACGCGCCGGTGCACGTCGACGGCCGGCGCACCGTCGACGGGCTCACGCTGCGCGTGCACGACCGGGGCATCGGGATCAGCGACGGCCGGCTCGCCGCGATCAACGAGCGGCTGCGCGTCCCCGCGATGCTCTCCAGCGCCGCCGCCGGCAGCATGGGCCTGCACGTGGTGTCCCACCTGGCGGCCCGGCACGGCGTGCGGGTGCACCTGTACGCCACCGGCGCGGGCACTGTCGCGCAGGTGGACATCCCGGAGTCGGCGCTGACCCGGGTCGAGTCGGTCGCCCCGCGGCCCGCCCCGCAACGGCGGACGCCGGAGCCCGCCGCCGCGGCCCCCTGGTTCCGGCCACCGTCCACCCGGGCCGTCCCGCCCGTGTCGACCGGCGCCCGGCCGGGCGAGTCGGGTGACCCGGCCGCCCTGCCCGACATGGCCGGCATCCACCGCGCGCCGACGGTCGCGCTCCCGGTGCTCAAGGCGCGGCCGGCCGGCCCCGCCGCCGCGCCGCCCCCGCCGCTCTCCGTCCCCGCGCCGCCCCCGCCGGGCCCGGCGCCGGCCTCCACCACCGGGGTCGGGCTGCCCCGCCGCACCCGGGGCGGCCAACTCCCGGCCGCACTGCACGACGCCCCCGCGCCGCCGCCGAAGGACGACCTGCTCGACCCCGAGCTGGTGCGCTCCCGGCTGTCCGCGCTCGCCGAGGGCGTCGCCGCCGCGACGCGACGTACCCAGCAGACGACACCCCCCAGGAGAACCCCATGACCCCATCCGCGAGCGCCGGCCTCGACTGGCTGCTGGCCAACTTCGCCGAGCAGGTGCCGGACGTGTCGCACGCCCTCGCCGTCTCCGGCGACGGGCTGCGGCTGGCGGCCTCCCCCGATCTCGCGCCGGACCAGGTGGACCAGCTCGCCGCCGTGATCAGCGGCCTGGCCAGCCTGACGGTCGGCGCCGCGCGGCTGATGTCCGCCGGCCGGGTACGCCAGCAGATCGTCGACATGGACGGCGGGGTGATGCTGGTGATGGCGGTGGGCGAGCGCGCGCTCGTCGGGGTGCTGGCCGCGCCCGGCTGCGACCTGGGCCAGATCGGCTACGAGACCGCCATGCTGGTCCAGCGGGTGGCGGAGGCGCTGGAGCCGGCGGTCCGGGCGTGACCGGACGGCCCCGACGGCTGTTGGCGGCCCTGCTGGCGGCCCTGCTCGCCGCCGGCTGCGGCACGTCCGAGGCCGGGCCGGAGCCCTGGCACGGCGGTCGCATCTTCCTCGCCACCGGTAACACCACCGGCGTCTACTATCAGCTCGGCGGCGGCTACGCGGACGTGATCAGCCGCCACCTGCCCGGCTACGAGGCCCGGGCCGAGCCGACCGGGGCGTCGGTGGAGAACATCAACCGGCTGGCCAGCGGCGACATGGAGATCGCGTTCAGCCTCGCCGACACGGCCGCGGACGCGGTGCAGGGGCGCGGGGCCTTCGAGGGCCAGCCCCAGCCCGTCCGGGCGCTGGCCCGGGTCTACAGCAACTACACCCACGTGATCGTCCGGGCCGACGCGAAGATCACCGCCCTGTCGGGGCTGCGCGGCAAGCGGGTGTCCACCGGCTCACCGAAGTCCGGCACCGACATCATCGCCGGGCGCCTGCTGGCGGCGGCCGGCCTCGACCCGGACCGGGACGTCCGCCGGGCCACGCTGTCCCTGCCGGAGACGGTCAAGCGGATGCGGGCCGGCACGCTCGACGCGATGTTCTTCTCCGGGGGCCTGCCCACGCCGGGCATCGCCGACCTGCTCTCCAGCGCCCCGGGGACGTTCGCGCTGCTGCCGATCGCCGACCTCATCGAGCCGCTCGGCGCCCGGCACGGCTCGGTCTACACCACCGCCGAGCTGCCGAAGGAGGTCTACGGCACCACGAGCGCCACGCCGACCGTCACGGTGGCGAACGTGATCCTGGTCGGCGCCGACATGCCCGACCAGTTGGCGTACGACCTGACCCGGCTGCTCTTCACCTACCAGGCCGACCTGGTCGACGTGCACCCGGAGGGCGGCAACTTCACCCGGCGGAGCGCCGCCGGCACCGACCCGATCCCGCTGCACCCCGGGGCGGCCCGCTTCTACCGGGGCGGGTGACCGGCGCCGGTCAGGCGTCCGCCGGGGTGGTGGCGGCGCGGGCGGCGGCGACGAGGCGGTCGGTCTCGGCGAGCACGTCGGGGTCGTCCGCCGGGGTGCCGGGGTCGAGGCGGACCGTCCAGGTGAGGCCGTCCACGCCCGGCGCCCGGCGCGCGGCGACCCGGCCGGCACCGCCGGGCACCGGGTGGTGCCGGGTGTACGCCACCGAGCGGGTGACCCGTTCCCGCACCTGGTGCGGCAGCTCGCCCGGGTCGAGCAGCAGGTAGGTCTCGGCCGGGCAGTCGGCCACCACCAGGTAGCCGTCGCGCTCGGCGATCCGCTCGGCCGGCGTGACGGTGAGTTCCCGGCCGGACCAGACCGCCTTGAGGATGTCGTGCCAGCCCAGCCGGTGCGCCCGGCCGGGCAGCCAGAGCCCGAGGTTGCTGGCTACCACCACGCCGTCGCCCTCGCCGTTGCCGGCCGCGGCCCAGGCGAGCACCCGCTCGTCGGGGGCCAGCGGCGGCCGGGCGGCCGGTGGCAGCTTCGGCCTGCGGCGGAACAGTCCCATCTACAGTCCTCCCGCGGCCTGCTCGCGCAATGCCCGGGCGTGCTGCTCCAGCGAGAGCAGCTCGCCGAAGGCGGCGAAGTACTCGTCCTTGTTGTTGACCGGGTTGATCCGCTGGATCCGGGACTTCAGGTCCCTGATCCGGCTGGTCACCGAGCCCCACTGCAACCGGGCGATCGTGACCGAGACGTAGCGCGGGTCGGGTTCGCCGTCGATGCGCAGCGGCTCCACGGCCAGCTCGCCGACGAGCGCCCGGGCCGCGAGGTCCTCGCAGGCGTCGCGGACGGACTCGATCCAGACCGCGCCGCCGGTCGCCGTGGCGGCCCCGCCGACGGCCGCGACGGCCGCCCGCACCGCCACGTGCACGGGGTGGCGGTACTCCGACGCCTCGACCGCGTCGAACATCGGCCCGGCCAGCACCGGCTCCTGGAGCGCGAGCTTCAGCGCCTCCCGCTCGACCATCGACTGCGGGTTGTCGACGACCGGCTCGGCCGGGGCGGGGCGGGCCGGCGGCGGGGTGTCCCGACCGGGCGGGGCGGACGCGGCGGCCAGCACGGCCCGCTGCACCGGCTCGATCTCCATGCCGAGGTCGCCGGCGAGCTTGCGGACGTACTCCGGGCGCTTCTCCCGGTCCTTGATCTTGGCCACCAGCGGCGCGGCCCGGCGCATCGCCTCCACCCGACCGTCGACGGTGTCGAGGTCGTACCGGCTGATGACGTGCCGCAGCGCGAAGTCGACCAGCGGCTCGCGGCGGGCGACCAGGTCGCGGACCGCCATGTCGCCCTTGGCCAGGCGCAGGTCGCACGGGTCCATGTTGTCGGGGCTGACCGCGATGAAGGTGCGCCCGACGAAACGCTGGTCGTCCTCGAAGGCCCGCAGCGCGGCCTTCTGGCCGGCGGCGTCCCCGTCGAAGGTGAAGATGACCTCGCCGGCTCGTTCGTCGCTGTCGAAGAGCACCCGGCGCAGCACGCCGATGTGGTCCGCGCCGAACGCCGTGCCGCAGGTCGCCACCGCCGTCGGGACGTCCGCCAGGTGACAGGCCATCACGTCGGTGTAGCCCTCGACCACGACCACCTTGCCCTGCTTGGCGATCTCCCGCTTGGCCTGGTCGATGCCGTAGAGAACGTGCGACTTCTTGTAGATCGGCGTCTCGGGGGTGTTGAGGTACTTCGGGCCGTCGTCGTCCTCGAAGAGCTTGCGGGCGCCGAAGCCGATGACGTCGCCGGTGATGTCGCGGATCGGCCACATCAGCCGCCGCCGGAACCGGTCGATCAGCGTGCCGGAGCGCGACGGCCGGGACAGCCCGCCGGTGACCAGCTCGTCGTGGGTGAAGCCCTGCTGGCGCAGGTGCTTGGTGAGCAGGTCCCACGCGTCCGGGGCGAACCCGCAGCCGTAGCGCTCGGCGGCGGCCCGGTCGAAGCCGCGCCGGGCCAGGAACTCCCGGGCCGGGCGCGCACCGGCCGTGGTGAGCTGGGCGCGGTAGAACTCCACGGCGGCGGCGTGCGCGGCGACGAGGCGCTGCCGCTGCCCCTGCTGCGGGCGCGGCCGCGGCGCGGCGGAGTCGCCCTCGACGTAGCGCAGCTGGATCCCGGCCCGGGCGGCGAGCCGCTCCACCGACTCGACGAAGCTGAGGTGCTCCGCGTCCATCAGGAACTTGATCGCGTCGCCGCCGGCGCCGCAGCCGAAGCAGTACCAGACGTTGCGGGCGGGCGAGACGTTGAACGAGGGGCTCTTCTCGTCGTGGAACGGGCACAGCCCCTTGAGGTTGCCGCCGCCGGCCGACTTCAGGGTCACCGTCTCCGAGATGACGTCGGCGATCGAGCTGCGCTCCCGGACCAGCGCGATGTCCTCGTCCCGGATCCGCCCAGCCATGTCCGCCACCCCCTCGCCGTACATCCTGCCCTGCCCGACCGGCGGCGCGCCGCCGGGGGACACCGGGCGTGGCGACCACCGCCGCCACCTCGGCGGTTCCGCCGGCGCGACCGGTCACCCCGGGGCGGGCCGCGCCGGTCACCGCGGCCGGCGCCGCAGGTAGCGCTGCACCGGCGGCGGGTTCTCCTCCTCGTACGACCGGGCGGCGCGGATCGCCGCGGCCAGGCCGTAGCGGCGGGCCCGGGGCGGCGGGTTGACCGCCGGGTCCAGGGCCATGTCCCGGACCAGCGCGACGGCCAGGCCGAGCATGACCACCACGAACGGCAGCGCGACCAGGATGGTCGCCTGTTGCAGCGCGTCCAGCCCGCCGACCAGCAGCAGCACCGCGGCCACCGCGCCGATCAGCACGCCCCAGACCACGACCAGCGCGCGGTGCGGGCGCAACGCGCCCCGGGAGGTCAGCGAGCCGAGCACCAGCGCGGCGGAGTCGGCGCCGGTGACGAAGAAGAGCGCGACCAGCACCATCGCCAGCAGGGTGGTCAGGCCCGCCAGGGGCAGGGCCTCGAGCAGGCCGAAGAGCGCCCGCTCGGTGCCCGCGCCGACGTCGGCGACCAGGTCCCGGGTGCCGGTGGCCTGCACCCGCAGGGCGCTGCCGCCCATCACCGCGAACCAGACCACGCTGGCCCCGCTGGGCACCAGCAGCACGCCGACGACGAACTGCCGGACGGTGCGGCCCCGGGATATCCGGGCGATGAAGATGCCGACGAACGGGGCCCAGGAGATCCACCACGCCCAGTAGAAGATCGTCCAGGTGCCCAGCCAGGCCGGGTCGGAGAACGCGCCGGTACGGGTGGACATGGTGATCAGGTGGCTGAGGTAGTCGCCGACCGACGCGGGCAGCACCTCCAGCGCGTAGATGGTCGGGCCGGCCACGAACACGAAGACCATCAGCGCGACGGCGAGCACCACGTTGGTGGTGGACAGCCACTTGATGCCCTTGTGCAGGCCGGAGAAGGCGGAGACGACGAAGGCCAGGGTGAGGGCGGCGATCACCACCAACTCGACGGCCGTGCTGTCCGGCACGGGGGTGACCAGGTCCAGCCCGGCGGCGACCTGGAGGGCGCCGAGGCCGAGGCTGGTGGCCGAGCCGAAGACGGTGGCGAAGACGGCCAGCAGGTCGATCGCCCGGCCCACCGGGCCGTCCACCCGCGCGCCGAGCAGCGGCTGGAAGGCCGCCGAGATGCGGTTCTCCCGCCCCTTGCGGAACGTCGAGTACGCCAGCGCGAGCGCCACCACCGCGTAGATCGCCCACGGGTGCAGCGTCCAGTGGAAGAGCGTGTACTGCATCGCCACCGACCCGGCCGCCCCGGTGTTCGGCGCGACGCCGCTGGCCGGGGGCGGCGCGGCGTAGTGCTCGATCGGCTCGGCGACGGCGTAGAAGACCAGGCCGATCCCCATGCCGGTGCTGAACATCATCGAGACCCAGGCGAGGGTGCTGAACTCCGGTTCGTCCTCGTCGGCGCCGAGCCGGATCCGGCCGAACTTCGTCGCGGCGATGACCACCGAGAGCACCAGGAAGGCGTCGGCGGCCACCACGAAGAACCAGCCGAAGGTGCTGATCACCCAGCCCAGGCCGGACTCGCCGAAGCCGGCCAGGGACCTTCGGCCCAGCACGCCCCAGGCCACCACTGCCAGCACGCCGCCGACGCTGAGCGCCAGCACCACCGGGTCGACCCGGCCCACGGCCTGCGGCCGGTCCCGCACCTGCTCGCCCATGGTCACCCCCCGCCCATCCTGCTGGGCACGGGGGCGACACACGGCGATATCGGGCGAACGCCCGCTCCCGGGGTGCCCGGGAGGGCCACTCAGGCGGGGACGGCGGCGGACTCCTCGGCCTCGACCTGGCGGTTCCAGTCGGGCTTGCTGGCGCGCCAGCCCTCGTCGTCCATGCCACGGCGCCAGTAGCCGGAGATGGAGAGCCGGTCGCGGGGGACGCCACGCTCGACGCGGAGCAGACGGCGCAGCTCCTTCACGCAGGTCGCCTCGCCGTGGACGAAGGCGTGCACCTCGCCGGGCGGGAACTCCAGGTCGCGGACCGCCGCGACCAGAGCTTCCCCGACCGGGCGCCCGCCCCGGTGCAGCCAGGTCAGGCGCACCGCGCCCGGGCTGGCCAGCCGCTGCTCCTCGGCCGGGTCGGCGACCTCGACGAACACGACGGCCGGGGCGTCGGCCGGCAGCCGCTCCAGGGCGGCGGCGATCGCGGGCAGCGCGCTCTCGTCGCCGACCAGCAGGTGCCAGTCGGCGTCCGGGCTCGGGGCGTACGCGCCGCCGGGGCCGACGAAGTGCACCGGGTCGCCGGGGCGCAGCGCGGCCGCCCACGGCCCGGCGAGCCCCTCGTCGCCGTGGTGCACGATGTCGACGGTCAGCTCCCCGGCCAGCGCGTCCCAGGCCCGCACCGTGTACGCCCGCAGCCGGGGCCACTGCTCCCTGGGCAGGTCACGGCGGATCGCGGCGAGGTTCATCGGGCTCGGGTGGTCGACCCCCGGCACCGGGAACACGATCTTGATGTAGTGGTCGGTGAACTCGCCCACCGGCAGGCCGGTCAACTCCTCCCCGCCGAGCACGAGCCGGATCAGGTGGGGGGTGGGCCGCTCGGTGCGCAGTACCCGGGCGGACGTGACCTTCTTCGGGCGCTCCGTCATGCTGGTTAGGCTAACCTAAGTACGTCGGGTCGCCCATTCCCGCCCCTCCGCCGGCCGCACCCCGAGCGCGCCCGGAGCCGGGCGCCAGCCGCGCGTGCCAGGCCACGGCCGCCGGATCGGTCAGCGAGGCGACCTGGTCGATCACCACCCGGAGCCGGGCGGCGTCGTCCGGCGCGGCCCGCCAGAGCGGGGCGAAGACCGGGTCCAGCGCGTCCGGCGCCCGGCCGGCCAGGACGTGCACCAGGTCGGCCAGCACCTCCCGCTGCCGCTGGTAGCGGCCCTCGGCGCCGGGGCGGCGCATCACGTACCGCAGTGCGATGCCCTTGAGCAGGGCGCACCGCGCCCGGATCCGCCGGGGCACCACCAGGTCGGCGGCGTACCGGCGGTGCGGGCCGGGGCCGTACCGCTCCTCGGTGGCCGCCACGACGGTCGAGACGAACCGGCCGGTCAGCACGCTGGTGGTCGCCTTGAGCGCGGCCAGCGCGCGGTGGCTGCCGTCGTAGCCGGCCAGCGGGGCGAGCACGGGGTCGTCGAGCAGTTCCCGCAGCACCTCGTCGAGGTCGGCCGGGGACTCGCCGGAGTAGGTGGCCGCGACGTCGGCGCAGAGCGCGGCCCGCTCGTCGGGGTCGTCCAGCAGGGGGCCCAGCGCGACGTACCCGCCGTGGATGCCGTCCTCGACGTCGTGCACCGAGTACGCCACGTCGTCGGCCCAGTCCATCACCTGCGCCTCCAGGCAGCGCCGCGCGCCGGTCGCGTCGCCCCCGACCGGTCGAGCGCCGCCGCCGGACGCGGGCGGGCCGGCCGGGGCGCCGGCCCGCAGCCAGGCGAAGACGGGCAGGTCGTCGGCGTACGCCCCGAACTTCCGGGTGCCCGGGCGGCGGGGCCACGGGTACTTGCTGACCGCGTCGAGCGAGGCGCGGGTGAGGTTGAGGCCGGCGGACGTGCCGTCCGGGGCGACCACCTTGGCCTCCAGCCGGGTCAGCACCCGCAGCGTCTGCGCGTTGCCCTCGAAGCCGCCGCAGCCGGCGGCCAACTCGTCCAGCGCGTCCTCGCCGTTGTGCCCGAACGGCGGGTGACCGAGGTCGTGGGCGAGCCCGGCGGTGTCCACCACGTCCGGGTCGCAGCCCAGCCGGGCGCCCATCTCCCGGGCGATCTGCGCGACCTCCAGCGAGTGGGTCAGCCGGGTCCGCAGGAAGTCGTCGGTGCCGGCCGTGTGCACCTGGGTCTTCGCGGCGAGCCGCCGGAACGCCGCCGAGTGCAGCACCCGGGCCCGGTCCCGCTCGTACGCCGACCGCCCGTACCCGGTGTCCTTCGGCGGCTCGCCGACCCGGCGGGCGGTGTCCGGGTCGTCCGGCCCCGGACGCTCAGTCCCCACGCTGCCGCAGCACGCAGAACTCGTTGCCCTCCGGGTCGGCGAGCACGGTCCACTCGACGTCGCCCTGGCCGATGTCGACGTGCCGGGCCCCCATGTCGACCAACCGCTCGACCTCGGCCTCCTGGTCGTCGGGGCGCAGGTCGATGTGCAGCCGGTTCTTGGTCTCCTTGTCGTCGGCGACGGGCACGAAGGTGATGCCCGGCAGCCGGTCGGCGGACCGGCGGATCTCCACCCCGTCCGGCTGCTCGGCCACCACCTGGTAGCCCAGTGCCTCGGCCCACCAGCGGGCGAGCCGGGCCGGGTCCCGGGCGTCGACGGTCAGGCTCTCCCAGGCGCTGCTCATGCCGATCAGGTTACGCCCGGACGGCCCGAACGGCTCGCCGCTGGCGCGTGCCGGACGGGCCCGCAACCTCCGTTCAGACGAGAGTTGTCGGCCGATCGCCGACCGTTACGGGACCTCGGTCCGGCATGGCCGGCGGTAGCGTTCCCGGAGCGGAACGTGACCAGACTGAGGGCCCGACGGTGGGAGTGACACCCGTGAACGCGGACACGATGATGGGAACGGAGTTGCAGGGGCTACGCCTACGCCGCCCCGAGGTGGCGGGCACGGTGCTGGCCGGCACCGACGGCCTGCTGATCTCCAGCGACCTGCCGGCGACGGACGCCACGCACCTGGCGGCGCTCGCGGCGGCGAGTTTCGGCCTCGGCCACCGGGTGGCCGACACCCTGCGGCACGGGGAGTTCCGGGAATCGGTGCTCCACACCGCGGCCGGCGCGGTGGTCACCTACCCGGCCGGGCGCAACGCCCTGCTGACGCTGGTCGCCGACGGCGCCGCCGACCTGGAGGCGTTGCACGCCGACGCCCGGGCGGTGGCCCGGCGCACCGGCTCGGTGCTGGACACCCGCCGGCCGGTCGGGGTGACGCCGATGCCGGAGGCGCACTCCCCGCTCACGGCCCGCACCTCCAGGGGCACCCTGCCCCGGCGCGTCACCCCCCACACCTGGCGCCGCCCGCCGATCTGAGCCACGCGGGAGTCGACCGACGATGCGGTCGCGCCCGCACGGCAGCGGCGGCGGATCCGCTCCCCCGGGTCCGCCGCCGGTCTGCCGAACGTCCCCGCGTCAGCGGCTGTCGGAGCCGTCCGTCTCCACCGCGGCGCGGCCGGCCTCCAGCCGGGCGACGGGCACCCGGAAGGGCGAGCAGGACACGTAGTCCAGGCCCACCTCGTGGAAGAAGTGCACCGAGTCCGGGTCGCCGCCGTGCTCGCCGCAGACGCCGAGCTTCAGCTCCGGCCGGGCCGCCCGGCCCTCCTCCGCAGCGATCCGGACCAGCCGGCCCACGCCGTCCCGGTCGATCGACTCGAACGGCGAGATGCCGAAGATGCCCAACTCCAGGTAGCGCCAGAAGAACGCGCCCTCCACGTCGTCCCGGGAGAAGCCCCAGCCCATCTGGGTCAGGTCGTTGGTGCCGAAGGAGAAGAACTGCGCCGCCTCGGCGATCTGGCCGGCGGTCAGCGCCGCCCGGGGCACCTCGATCATCGTGCCGATCAGCACCTCGACCGGCTGCTCCCGGGTCACCTCGGCGATGATCCGCTCGGCCTCGGCGCGGACCGTCTCCAGCTCCTGCACCGCCCCGACCAGCGGCACCATGATCTCCGGGCGCGGCGTCACGCCGCTCTTCGCGCACTCGACCGCGGCCTCCACGATCGCCCGGACCTGCATCGCGAACAGGCCGGGGATGACCAGGCCGAGGCGTACGCCGCGCAGGCCCAGCATCGGGTTCTGCTCGTGCATGCGGCGGACGGCGG
Source organism: Micromonospora sp. NPDC047620 (assembly GCF_043205005.1). Lineage (NCBI taxonomy): Bacteria > Bacillati > Actinomycetota > Actinomycetes > Micromonosporales > Micromonosporaceae > Micromonospora > Micromonospora sp. NPDC047620. The sequence continues at coordinate 4,591 of NZ_JBIDDG010000007.1, read as the reverse complement.
CGAGCAGCGCCTCCTCCTGGGCCACGTCCTCGCCGCGCTCCTGGGCGACTGCCACGTTGACCGCGAGCTGCTCCAGCGGAGGCAGGAACTCGTGCAACGGCGGGTCGATCAGCCGGACGGTGACCGGCAGCCCGTCCATCTCCCGGAAGATCTCCACGAAGTCGGCCCGCTGCAACGGCAGCAGCGCGCCCAGCGCGGCCTCCCGCTCCTTCTCGTCGCGGGCCAGGATCAGTCGCTCGACCAGCTCGCGCCGGTCGCCGAGGAACATGTGCTCCGTGCGGCAGAGCCCGATGCCCTGCGCACCGAAGCGCCGGGCCCGGGCGGCGTCCGCGGCGGTGTCGGCGTTCGTCCGGACGGCCAGCCGGCGCGCGGCGTCGGCGTGCGACATGATCCGGTGTACGGCCTTGACCAGCGCGTCGTCGGCCTGTTCCGGGTCGAGTTCACCCTCGAAGTACTGCACCACCTCGGAGGGCATGACCGGCACCTCGCCGAGGTAGACCTTGCCGGTGGTGCCGTCGATGCTGACGACGTCGCCCTCGGTGACGGTCTGCCCGGCGACCGTGAACTTCCGCTGCGGGATGTTGATGTCCAGCTCGTCCGCGCCGGAGACGCAGGTCTTGCCCATGCCCCGGGCCACCACGGCGGCGTGGCTGGTCTTGCCGCCCCGCGAGGTGAGGATGCCCTTGGCGGCGATCATGCCGTTCAGGTCGTCGGGGTTGGTCTCCCGGCGGACCAGGATCACGTCCTCTCCCTCGGCGGCCAGCTCGACCGCGCGGGCGGAGGTGAAGACGACCTTGCCCACCGCCGCGCCCGGGGAGGCGCCGATGCCCTTGGCGACCGGCTGGAACTCGTGGTCGAGCTGGAAGCGCGGGAACATCAGCTGGGCGAGCTGCGCGCCGTTGACCCGGTGCAGCGCCTCGTCGAGGTCGATCAGGCCCTCGTCGACCAGTTGCCCGGCGATGACGAAGGCAGCCGCGGCGGTGCGCTTGCCGACCCGGGTCTGGAGCATCCAGAGCTTGCCGCGCTCGATGGTGAACTCGATGTCGCAGAGGTCCTTGTAGTGGCCCTCCAGCCGGGCCATGTAACTGAGCAGCTCGTCGTAGGACTTCTTGTCGAGCTTCTCCAGCTCCTGCAACGGCACGGTGTTGCGGATGCCGGCGACCACGTCCTCGCCCTGGGCGTTGGCCAGGTAGTCGCCGTAGATGCCCTGCGCGCCGCTGGCCGGGTCGCGGGTGAACGCGACGCCGGTGCCGGAGTCGGCGCCGAGGTTGCCGAAGACCATCGCCACCACGTTGACCGCGGTGCCGAGGTCGGCCGGGATCCGCTCCTGCCGCCGGTAGACCACCGCGCGCTCGGCGTTCCACGACTCGAAGACCGCGCGGATGGCCAGGTCGAGCTGCTCGCGAGGCTCCTGCGGGAACTCCCGGCCGGTGTGCTTGAGGAAGATCCTCTTGTACGCGTCGACCAGCCCGCGCAGGTCGTCCGCGTCGAGGTCGAGGTCGTTCCGGGTGCCCTTGGCACGCTTGGCGTCGTCCAGCGCGTGCTCGAACTCCTCGCCCGGCACCTCGCAGACGGTCTTGCCGAACATCTGGATCAGTCGGCGGTACGAGTCCCAGGCGAACCGGTCGTTCCCGTCCGCCTGGGCGCTCAGCCCGACCACGCTGCGGTCGTTGAGGCCGACGTTGAGGACGGTCTCCATCATGCCCGGCATGGAGAACTTGGCCCCGGAGCGGACGGAGACGAGCAGCGGGTCCTGCGGGTCGCCGAGGCGCTTGCCCATCGCCTGCTCCAGCGACGCCAGGTGCGCGGCGATCTGGTCGGCCAGCCCGTCGGGCTCCTCACCGGTGGCGAGGTACGCCTTGCAGGCCTCGGTGGTGATGGTGAAGCCCGGCGGGACTGGCAGGCCGAGGTTGGTCATCTCGGCCAGGTTGGCCCCCTTGCCGCCGAGCAGGTCCTTCAGGTCCTTGTTGCCCTCGGCGAAGTCGTAGACGTACTTGTGTTCCACCGTCTCTTGCGCTGCCACCAGAGCCTCCCACGCGCGCCGGTCCGACACTTAACGAAGGTTCAGTTGCTCCATACCCCGGGGCGGACCACCGGTAATCCCGATGCCATGCCGGCTGGTGGGCGAAGGCTAAGCGAACATCGGGTGACCCGGGGCCGTTCGGTGACAATAGGCACAGCCATCACGACTATCCGCGTTCGTACCGGCTTTCGGGAACGCTTCCACGCGCACGATCACGCAACTCCGGCCTCTCGCTCGTACTCTTGACGGCACGCGTTTCGGTGAACCTCACCATTGCCACAACAGCCGCGAATACACCCCCGGGAGCCATCGCCGTGCCATCCGTTCCCACCACCTCGGAGCCGCTCGACCCGTCCGCCACCGGGCCGGACGACCGGGCGCCCGGGCACCTCGACCTGCCGACCCACGCGCCCGCCGCCGCCGAGCTGGCCCGGGCGGCGGCCCGGACCGCCGGCGACCTGCTCGCCCCGCCCGCCCCGGTCCGGCTGGGCGACGTGGTGCCCGCCCCCGAGCTGGTCGCGCCCGACCCGGCCGCCGACTTCGTCCTCACCGCCGAATCGGCCGTCCGGGTGAGCGCCGACGACGCCGTCCGGGCCGTCGGCGAGCAGCTCGCCGCCCTGCTCCGGCCGGCCACCGGCTACCCGCTGCCGGTCGCCGACGCCGCCCGGCCGGTTCCGGCCGGCGGCATCGCGCTGACGCTGGTCGACGCCGACGACCTCGGCGCGGAGGGCTACCGGCTCGACGTGACACCCGACGGGGTACGCATCGAGGCCGTCACCCCGGCCGGGCTCTTCTTCGGCGCGCAGACGCTGCGGCAGCTCCTGCCGGCGGCGATCGAGAGCCCCACGCCGGTCGCCGAGCGCTGGGCGCTGCCGGGCGGCTCGATCACCGACCGCCCCCGGTTCGCCTACCGGGGGGCGATGCTCGACGTGGCCCGGCACTTCTTCGGCGTGCCGGACGTGCTCCGGGTGATCGACCACCTGGCCCGCTACAAGCTCAACCACCTGCACCTGCACCTCACCGACGACCAGGGCTGGCGGATCGCGGTCGACTCGTGGCCCCGGCTGGCCACGGTCGGCGGGGCGTTCGAGGTGGGCGACGGCCCCGGCGGGCACTACACGCGCGACGACTACCGCCGGATCGTGGCCTACGCGGCGCAGCGGCACATCACCGTGGTGCCGGAGATCGACCTGCCGGGGCACACCCACGCGGCACTGACCGCGTACGGGGAGCTGGCGCCGGACCGGGTCGCGCCGCCGCCGTACACCGGCACCGAGGTCGGCTTCAGCTACGTCGACCCGGCCAGCGAGCGGACGTACGAGTTCGTCGCCGACGTGCTCGGCGAGATCGCCGCGCTCACCCCCGGGCCATGGCTGCACATCGGCGGTGACGAGGCGTTCAAGGTGCTCCCCGACGCGTACGCCGCCTTCGTCGAGCGCGTCCAGCGGATCGTCGCCGACACCGGAAAGACGGTGGTCGGCTGGCACCAGATCGCGCCCGCCGGGCACGCCGACGGGCGGGTGCTCCAGTGGTGGGGGACGACAGGCGAGGACCCGGTCACCGCGGACGCCGTCCGCCGGGGCGCCCGGCTGATCCTCTCCCCCGGCAACCACGCCTACCTCGACATGAAGTACGCCCCCGACACCCCCATCGGGCACGACTGGGCGGGCCTGATCGACGTCCGCCGGGCGTACGACTGGGATCCCGCCGCCCACGTGGCCGGCGTCCCCGCCGACGCGGTGCTCGGGGTGGAGGCGCCGCTGTGGACCGAGTCGGTCACCTCGCGGGCCGAGGTCGAGTTCATGTTCTTCCCCCGGCTGCCCGCGATCGCCGAGCTGGGCTGGTCCCCGCGGACGGCGCACGACTGGGCCGGGTTCCGCGACCGGCTGGCCGGGCACGGCCCGCGCTGGTCCACCGCCGGCATCGCCTTCCACCCCGACCCGGAGGTGCCCTGGCCGGCGGAGCAGCCGGCTCCGGCCGCGATCCCCACCCAGCCCGGCCCCGAAGGGGCGCCCGTCCCGTCCGCCTGACGTCGCACGCCCCGGCGGGCCCGCCAACCGCATGGTGGCGGACCCGCCGGGCGCGGCGGCCCCAAGTGCGCCCGACGTCCGGCCAGGCGGCTGTCGACGACGGTTCGGCGACGCCGACGACCTGCGCCCGCGTGTGCCGTATGCCCGGTTCGCGCCGCCCGATATGCTCCCGATGTCGCCATCGCGTGCGGCCCGTCCGGTGGCCGGCACCACCCCGGCGGCGGAATCGTCGGCCGGCCGGGGTCGTTGAACATGGCATACCCGCGGCACTCCCCCGCGCCGCGGCGGCCCGAACGACCGGCGGAATGCACCGCCGGCCCGGGTCGTTGAGACACCCCGGACGCCCGAGCAGGCCCCGCCGCCGGAGCGATCCGTTCTGACATCCCCCTCTCGCGGCACGCCGTTCCCCCGTGCGCGCCGCGTACCCCCGATCGAAAGGTGCTTTCATCATGCGTACCGATCTGATCCGTAAGGCCGCCCTGACCGCTGCCGGCCTCGCCTTCACCGGCGGCGCCATCGCCGGCCCCGCCACCGCCGC